>NZ_JAVCWL010000026.1:0-113944 GCF_030846505.1 Massilia pseudoviolaceinigra | reverse complement strand
GGCAAGCATGCGGAAATCGGGATCAAGCCACAAGGCTGTGTTTTATGGAGCGCTTACAGCAGTCCTATTGCCCGGGCGGCTTTTACTTGGCCGGACGATGCCCGGATAAGCAAACCACCCCGTTATAATCAAAGTATGAAACGACTTGTCGAGCTCCTGAAAAGCCTGTGGGGTATTAGCCAGCCAGCATCCCCGTCTGTGTCAGTAAACCCACTGGACTACGAGCAGCTAGTAACTTTGGACGCGGAAAGTTTGGCGGAGCAGGGTATCCTGACCTCTTATATCGAGTTGTTGCCCCGGCTCAAGGAGTATTCTGCCACACCACTTAAAGTCACCGAGGTCCAAAGCAACGATGGTCTTGGGTACACCGTTGAAGCTGGTGGCAGGCAATTTATAATCTGGGAGGTGCTGGAGAGCGGTAAGCAGAACAACGATGGCTGGGAGCGTGCCACGGTTGCCTTTTTCCAGATCGTGAATGCAAGTCTCGAGGCTTCCACTTACCATTTTTACGCAATCAATGGCGGCAACGATCTTTTCGGGATATTCCTGACCGAACAGGAGTTAATTTCCGCTCAGCAAGTTATTACAAGGCGCTCGGACTGGCCTTGGTTGCCGGATGACAGGTTGCCGCACTACGGTTTTCCTGTCGAAGATGCGTAAGCGGGCGCTGGCCCACGACCGTCCTCTATCGGCCGGATGCTGCCGATTGTACTCGACAGTGGACGAGCGATTGACGGATCGACCGCTTCCGACTGCGGATTCATCGGTCAGTGCTTCGCAATTGCTGTACGCATGTTCAGCCGTTCATTCCCCAACATTTGCCTTACTGAAATTACTATTCATTCTCCAAGGGAAGCGAAGCGTAGTTTTTTTTGATGACTGCCCGACTGCGTCAGCAGTGGACCCGGTATCGCAGGAATCTCACATTGCTCAAACAGATGCGACGACGGATGGCGAGCCCATCTGCAAATACTTTCCGTCCGTCAAAAATGTAAAGCAGCTGAGCGCGACCAAGGCGCCGCCTGTGCTCGGCCGATATCCACGTAGCTTGTCTACCATCACTGCCCAAGGAGTCAATAATCTACGATCCTGCTCATTAATTTTGTCGGTGTACATCGCATTGAGAGCCGTCACTGCCGCCTCTACACTTTCATCGTTACTCTTGTTTGCGAGCATGCCTTGAGTGAAGACCTCCGCAAATACCGACGCCTTCGCGCAATAGGCCATTTCTGCAAGCATCTCATTGGCACCGTGCGCGGATGCATGTGCCGTAAGCGCTGCGGCAGCTACAAAAAATTTGAGTCGCAAAGTTATTTTCAAAATTTTCTCTTTACACGAATCGGTGACTGCATTAGCAGGTTTGGACTTCAATTGTACGTGCGATGACCGCTTGAATCCGCAGCCGAAAGCGGCCGGTCGCAGTAGCTCAGTGTACGTCGTTGTTGCTTCCAGGATAAGTGACCGGTTTTCTTAGGCACTCTAAGTTAGCGGCATTAGCCTCTGGACTTGCCTCGCTCCAAAGAGGTCGAGGAGTTTCTCAGGACCTGGAGGCTGCGCGGGTACGACGCAGTGGTGGAGCGAACGACGGGGGGTCAGCCGATCAGCGCCCTGACCTTCTGGTAGCCGCTGCGGCTGACCGGCAGGCGGGTGCCATCCCTGAGAATCGCGGTGTGGCTGTCCCTGCCCTGCTCGATGCGCTCGATGGCGCCGAGGTTGAGCAGCCAGGAACGGTGGATGCGCACGAAGAGGGCCGCATCGAGCTGGCTTTCGAGTTCCGACAGGCGCTGGTTTTTCAGGTAGTGCTTGCCGTCGGCGCAAATGCGCACGTAGTCATCCTGCGCTTCAATGTAGTCGATCTGGCCGGCGGCGATGATGTGGACGCGCGCACCGTCGCGGATCAGCACCCGCTCCAGCGGCTTGTTGCGCTGCGCGGCCTCCCGCAGCACCGCGTCGACCCCGACTTTTGCGACGCTGGTGCGCGCATGCGCCAACGCGGCGTCGAGACGCTGCTGGCTGAAGGGTTTGAGCAGGTAGTCGACGGCGTGGATGTCGAAAGCCTTGAGCGCGTACTGGTCGAAAGCGGTAACGAATATGTAGCGCGCCTTGGCGCCGGCCAGTTCCACGACCTCGAAGCCGTTCAGCTTGGGCATCTGGATGTCGAGGAAAACCAGGTCCGGTTCCAGTTCGGTGATGGCCTTGACGGCGTCGAAGCCGTTCGCGCATTCGGCCACGATGTCGATATCGGCATGCTTGCTTAAAAACTCGCGCACCAGGCCGCGCGCGAGGTCTTCATCGTCGACGATTATGACGCGCATGATGGTTCCATTTCTTTCGTATGGGCGGGCAGCGTCAGCGCGACCCGGAACAGGCGCGCCTCGCGCGTCCAGTAGATGCCGGCCTCGTGGCCGTAGGCGACGGCGAGGCGCTGGCGTACGTTGGCCAGTCCGATCCCTTTTCCTGCGGCGGACGGCTCGTCGTCGATGTCGTTTTCCACGACGATTTTCAGGACCGAGCCGGCGCGCTGCGCCGCGATGCGGATGGTGCCGCCGCCGGTCAGGTTGGCGATGCCATGCTTGACCGCGTTTTCGACCAGCGGCTGCAGGATCATCGGCGGCAGCAGGCAATCGAGCGCGCCGGCGTCGATCGCCTGCTCGACGTTCAGGCGCGCGCCGAAGCGCACCTTTTCGATGGCGATGAAATGCATCGCCAACGTCGCTTCCGCTTCCAGGGTGACTTTGCGGTTCGCTTCCAGACCCAGGCTGTGACGGAAAAAATCCGCAAGGCGCAAGGTCATGTCGCGCGCGCGGGCCGGGTCGATGGACGTGAGTGCGCTGATCGAATTGAGGCTGTTGAACAGAAAGTGCGGATCGATCTGGGTGCGCAGCATGCGCAGCTCGGCATCCTGCGCCATCAGCGCCGCTTCGAGTCCGCGCCGTTCGGCGGCACGCGCGCGCTGGAATTCGAGCGCCAGGTAGTGCGCCACCGCGGCCATCGCGTACAAGATCACGCCCAGGCCCACGCTCATCGCCTGCAAGGGGGCGGTCATGGGAACGCCGGCCCAGGGCAGGCCAAGCGATTCGCAGGCGCTGTTCCACGCGGCGCACAGCGCCGTCCACAGCGAGCCGGCAAATAGCGATGCGACGAAAAAGACCAGCAGCACGGAGATGGCGCTGCGTTCGCCGAGCGGATAGGCGCGGCACAGGTAGTAACTGGAAAAGCCGGTGGCGCAGGCATACACCAGCGTCACCGGTACAGCAAAGAGCAAGCCGTTGGTCCATGCGGCGCCGGTGGCGGCCACGATCAGGCCCGCGAACACGATCGCCAGCAGCAGCCACGCGAGCAGGTACAGGCCCGCGCCGCGCCGCGTGGAAAACGGCCCCTGCATCAGTTGCGCACTTCCACGCCGCCCATGATCGCGTAGCCCCGGATGGTGAGACGCTTGCCGGTGCCTGGCGCGGGCGAGGTTTTTTCCTCGAAACCGCCGAGAATCGGCACCCCTTCGAGCACGATGCTCCAGTCGGGCGGGCACTTGATGGTGATGCCGCCCATGACGGCGAACACATTCAGTTCGGCCTCGCCGTCGATCGACGATTCGCGCAGGTCCAGCACGCAGTCGCCCATGATGGCGCTGACGTTGCCGCCGCAGAAGGCCGGGGTGCTGATGCGGCGCTGGAAGGCGCCCAGAATGGCCGTGATATCGACCACGGCGTCGGCATTGGCATTCGCGTCGGCATCCGGCGCGGCCTCGCCACCGGCCTTGAGCGGCGCGCCGGGCGGCGTGATGCGTTTGCGCATGGCTTTGTGGATCACGCCGATGCCGAACAAGATGATCAGCACCGGCCACAGGGTGCGGGCATTGAAAAAGTAGCCGTAGCCGAGCCGGTTGAGGGTGAGGACGGCGCCGGCGGCGGCGATCAGGCCGAACACCACACGTTCGTGGCGCGATTCGGCCCCGGCAAACTTGACCAGTCCGCCGATGACGACCAGCACGGGCCAGAAGTACAGCACGCGGTGGCGGTCGATGATGTTCAGGTTATCGAGCAGGAACAGCAAGCCGAAGCCGATCACCGCCAGGCCGATCCAGACCTGGTTGGGCACGCCGGGGGTGCGGGGATCATTTTTCATCGTGCGGCTCCTGCTCGGGCGCGAGGCGGCGTTCGATGAACGGTTCGAGAATCATGGTGACGCCGCAGAAAATGACCGGGATCGGCCAGCCGTTGCTGAAGGTCAGTCCGAACAGGTTTTCGAACGTGGACAGCAGCCACAGGCTCAGGAACACCATCCACAGGCCGGTGGTGAAGTCTTTCGCGGTCGGAAAGCCGATCATTTTGTTCAGGCCCATGACGGTCAGCACCAGCGGTGCGTAATGCCAGAGGCCGTCGACGTGAATCACGTCCATCTGCTCGAGCAGGACGATGGTGCCGAAGCCGATCAGCAGCAAGCCCCACATCAACTGCTTGCGCCACTCGTAGGAAGATTTATTGGACACGTTTGCTCCTGTAGTCAGTTCAGGCGCAACGATACAACGGCGCGGCAGCGCTGCCCAGCGGATTTCGGCGAATGGCGTATGGCGGCCGGTGAATGACGGCGCCGGCCTTCAGGCGCCGAAGGCGATCGAGGCCGACAGCGCCAGCATCATGGTGCCGGTCAGGCCGTCGATCCATTTCCACGCGGCGGGACGGGCAAACAGGCCGGACAGCCGCGTGGCGCCATAGCCGAGCGCGCAGAACCACAGGGCCGAGGCGCTCATCGCCCCCAGCGCAAAGGCCGGGCGTTCTGGCGGAGTAAAGTTGCCGCCGATGGCGCCGAGCAGGACCACCGTATCGAGATAGACATGAGGATTGAGCAGCGACAACGCCACCACGCTGGCCAGGGCCTGGCGCGCGCCGGTGCGTGCGGCCTCGGGCGCCACCGTCAGCGCGGCGCTGGCGAACACGGCGCGCCAGCTGCGCAGGCCGTACCACAGCAGAAACGCCGCCCCGCCCCAGCGCGCCGCCCCAAGTAGCAGCGGCGACGATTGCACCAGGGTGCCGACACCGGCCACGCCCAGCCCGATCAGCACGGCGTCGATGATGATGCAGGCAGCGACGGTCAGGCCCACGTGTTCGCGCTTGAGGCCGGTGCGCAGGACGTGCGCGTTCTGGGAGCCGATGGCGACGATCAGCCCGGAACACAAGACGAGGCCGTTGAAAAAGGGGGATACGTAGGGCATGCACACTCCTGGCGATAACTGGATGAGCTGGGAGTGTGCGGCAGAGAACTTCCGAAGTGAAGCGGATTTAATCCAATTACGTATAATTAAGTTTTTCTAATCCTGGAGGCTCGCATGCTCGATACGCGCAAAGGGGAAGCGCTGCTGGCCGTCATCGACAGCGGCAGTTTCGAGCAGGCTGCCGCCCTGCTCCACCTGACGCCGTCGGCCGTGTCGCAACGGGTCAGCGCCATGGAAAACGAGCTGGGCACGCCGCTGCTAATCCGCAGCAAGCCCTGCCGCGCAACCCCGGCTGGCCAACGCCTGGTCCAATATCTGCGCCGCAGCCGGCTGCTGGAGGCCGAGTTCCTGGCCGAATCGGCCAACAGCGATGCGCATCCGCTGACGATCGCCCTGGCCGTCAACAACGATACCCTGGCCACCTGGCTGCTGCCGGGACTGGCGTCGTTCCTGATCGAAGAACAGATCCTGCTCGACATCGCGCTGGACGACCAGGATCACACCTACACCTTGTTGTCGCAGGGATCGGCGCTGGCCGGGGTGTCGAGCGAAGCGCAGCCAATGCGCGGCTGCACGGTGGAGCGGCTCGGTGCGATGCGCTACCGCCTGCTCGCCACGCCCGCGTTCGTGGCGCGCTGGTTTCCCGACGGCCTGCAGCGTGAGGCGGCGCGGCGCGCACCGCTGATGGTGTTCGACCGCAAGGATGCCTTGCAGTCGGCATTTCTGCTGCGCGAGCTGGGATTGCCGGCCGGGAGCTATCCCTGCCACTACATTCCGTCGAGCGACGCATTCACGCACGCTGTGCGGCTGGGGCTGGGGTATGGCATGGTGCCGGAGCAGCAGTTTGGCGACGACATCGGCAACGGCACGCTGATCGACCTGGCGCCAGACAAGCCGACCGACGTGATGCTGTACTGGCATGCGTGGCGGGTGCAGTCGCCCAAGCTGGAGCGGCTCAGTGCGCGCCTGATCGCGGTCACGCGGGCGGCCTTGCGGCAGCCTGCGTGAGCGGCGGCACCGGCGTGGCTTACGGGCTGACGTCGCACGCGAACGCCTTGTCGCCCTTGCCGTTCACCTGGAGATTGCTGACCTTGCCCTGCGGGTCCAGAAAGACCATGATCGATCTTTCGTCCGCTGTCTGTCCAAGGTAGGACATACGCTTATCGTTGCCAATGCTCACCGTTTCCATCTTCAGTGTGTTCAGATCGTAAGTCTCATCACCGATCTTCAACACGCCTTTCGCCACCTGATAGGCGACGTCGTCGAAGCTGAACGTACCGCTGTTGAGGCACTTGATCGTGGTCTTGGCATCCATCAGGTAGGCATACGAGGCGTACAGACTCTGGCTGGACAGTTTGATCGGCTTGGTGACCTTGCACTGAGTCATGTTGGGCGGAATCCCGAACCCGGCTTGTTTTTTTCCGTCATCGTGCTCCATCAGCGAGAGCATGAATTTGTCATTCTGGACCGTCATCGCGAGCGTCGGGGCAGCGTTCCCCTCGCGCTGGCGCACCAGCAGGACTTCCATGTCCGCCGTCAATTCTCCGGCGATACCGGCACCGCTGACCTTGCCATTCGCAGCGACCACGGCCGACCCGCCGGCCTTCAAACCCGCTGCAGCCCCCCTACCGATCGCCTCGCACTCGCTGTACGTACCCTCTGCCGTGGCCAGGATGGGAGCGAAGTAGTCGGCTGTCGGCAATGCCGGTTCGTTGTCGGCCACTTCCTCGACGGCGTTCTCGCCCGCCTCCTTACTTTCTGACGCTGCTTCCTTCGACTTGTCACTGCATGCGGACAATGCCAACATGGCCGTTAAAAACATCAACAGCACATGACGCTGGGGGGACTTGCTCATCGACTTGCTCCGGGTTAGGCTGCAAAATTAACAAATTTGCACTGGCGTGCCGCCGGATTGTACTTGATGAGTGACGGACAACAAAAAACCCGCAGCGTTGCCGGTGCGGGTTGTTGGTGCTGCGGTCAGGCGGCCATCAGGCTGGTGGCAGGAATGCCTCTGGCGCTGGCTGGTTGCGGACCTGGTTGCGGTACTTGGAAGCGGCGATGGCTTTCTTGATGGCTTCACGCGCGATGTTGGTGCGCTTGATGTCTTTTTTCTCGGCTTTGCCACGATGTTGGGCTTCGTCTTTGTTACCGATTCGATTTGTCATGTGAGACTCCTGTGTTGATGTTTTTAGGATTATGGTAGAGCGGTGCTACAGAAAAAATAGGACAACGTGCAAGATTCTTGTAGGACAGGAGGCGGTCAGTTGCTGCGCTTGGCCAGCTTGAAGCCTGGAAGCAGCAAAGCCCATCCAAGCTCGCGCCGGATTTCTTCCGGCGATGGCGGCGGTTTGGGATCACGCGAGCGGCGCTGAAGATATTCGCGCACAAGATGCTTGGGTGGATGTGTAATGGCAGGCATGATGACCTCCGCGTCGTTTTGTTGATCAAGGCCAGCGCGATGCTTTGCGCTGGCATGAAGAATTGGTGCCGATCCTCGAGGCGACCGGCTAACCTGCTGAGGAGGTGTCACCTTTGGACTTTGCCGCTGGCCCCTCACTCACACAGCTTCATCTTAAGGGCTGGACGGTAACTCAACCGTTCGTTGCCGCACATTTGCGCGAAAATCATCATCAGGATCGTGGCGGCGAATCACAGAACGCCCGTAGCTGAAGGCGCCACGCGATGGCGCGCTGTTGCCGGCCACACTATCTCTGCGCTGCCTGTGCTGCAATGAATGGCGCGGGACGGGGCGCCATTGGTCGCCTCATCGCGCGCCATGGTGATGCCAGGTCCGGCCAGCGACGCGCATGATCGTGCGCGTCGCTTCAGGCGTTTGCCGCCCCGCTGTCTGCGCCACGCGATATCAGCTGATGGCGACCGGTCCTTGCCACGCACCACCGCCGTGGACCCACATCACCTTCACGACGCCATTACCGTCCACGAAGAGCGCGTCGAGCTGATTCGCGCTGCCCTGATAATGCAGGGCCACTGGCGTACCCGGCGGCGCGGTGTTGGCGGGCGTCAGCCCGGCCGGCCCTTGCCACGCACCAGCGCCGATCACCCACATCACGTTCACGACGCCATTGCGGTCCACGAACACGGCGTCGAGCTGATTGGGGCCGCCCTGATGATGCAGGGTCACCGGCGCACCCGGTGGCGCGGTGTTGGCGGGCGTCAGTCCGGCCGGTCCTTGCCACGCTCCGCCGCCGATCACCCACATCACGCTCACGACGCCGTTGCGGTCCACGAACACGGCGTCAAGCTGATCGGCGTCGACCTGATGGTGCAAGGCCACTGGCGCACCCGGTGGCGCGGTGTCGCGCGGCGTCAGTCCGGCCGGCCCTTGCCACGCACCGCCGCCGACGACCCACATCACATTCACGGCACCATTGCGGTCCACGAACACGGCATCGAGCTGATTGGTGCCGCCCTGATAATGCAGGGATACTGGCGCACCCGGCGGCGCTGTGTCGGGAGGCGTCAGCCCGGCCGGCCCTTGCCACGCTCCGCCGCCGGTCACCCACATCACATTCACAACGCCATTGCGGTCCACGAACACGGCGTCGAGCTGATGGGTATCGACCTGATGGTGCAAGGCCACTGGCGCACCGGGCGGCGCGGTGTCGGGAGGCGTCAGTCCGACCGGCCCTTGCCACGCACCGCCACCGACGACCCACATCACGTTCACGACGCCGTTGCCGTCCACGAAAATGGCATCGAGCTGATTGATTCCTCCCTGATGATGCAAGGCCACCGACGCGCCTTGCGGCGCCGTATTCGGCGGCAGCGCGATCTGCACCGGCGGTTCCCACGGACGGTCGCCAATGACCCACATGACCGAAATGCCGCCGAACACATCGGTGAACGCGACCGTCAACTGCTGGTCGCTGCCCTGAAATGCGGCGTCCAACCGGGCGCCCGGAGCCGACACACGGCCGTACACATAGCCAAGGACTTGAGCATCCTCTGCGCCCGGCACCTCGTTGCCAGTCACGCCCCCCGCCGGCGGCACGAGGGTGGGCCCCATGTTCGGTGCCGAGAAGGCACCGGGTGAGTAATGCATGACAGAGGTATAGTCGTACCGGCCCAATGGCTGCGCCTCGGGAGGAATGACGAAATTGTGCTCCTTCCCAGCCCTCACGTTCGCACCGTTATAGGTGACGAAGGAGTTCCGGTCCGGTCGCTGGTGCTCGTGAAAAAGTCCCAGGGCGTGCCCGAGCTCGTGAATGATCGCCTGCGTGCCGAAACCCGAACCGATCTGCGAAACGACCGACCACGCTTGCAGCCCGCGCACCGAGACCGTTAATGGCACATTGTTCGCCGGGACCACAACCGCCTCGAGCAAGTCACCGTCGTGGGCGGCGATTCCGACCGGCGAACCCGCTGGTGCGGCGTTGGGGGGCGTCAGTCCTGCCGGCCCTTGCCATGCACCAGCGCCGACGACCCACATCACGTTCACGACGCCATTGCCGTCGACGAAAAACGCGTCGAGCTGATTAGGGCCGCCCTGATGATGCAGGGCCACGGGCGCACCGGGCGGCGCGGTGTTCGGTGGCGTCAGGCCGACCGGCCCCTGCCACGCGCCACCGCCGATGACCCACATCACGTTCACGACGCCATTGCCGTCCACGAACACGGCGTCAAGCTGATTGGCATCGACCTGATAATGCAAGGCCACTGGCGCACCCGGCGGCGCGGTGTTGGGCGGCGTCAGTCCCACCGGCCCCTGCCACGTGCCACCGCCGATCACCCACATCACGCTCACGACGCCATTACGGTCCACGAAGACGGCGTCGAGCTGATTGGAGCCACTCTGGTGGTGCAGGGCCACCGGCGCACCCGGTGGCGCGGTGTCGGGAGGCGTCAGTCCGGCCGGCCCTTGCCACGCTCCGCCGCCGATGACCCACATCACGTTGACAACGCCATGGCGGTCCACGAACACGGCGTCGAGCTGATTGGCATCGACCTGATGGTGCAAGGTCACCGGCGCGCCCGGTGGAGCGGTGTCGGAAGGCGTCAGTCCGGCCGGCCCTTGCCAGGCTCCGCCGCCGATCACCCACATTACGTTCACGACGCCATTGCGGTCCACGAACACGGCGTTGAGCTGATTGGCATCGACCTGATGGTGCAAGGCTACCGGCGCACCCGGCGGCGCGACGTCGGGGGGCGTCAGTGCCACCGGGCTCGACCACACACCAGGGGCCACCGTCCACATCGCATACACGGCGCCATCGGTGCCGACGAAGACGCAATCGACCTGGGTGTCGCCCTGGCGTTCGAAGGCCAGCCATGCCCCCTCCGGCACGACGGGCGTGATGGGAAATTCACATCCCACCCACTGCCGCCCTCCGACGCGGCCCACTGCGGAAAAGCATTCGTCATTGCTGACATTGAAAATGAGGACGTCGTTTTCGTCCGTATGTTCCACGAAGCGCACCGGCGCCACATTGCTCCAGTGCGCCATCGCCGTGATGATCTGTTGGCGCCCGATCTGGCTGATTGCAGCGTCGATGGAATATGGCACGACGCCATTCGGCCACCGTGTGGTACGACGGTCGTTACGGATATTTCCCATGATAATTCCTTTGTGTTATTTCCATTTGCAATGACGACGTCGTTCGGTGCGCCTGGACGGTCACTCCAACGTATCGAAGCCATCGACGACATGCAAGGCAGACCTGAGCGCTACTTGAGCGCTCTCTAGCGTGCTTCCGTTCTTTGCCGGGCTTTTTCGTTGTGGCATCGACTTGCGCCATGTTGCGCAGTCGTGTTCCGGCAATGACAGGCGGGCCACAACATCGCAGGTGTCATTTCATCTATCAAAGTCGGCAATGCCGGATCGGCAAGCCTGCAATTTCCTTGTGTTCGCGCAACACATTTCCATTGTCAAACACCGTGCCAGCGGTTAGCGTGTCGCTTTAGCGTTCAATATTGGTTTCCGATGCGTCTTGCTCCCCTCGTTTTGCTCAGTGCCGTCCTGGCTGGTTGCGCAAGCGCGCCACCCGCCCCCCCTGTCGTGGCGCCGGTTGCCGTGGCACCGCCGCCGGCTGCGCCGGCACCGGTGGCGCTGCCAATACCCGAGCCTGTCGCCGCGGCGCCGCTGGCCCCTGCCGCACCGCCGTTCGACCTCGCCACCTTGCAGCGCAAGCAGATTTATCAGATGACGCCGGCCGAAGTCGGGCGTTACATCGCCTATATGCATACCGCCGAACCGGACCTGCGCAAGCGCATCGCCGCGATCGGACGCAAGAATATCGGCCAGCCGTACGTGCTCAATCTGTTGGGCGAGTATCCCTATGAGCTGCACGACAACCTGCCGATGTTCAGCCTGCAGGCGAGCGACTGCGTGGTGTTCGCCGAACACACGTATGCGATGGCGCTGAGCCAGTCGTGGGAAGAATTTTTCTGGATGCTGCAGCGCATCCGCTACAAGGATGGCGTGATCGGCGTGGCAACACGCAATCATTACACCGAGGTGGACTGGAATATCAATAATGCCTGGCTGGTGTCCGACGTCAGCGCGCTGCTGGCCGGAACCGATGGCCCGGTGTATGACATGAAGATCGACCGCACGGCCTTCCTGAAGATGCGGCATAACACGGCCAGCAATATTCCCGTGCAGCTCAGCCAGGAAGCGTATGTGACCAAAGACAAGGTGGCAAGCGTGGTCGGGCAATTGCAGGATGGCGACCTGGTCAACGTGATTTCCACGCGCGGGGGCAAGTTCTGGGCGTCGCACGTCGGCTTCATCGTGGTGGATGCCTACGGGCAGCGCAATTTCCTGAACTCGGCCGAGCCGCAGGTGCGCGAAGAAAGCTTCGAGGCATTTTTTGCGCGGACAGCGGCGCGCGAGGAGCGTAGTGGCAAGAATGGACAAAAGCTGGCGGGTTTCAAGTTCCTGCGCTTGAATGACCATATCGTGGTGCCGCCAGCGGCGCCCCAGCCACGTCCGGGCGCGCCGGTTGCTGCGGCGGTGAAGGCCACGGCGACCGCCACGACGACGGCGGCCATCAAAGGGCCGACAGGCCCGGTGACGCGCTGACTGTAAAACCGGGGCGACAGACACGGATGGCGTTGCCGTAAGAGCAATCGCCCCCGCGCCGAGGCGGCATTCAGCGGGACGGCGGCGCCGCGCTGGCGAAAGCCACACTCGACTCCCGTCCCACGTCAGCCCCGCCACGCTGCACGCGTGCGCGCCAGCCAGCGGCGGCGCTCGGCCAGTCCCACCGTGCCGCCGTTGATGCGCCTCGTTATTTCCACGACATCGTCGTCATCCGCCGCCTCGTTGCAGCCTTTCGCGATCCAGATGGCGGCCGCCGCGCCCAGGCACCAGCGAGCCGAAAGCACCGCGTCGGGCTCGGCAACAAAATCCGGCGCGGACGGATAGCCAGTTCTCAACGTCACGCTCGCCAGTGCGTAGCTGTCCTTTCCAGTGAGCTGCAACAATCCGCGACCGCGGTACAGGTAGCCGTCGCCGGGAAGGTCGTTGCCCAAACGGCCGCCGTACACCGCGTTGGCGAGCCGGACTTCATCGTTGGCGTACATGGCCGGATCGAGCGGCCCACGCGGCAGGAAACGCTGCGGCCATACCTTGGGCAAACGCTGCGTGCTGTAGCGCAGGTTTTCCACCGCGCGCGCGAGGGCAACGGTTTCATGCAGCACCTGCGCCATGAAATGGCTTACCCGCAATGCTGACGCGGCGATGCCGAAATGAATCAGGAAATGTTGCTCCATGCTGAAAGCGGTGCGGTAGACGGGGAGCGCGCGCGGGGCAAGCTGCTCGACCTGGCCGAGCGTGATAACGACGGGCTCGGCCATGGCGGGCTCCTTCGCGGTGCGGTAGCTCCCATCGTATTGACTCTGCCGCCGCCGGACACCACGCGCATCAAATGATGGGACGTTAGCGCCCAGCCCTTCCTCATCGTCTTCAGCCCCCGCCCACCTCCCGGAAATCGGCATCGACCACGTCGTCGTCCCGCCCCGGCCCCCCTTGCCCGGAACCGGCCTGCGCGCCACCCTGCTGTTCCTGTCCCGCTCCGTTGCCTTGCTGCTGGTACAGTTTTGCGCCAATGCCCTGCGCCGCGGCGGACAAGGCTGCGATGCGTGTGTCGATGTCTTCCTTGCTGCCGGTTTTCAAGGCCGCGTCAAGGCGGTCGATGGCCGCCTGGATCCGCTCGCGCACCGGGGCATCGAGGCCCGCGCCATGTTCGTCGAGTTGCTTTCGGATTGCATGGACCAGCGCATCGCCGCGGTTGCGGGCGTCGGCCAGTTCGCGCGCGCGGCGGTCTTCGTCGGCGTGGGCCAGCGCGTCCTGCACCATTTTCTGAATCTCGGCTTCGCTCAGCCCCGAATTGGCCTTGATGGTGACCTGGTTGGCCTTGCCCGTGGCCTTGTCCACCGCGCTGACGTGCAGGATGCCGTTGGCATCGATATCGAAGCTGACCGCGATCTGCGGCATGCCGCGCGGCGCCGGCGCAATGCCGACCAGATTGAATTCGCCCAGCAACTTGTTGCCCGCGACAATTTCGCGTTCGCCCTGGTAGACCTTGACCGTCACGGCCGGCTGGTTGTCGTCGGCGGTCGAAAACACCTGGCTGAATTTGGTGGGAATGGTGGTGTTGCGGGGGATCATTTTGGTCATCACCCCACCCAGGGTTTCGATGCCGAGCGAGAGCGGGGTCACGTCCATCAGCAGCACGTCGGAACGCTCGCCGGAGAGCACCGCGCCCTGGATGGCCGCGCCTACCGCCACCGCCTCGTCGGGATTGACATCCTTGCGGGCGTCGCGTCCGAAAAATTCGCGCACCTTTTCCTGCACCTTGGGCATGCGCGTCATGCCGCCCACCAGAATGACGTCGCCGATCTGTTCCCTGGCCAGGTTGGCATCCTTGAGCGCAAGCCGGCACGGCGCGATGGTGCGGTCGATCAGGTCGTCGACCAGGGCTTCCAGGGTGGCGCGCGACAGACGCAGGTTGAGGTGGGCCGGGGCGCCGTTGGACATGGCAATGTAGGGCTCGTTGATGTCGGTCTGCTGGGTCGAGGACAGTTCGATCTTGGCGCGCTCCGCCGCGCTCTTGATGCGCTGCAAGGCAATCGGGTCGCGCCCGAGGTCGATGCCGCTCTGCTTCTTGAATTCGGCGATGATGTGGTCGATCACGCGCTGGTCGAAATCTTCGCCGCCGAGGAAGGTGTCGCCGTTGGTGGACAGCACCTCGAACTGCTTGTCGCCTTCCAGCTCGGCGATCTCGATGATGGAGATGTCGAAGGTGCCGCCGCCCAGGTCGTACACGGCCACCTTGCGGTCGCCGCGCGCGGCCTTGTCGAGGCCGAAGGCGAGCGCGGCGGCGGTCGGTTCGTTGATGATGCGGCGCACTTCCAGGCCGGCGATGCGCCCGGCGTCTTTCGTGGCCTGGCGCTGGGCGTCATTAAAATAGGCGGGTACCGTAATGACGGCGTCGCTGACCGGCCCGCCCAGATAGTCTTCGGCCGTCTTTTTCATCTTGCGCAGCACCTCGGCCGACACCTGCTGGGGCGCCAGGCGCTTGCCGCGCACGTCGACCCAGGCGTCGCCATTATCGGCGCGCACGATCTTGAAAGGCATCAGATGGATGTCTTTCTGGACTTGCGCCTCGTCGAACTTGCGCCCGATCAGGCGCTTGACGGCGAACAGCGTATTTTGCGGATTAGTCACCGCCTGGCGCTTGGCCGGCGCCCCCACCAGGATTTCGCAATGGTCCTGGTAGGCCACCACCGAGGGCGTGGTGCGCGCGCCCTCCGCGTTCTCGATCACCCGGGCCTGGCCGCCTTCCATCACGGCGACGCAGGAGTTGGTGGTGCCGAGATCGATACCGATGATCTTGCTCATTTCCTCCTCCGTGGATGAGTTGCCAGCGCGCGCACTCAAGGTGCGCCCGCAGTCACCTATCAATAGACCGCGCGCGCGCCAAAATGCTCCCGCTAACGTTCGCGGACACGATATATATCAAACTTCGCGGTTTTCACGATGTGTATCTTGGCCGAGTCCGATTGCCTTATGCCGCTCATTCTCGCGCGCTTTCCCACAGGTCTTAGGATAATCCGTCATTCCCCCCTCTGAGCCGCCATCAATAATATTTCCAATTGCAATTGATTCTAAATCCCAATCAAATCCAGCTAGCAATTTTTACGCTAAGTCAGCCGTTGACGATTATCAAATCAACCACATCAAGCCGGCAGGATAATAAACTTACACGTGGAAAAGTCCTCTAAGCCGCCGCGTGACGCTGATTATAAAGACGTGAATACGTGAATACGCAGCGCCAGTATTCCATGATATTCGCCATATAAACCCAAGCTCTTTCATTTTCCCTCTCCGCCATGCAGACGCCCATTACAAATCCGCTTAGCCAATTCTGTACCGGATTGGTCACCATGAACCGGACTGCCAAAATCGCGCTGATGGTCATGGTCGATCTGCTGGCCCTGCCGGCGTGCCTTCTGGCGGCCATGCTGCTGCGCCTGGGCGACACCGCATCGGCGCTGCAGTACCCGGCCGCCTATCTGCTGGTGCCGCTGCTGACGGTCGGCGCATTCTCGCTGTCGGACCTGTACCGCGCCGTCATCCGCCTCATCGACCAGCGCATGCTGGCCGTGACCGGCTTCACCCTGGCGCTGGCGACGCTGTCGGTGTACCTGATCATGGTGGGCATCAACAACGACACGTTCCCGCGCAGCGCGCTGGTCATTTACTGGTTTATTGCGTTTTCCTACGTGGTCACCTCGCGCATGACGGTGCGCAATTTCCTGCGCAAGCAGATGAACCACGCGCCCGCGGCCGACCATGCGGTGGCCATCTACGGCGCCGGGGAGCCGGGCGCGCAGCTGGCGCTGACAATGCGTACCAGCAATCAATATCGCCCCGTATGCTTTTTCGACGACAAGCGCGCATTCAACGAGCGCACCATCGCCGGCCTGCGCGTGTTCCATACGGAACGCCTGGCGGACGCGGTGCGCAGCCTGGGCGTGCGTTCGGTGATCATCGCCCTGCCCTCGGTATCGCCCCAGCGTCTGCGCGACATCATGGAGCGCCTGGCCATGGCCGGCGTGAACACCCGCATCCTGTGCCGCCTGCTCGACCTGGCCGACGACGCCACGCCCCTGCAAGCGGTACGCGACCTCAAGTTCGAGGACTTGCTGGGCCGCAAACCGGTGCCGCCGCGCACCGACCTGTTCGACCGCTGCGTGCGCGGCAAGCGCGTGCTGGTGACCGGCGCCGGCGGCTCCATCGGAAGCGAGCTGTGCCGCCAGATCGCCACCCTGGCCCCGGCCCACCTGCACCTGGTCGACCATTCCGAATTCGCGCTGTACACCATCCGCCAGGAATTGCTGGGCCGGCATCCGGAGATGCGCATCAGCGCACACCTGGGTTCGGTATGCAGCGCGCGCCTGGTCGAGCGCATCCTGCAGGAAAACCCCATCGACACCATCTACCACGCCGCCGCCTACAAGCATGTCCCCCTGGTCGAAAGCAATATCGTCGCCGGCCTGCGCAACAACGTGCTCGGTTCGCAAGTGATCGCGGCCGCCGCCGCCAAGTTCAAGGTGCGCACCTGCGTGCTCATTTCCAGCGACAAGGCGGTGCGCCCGACCAACATCATGGGGGCGAGCAAGCGTATCGCCGAGCTGATCTTTCAGGCGGCCGCCACCACCCACGGGCCGGACACCACCTTTTGCATGGTGCGTTTTGGCAACGTTCTGGGCTCGTCGGGCTCGGTGATTCCCCTGTTCCAGCGCCAGCTGGCCCACGGCGGGCCGCTGACGATTACCCATCCGGAAGTGTCGCGCTATTTCATGCTGATCGCCGAGGCGGCGCAACTGGTGATCCAGGCTGGCGCCATGGCCGAGGGCGGCGACGTATTCGTGCTCGATATGGGCGAGCCGGTCCGCATCGTCGACCTGGCGCGCACCATGATCATGATGTCGGGACTGACCGAAAAGACGGCGCAGAACCCCGAAGGCGACATCGGCCTCAAGTTCGTGGGACTGTTTCCCGGCGAAAAACTGTACGAGGAATTGCTTACGGACGGCAAGGTTTGTCCCAGCGACCATCCGCGCATCATGCGCATGAAGGAACACGCGCTCGATCCCGGCGTACTCGACACTTATATTACCTGCCTGATGCTCGCTTGCAATACCCATGATCGCGGCATGATCGAATCGATGGTCAAGGCAATCGTGTCCGAATATACGCCGCAGCCGAATGGCGCGCCAGTCCACCGTTCACCGGCGGCGGTGGCCCCGCCCGATAAAAACCGGCCCGCGCTATTACGCAGTTTCTCGCCCGACCGCATCGAATAAATACCGTCCGGCATAAACAAAATCGGCCCGGGATGCCCTCCGGAGCCTGATCCGGATTTACCCAACTTCAGTACGGAGATAATATCCATGCGCGACCAATATTCTAGCCGCCATTTAGTGAAGTTAATCGGGAAACTCGATCAACGCAGCGCTGTCATCGGCATTATCGGGCTGGGCTATGTGGGCTTGCCGCTCAGCCTGCGCTATGCCCAGGCCGGCTTCCGGGTGCTCGGCATCGATATCGATCCGGCCAAGGTGGCGCGCCTGAACGCCGGCGCCAGCTATATCGAGCATATTTCCGCCACCGCCATCGGGGCTGCGCTGGCGGCCGGCTTCGAGGCCACCAGCGACTTTGCGCGCGCGGCCGAGGCCGACGCCCTGATCATCTGCGTGCCGACCCCGCTCAACGCCTACCGCGAACCGGACCTGTCGTTCGTGCTGGCCACCGCCGACGCCCTGCTGCCCCACTTGCGCGCCGGCCAGGTGGTCTCGCTCGAAAGCACCACCTACCCCGGCACCACCGACGAGGAACTGCGCCCGCGCATCGCTTCACGCGGCCTGACCATCGGCGACGACATCTTCCTGGTGTTTTCGCCCGAGCGCGAAGACCCGGGCAACCCCGATTACGAAACCCGCACCATTCCCAAGGTCTGCGGCGGCGATACGGCGGCCTGCCTGCGCGCCGGCATCGCGCTGTACAGCCCGGCCATCGACCAGGTGGTGCCGGTCAGTTCCACCCGCGCCGCCGAACTGACCAAGCTGCTCGAAAACATCCACCGCGCCGTCAACATCGGCCTGGTCAATGAAATGAAGATCATCGCCGACAAGATGGATATCGATATCCACGAGGTGATCCGCGCCGCCGCCACCAAGCCGTTCGGCTTCACGCCCTACTATCCGGGTCCGGGCCTGGGCGGGCACTGCATTCCGATCGACCCCTTTTACCTGACCTGGAAGGCGCGCCAGTACGGCCTGCACACCCGTTTCATCGAGCTGGCCGGCGAAATCAACAGCGACATGCCGCACTGGGTCATCGGCAAGCTGGCCGACGCGCTCAACGAGCGGTCGCGCTCCATCCGCGGCAGCCGCGTGCTGGTGCTCGGCATCGCCTACAAGAAAAACGTCGAGGACATGCGCGAATCTCCTTCGGTTGAGCTGATGGAAATCCTGCGCGCCAAGGGCGCCCTGGTCGACTATTCCGATCCGCACGTGCCGGTGTTTCCGCCCATGCGAGAACACCATTTCGACCTCGCCAGCGTGCCCCTGACGCCAGCGTCGATCGCGTCCTACGACGTGGTGCTGCTGGCCACCAGCCACAGCGCCTTCGATTACGTGCTGATACAGCAGCACGCCGCCTTGATTGTCGACACGCGCGGGGTCTACCTGGACCGGCTGCCGAATGTCGTCAAGGCTTGAACCTTCGATTTGGAGAGTGATCATGCACTATTTCCCGCCCCCCGTTCTCGACCGCCGCATCCGTTTTGCGCTGGTCGGTTGCGGCCGTATTGCCCACAACCATTTCAATGCCATCGCCCAGCACCAGGACCGTTGCGAGCTGACCGGCGTGTGCGACATCGACCCGGTGGCGCTGGCCGCGGCAAGCAAGCGCACCGGCGCGCGGCCCTACCGCGGCCTGGGCGAGATGCTGGCCAAGTGCAATGCCGACGCGTTCATCATCTGCACCCCGTCCGGCCTGCATCCGGAGCAGGCGGTCCAGATCGCCGCCGGCGGGCGCCACGTGATCACCGAAAAACCCATGGCCACGCGCTGGGAAGACGGCAAGCGCATGGTGGCCGCCTGCGACGCGGCGGGGGTGCGCATGTTCGTGGTCAAGCAGAACCGGCGCAACGCCACCTTGCAGCTGCTCAAAAGCGCGGTCGATAAAAAGCGCTTCGGGCGCATCTACATGGTCAACCTGAATGTGTTCTGGACCCGTCCGGACGACTATTACAACAGCGCCAAATGGCGCGGCACCTGGGAATACGACGGCGGCGCCTTCATGAACCAGGCCAGCCACTACGTCGACCTGATCGACTGGATCGTCGGCCCGGTCGAGAGCCTGCAAGCCTACACCGCGACCCTGGCGCGCGATATCGAGGTCGAGGACACCGGCGTGATCAGCCTGCGCTGGCGCAACGGCGCGCTGGGGTCGATGAACGTGACCATGCTGACCTATCCGCGCAACCTGGAAGGCTCGATCACCATCCTGGGCGAGCGCGGCACGGCGCGCATCGGCGGCGTGGCGGTCAATGAAGTGCAGCAATGGGAGTTCGCCGAGCCGGACGAGGACGATGCGCGGGTGAACGACGCCAGCTACCAGACCACCTCGGTCTACGGCTTCGGCCATCCGCTGTATTACGACAATGTGATCAAGGTGCTGCGCGGCGAAGCCGAACCGGAAACCGATGGCCGTGAAGGGCTCAAGTCGCTCGAAGTGCTCATCGCCGCCTACAAGTCGGCGCGCGACGGCAAGCGCGTGGCCTTGCCGCTGGAGTATTGAACATGGACCAGGCCATCATTGAAGCGAGCGCCATCGTCGACCCCGGCGCCACCCTGGGCGCGGGCACCCGCGTCTGGCATTTCGCGCACGTGTGCGGCGGCGCGCGCATCGGCGCCGGCTGCTCGCTGGGGCAGAACGTGTTCGTCGGTAACGACGTGCTGATCGGCGACCGGGTCAGGATCCAGAACAATGTGTCGGTGTACGACGCCGTGACCATCGAGGACGAGGTGTTCTGCGGCCCCAGCATGGTATTTACCAACGTCTGGAATCCGCGCGCGGCCATCGTGCGCAAGGATGCCTACCGGCGCACCCTGGTGCGGCGCGGGGCCAGCATCGGCGCCAACGCCACCATCGTGTGCGGGGTCACCATCGGGCGCTATGCATTCATCGGCGCCGGGGCCGTGGTCACGCGCGACGTGCCCGATTACGCGCTGATGGTGGGCGTGCCGGCGCGCCAGACGGGCTGGATCGGCCGCCATGGCGAGCGCCTGGCCCTGCCCATGGGGCAGGATGGCGAGGCCACCTGCCCCCACACGGGCGAACGCTACCGGGTGCGCGGCGGGGTGTGCACCCTGGCCGGCGAGCGCGCCTCCTTATCGATCGATTGACCTGCCAGCGAACGGACCGACCATCATGGAATTTATCGACCTCAAAGCGCAATACCAGGCTGGACGCGAGAACATCAATGCCCGCATCCAGGCCGTGCTCGACCACGGCCAGTACATCATGGGACCGGAAGTGGACGAGCTCGAAGCGCGCCTGGCCGCGTTGACCGGGGCCAGGCACTGCATCACGGTGTCGTCGGGCACGGAAGCGCTGCTCATTTCGCTGATGGCGCTCGGCGTCAAAGCTGGCGACGAAGTCATCACCACGCCGTTTTCCTTCATCGCCACGGCCGAAGCCATCGTGCTGCTGGGGGCCACGCCGGTGTTCGTGGACATCGACCCGGCCACCTGCAATATCGATCCCACCCTGATCGAAGAAAAAATCACGGAGCGCACGCGCGCCATCATGCCGGTGTCGCTGTACGGCCAGCCGGCCGACATGGAAGCGATCAATGCGATTGCCTACCGCCATGGCCTGAGCGTGATCGAAGACGCGGCGCAGAGCTTCGGCGCCACCTACGGCGGCAAGCGCAGCTGCAATCTGTCGGCCATCGGCTGCACCAGCTTTTTCCCCAGCAAGCCGCTCGGCTGCTACGGCGACGGCGGCGCCATCTTCACCAGCGATGCCGGGCTGGCCACGGCCATGCGCGAAATCCGCGTCCACGGCCAGGCGCAGCGCTACGTGCACACGCGCATCGGCGTGGGTGGACGCATGGATACCTTGCAGTGCGCCATCGTGCTGGCCAAGCTCGACAATTTCGACTGGGAACTGAAGCAGCGCGCGCGCGCCGCCGCCAGCTACGACGCCCTGCTGTCGGGGAAAATCGGCAAGGTGGCGCGTCCGCGCGACCGCAGCAGCGTGTTCGCGCAGTACACGGTGGTCGTGGACGAGCGCGACCGGGTGCGCGCCGCACTGCACGAGGCCGGCATTCCGACCGCCGTGCATTATCCCGTGCCCATGCACCTGCAGCCGGCCTATGCGCGCTGGAGCGACCCGGACAGCGCCCCGGTCGCGCAAGCCATGGCCGCCAGGGTACTCAGCCTGCCGATGGGGCCCTACCTCGACGACGACAGCATCGGCCAGGTGTGCGCGGTGCTGCTGCGCGCCGCCGGCAGTGGCGCCGCTTCATGCCGGCAGGATTGACGTGGAGACGGCAATGACAGCGCGGCTACCGGCTTACTGGCGCAACGTGATGACCGTGCTCGGCGGCGCGCTCGGGGCCCAGGCCCTGCCGCTGCTGGCGGCCCCGCTCATCACCCGCCTGTGCACCCCGGCCGACGTGGGCGCCTTCAGCGTCTGGCTGGGCGTGGTGGCGGTGGCGGCCATCGGCGCCACGCTGCGGCTGGAAGCGGCGATGATCCTCGACCACGAAAGCGAGGCGCAGCGCACCTGCTTTTCGGTGGTGGCCTACAGTGCCAGCCTCACCGCCATCCTGATGACCGCGTGCGCGGTGCTGGCGCGCCTGCTGGAGCTGCCCATCGCCGCCCACCTGTCGTGGCCGGCGCTGCTGACGCTCGGCCTGGCCACCTGGATGACGGCCTACATGCAAACCACGCTGGCCTACGCCACCTCGCGCAATGCCTTCGGCAAGGCCGCGCGCGCGCGCATCTGGAGCGCCGGCGGCATCGCCCTGGCGCAGGTGGGCCTGCTGGCGCTGGGCGTGGGCGGCGTGGCCCTGATCGCTGGCCAGCTGATCGGGCTGGCCGCGGGCTTGCTGGCCGCCATGCTGCTGCTGGCGCCGCCCCAGGCATGGCCGGGCTGGCGCCTGGACGACGGGCAGCGCCGCTACCTGCGCCGTCACGACAAGTTCTGGCGCTTTTCGCTGCCCTCGAACCTGCTCAACGTGATCGTCGGACAATTGCCGCTGCTGATGATCGGCGCGCGCCACGGCGCACTTGCAGCCGGCCTGTTCGCCCTCACCCAGCGCGTGCTGGGCGCGCCGATTGCGCTGCTGGCCTCGTCGGTGCTGGAAGTGTTCAAGCGCCAGTCGGTGCATGACTTCCAGACCCAGGGCAATTGCCGCGATGCCTACCGCTACACCTTCAAGGCGCTGGTGCTGCTGGGCATCGGCCCCTCGCTGGTGCTGCTGCTGTTTTCGCCGCAACTGTTCGCTTTCGTGTTCGGAGAAAACTGGCGCGCCGCCGGCGAGCTGGCGCAAATCCTCGCGCCGCTGTATTTCCTCAATTTCATCGCCAGCCCGCTGAGCTATGTGTTCTTTGTCGCCGGCAAGCAGAAGATCGACCTGGTGTGGCAGGTGGCGCTGTTCGTGATGACCGTATCGGTGTTCGCCGCGCCCGGCACCTTGCAGCAAAGCGTGCTGTGGTATGCGGTCGGCTACTCCCTGCTCTATTTTATCTACTTGCACATGTCGTACCAGTGCTCGCAAAACCGCATGGCGGCCGTATGAACCCGATCGCGCGCACCACGGGACACGAACAGTTGGCGGGCATGCTGGCCTTCTTTGCGCTGTTTCCCGGCTTCTTTTTTTATCACACGGCGCTGGGACTGGGAAAGATTCCAGCCGTCCTAGGCGGCTATTTCGCGCTGGTATCGCTGCTGCTGTTGCCCATGCTGTTTTTCTTCTACGCGGCCCGGGTCCGGCGCGACTGCGATTACCTGGGCAAGAGCGATGTCGCCTTCTTCCTGTACCTGGCCTACTTCGCGCTGATCGTCGCCGTCAACGCCGTGGCCGGCGCGAATGGGCTGATCGTCACCAATCATGTGCTCGGGATCATCTTCATGTTGAACGTGTTCTTCGCGTTGCGCCTGTGCGACCCGGGCCAGCGGCGCTTTCGCCAGATGGCGCTGGGCAGCCTGCTGGGCATGTCGGCCATCGTGTTTGCCTACGCCGTCGATGGATCGTTCTACCTGGCGCCGCTCGGCACGGCAAAAAATCCGGAAAGCCTGGCCTCGTACCAGGGGTTTTCGCGATCGTATTTGTTTACTTTTGCGGTGGCCATCGCGTACACCCGCTCCTTGCCGCTGCGCGTGTTGCTGTATTGCCTGGCCGCGCTGACCCTGTTCATGAATACGGCGCGCAGCGAATTTGCCGCCATGCTGTTCATGATTCCCATCATCGAGCTGTATCACGCGCGCCAGAAGTTATTAATGACCTCCATTTTTATCATCCTGTTCCTTGTGATTTTCTCCAATCTGGACCAATTATTGTCCATGCTGCCCAGTAACCGGGTACTGGAACTGCTTGATCTGTCACATTCGACCTCGGCCAACAAGCGTCATCATCTGAGCGCGTATGCGATGAATACGATCGCGCAGTTTCCGGTCTTCGGCGACTACGCCAGTTATTCGCCGGGCCTGTATTCGCATAATGTGCTGTCGGCCTGGGTCGATACCGGCCTGTTCGGATTTCTGTTTGTGCTGAGCATATTGATCGTGCCGGCGATTCCGATGTTTTTCAAAGGATATTTCGCACGCCAGCGCTCCGGCGAATTCCTTCTGGGTTTTTCCCTTTGCTGCATCACGCTGCTGCTTCTGATTACCTCGCATTATTTTACCGACATGCTCATCGGCGCCACCATGGCGGCGTATTCATCCTACCGGTATGGAATGACACATGCTCTCAATTGCACATCTGACATCGGCCCATCCGCGCCGCGACACCCGGATCTTCGTCAAGCAATGCATGACGCTGGCGCGGCAAGGGTATAAGGTCACCCTGGTGGTGGCGGACGGCCTCGGGGACGAGCGCGACAGCGGCGTTCATATCACCGACGTCGGGCATCACCCGGGCCGCATGGGACGCATGCTGGTCAGCACGCGCCGCGTCTTGCAGCGCGCGCGCCTGATCGATGCCGACATGTATCACCTGCACGATCCGGAACTGATTCCCGTCGGGCTGCGCCTCAAGCGCCTGGGCAAGATCGTCATCTTCGACGCCCATGAAGATTTGCCGCTGCAAATACTAAGCAAGCCCTACCTCGCGCCATCCTTGCGGGGTTTGCTCGCCAGCACATGCGCCGCCTACGAACGCCACGCCTGCCGCCGTTTCGATGCGATCGTTGCCGCAACGCCGTTTATCCGGGATAAATTCTTGCGGATCAACCCGAACACGGTCGATGTCAACAATTACCCGATGCCCGCCGAATTCGACGGCGACGCCCCGTGGGACGAGAAACAGCAGGAGGTGTGCTATGTCGGCAGCCTGTCCGCGATGCGCGGCATCGGCGAGCTGGTCAGCGCAGCGCAGTTGCTGCAATCGCCTGCCCGTATCACCCTGGCCGGGCGTTTTTCCGAGGTGGCGCTGGAAAACGCCCTGAGCGCACTACCCGGCTGGCAACGCCTGAATCGCCCCGGCCACCTGGGCCGCGACGGCGTGCGCGCGCTCATGGCGCGCGCCCTCGCCGGCCTGGTGACCCTGTATCCCGAACCCAATTACCTCGAGGCCCTGCCCGTCAAGATGTTCGAATACATGGCGGCAGGCATTCCCGTCATCGCCTCCGATATTCCCCTATGGCACGGGATTATCCAAAGTAATCAATGCGGCGTGTGTGTCGATCCCTTCGATCCGGCCGCCATTGCCGCCGCCATCGATTATTTCGTGCGCCATCCGCACATTGCCCGCCGCATGGGCCGCAATGGACGGCGCGCGATTCTCGAAAAATATAACTGGCCGGCCGAGGCGGAAAAACTGATCAGGCTTTATCGGGAGCTGCAAGCGCCGTTGGGGAATCGGCGCATTGCCGACCGCCACGGCGCATCCGGATAACTATTCATGTCATCGCCGAAATAAAAACCTGCGGCACCCCTGACGAATAACAAAGAACCGCGCTTGCGCCGTATCGACTTACGCAACTTCAAATAGCCTCCCGCTTCATCTGGCTACAGTAAGAAAAGCCCGAACCATTTCCGGCCAGGAGGCGCAAGGCTAGATGCGCCTGACATTCAAATCCAACCAACAAGAAAAGGCGGTTTTAAGCCGCGACGACTGCAATGAACAGCCTACTCTCCACAGTTTCGAACCATATCGCCACCGTCAGGCAAGTGCTGCGGCTTCCTGTCGCGCATTTGTATTTCGACCTGGCCATCGCCCCCATCAATGTGCGCTCGACCTACCAGTATTACACCAAGCGCCATCCACGCTACAAAATCATCCAGCACAAAAGCTGGGGCGCCGCACTGATCGACCTGCACGGTTTCCAGGGACGCAGCGCCTATTTGGACAGCATCAAAGGCAGGAACTGGGGCGCCCACCACATCAAGCGGGCACGCGCGCGCGGCTACACCCTGGCCCAGATCGACCGCAACGACCATGTGGATGCCATCCACGCCATTAACACCTCGGTCGAGGCGCGCCAGGGACGTCCCATGGACCAGCATTACCTGCAAAAGCAGCGCTGCTACGACAAGCTGAGCAACTTCACCTATTACGGCGTCCTCGATCCCGACGGCAAGCTGGTGGCGTACGCCAACGTCGGGCGCTACGGCAATTTCCATGCATTCGAGAAGCTCATGGGTTACCGCAACAACGACGGCATCATGCACTTGCTGGTGGGCGACATTGCAGCCGGACTGATCGACCAGGGCCTGGCGCGCTACCTGATGTACGACACCTACTACGGCGCCTTGCCCGGGCTGCGCCAGTTCAAGACCATGCTCGGCTTTATCCCCCATCGTGCGATTTACCACCTCCGATGAAACGACTTTTCCGACGCCTGTACAGCGATTACCCGATGCCGTCGCGCATGCCTGAGTCGATGCCCTGCGCGCGCGCTGCGGCATCGCCTGTGAAACGTATGACAGCGCCCTCCTCGAACAGTTCGACATGGCCATCAGACCGCCCGCCGCCCCAGCCATACCCCGATGGCGCCGCGGGCCGCGCCTGGGCGCTACCGCACCATGTGCCTGCTGACCCATCCGGTCCAGTGGGAAACCAACTGGCGCGAAAACACGCGCTGCAACCTGCGCCGCCTGGCCGACGGACTGACATGGTAAGCGCGTGTCGCCCGCGGGAGGTTCCGGCATGAACATTCTCCTCATCAACCACTATGCCGGCTCCCTGCGGCACGGCATGGAATACCGCCCCTTCTACCTGGCGCGCGAATGGGTACGGCTGGGCCACACGGTGCGCATCATCGCCTCGTCCCAGTCGCACATCCGGGCCCAGGCGCCGCAGCTGCATGGCCAGCCCCGGCTGGACGAAACCATCGACGGCGTCAGCTATCGCTGGATCGCCACGCCCGCCTACCGCGGCAACGGCGCGGCGCGCGTGGTCAATATGCTTGCCTTCGTCGCCCACCTGCAACGGCACGCGCGCCAGCTCGCCGCCGAGTTTGCGCCCGACGTCGTCATTGCCTCAAGTACCTACCCGCTCGACATCTGGCCGGCGCACCGCATCGCCCGGCTGGCCGGCGCGCGTCTGCTGTTCGAGCTGCACGACCTGTGGCCGCTCTCGCCCATCGAACTGGGCGGCTATTCGCGCTGGCATCCTTTCATCATGTTGCTGCAGGCGGCAGAAAACTATGCTTGCCGCAACGCCTGCGCCATCGTATCGATCCTGCCCAAGGTGCGCGATCATCTGGAAGCGCACGGCATGGCCCCGCATAAACTGCATATCGTGCCCAACGGCGCCGACCCGGCCGAATGGCTGGCCGAGCCGCCGGCCCTTTCGGGGCAGGCCGGCACCGTTCTGGCGGCCTTGCGGCACGAGGGCAAGTTCATCGTCGGCTATGCCGGCACGCATGGCGTCGCCAACGCCCTCGATACCCTGCTCGACGCCGCCGCCCTGGTGGCTGACCAGCGCATCGCCTTCGTACTGGCCGGTGGCGGTCCTGACAAGCCCCGGCTGGCGCATCTGGCGCGCGAACGCGGCCTGCACCATGTACATTTTCTCGATCCGGTACCCAAGGAACAGGTGCCGGCCTTGCTGGCCTGCTTCGACGTCGCCTACATCGGCTGGCAGCGACAGCGCCTGTACCGGTATGGCATCGCGCCCAACAAACTGATCGACTACATGATGGCTGGCCGGCCCATCCTGCATTCGGTCGAGGCGGGCAACGATCCGGTGGCCGACGCCCGTTGCGGCCTGACCGTTGCCCCGCAGGACCCCGCCGCCGTGGCGCACGGTCTGCTGGCCCTGTTCACGCTCGACCCGTACGAGCGCGAAGCGGCCGGACAACGCGGCCGCGCCTACGCCATGGCCAACCTGAGCTACCCGGTGCTGGGGCGGCGTTTCTTGCAGGCGTGCGCATGATGGCTACCGTTCATTCCCAGCGGCGATCACAAGACGGCGCTGCCATGTCCGGTGCGGGCCGGCGCGGCTGCTTCAACCCGCCGGCAGCGCCGGTCCGGTCCCTGATACCCCAGGCAGAGGCAACGTTGCCAGCAGGAGCAGTCCCGGCGAGTCACCGCGACGATGCGCCGTGCGCCGTTGCGTCGGCGGCTGTCAAGCCAACGTGCCGCCCCTCCGAGGGCCGCCTCGGCGCGGCGGCGTCGGCGTCGGCGTCGGCGGTCAGTGCGCTGCGTCGGCAAAGGCCGCGTGCACCGTTTCGCGACATCCATCGAGCGGCGAGTGATGCCCTATCAACAGCCATGATTGCCGTCCTTCCTGTGAAGACAGCCACGCCTGCCCTCCTTCCCATGAAGACAGCGACGCCTACCCTCCTTCCTGAACGATCTGCCTACGGCGCTGCAGGGCCGGGCAAGCAACGCATCGGCGTGCGGAACACCCGGACGCGAACACCAACTTCACGGAGCACCCATCATGCCTGAAGACCTGACACCCAAGCCGGGCCCGGCCCTGCCCGTTGCACCTCCCTTCCTGCCTTTCGCCCTGCCCGACATCGGCGACGAGGAAATCGCCGCCGTGGTCGAGTGCCTGCGCTCGGGCTGGGTCACGACCGGACCGCGCACGCGCCAGTTCGAGCACGACTTCGCCGCCTACCTCGGCGACGGCGTGGAAGCGATCTCGGTCAACTCCGCCACCGCCGGCCTGCACCTGGCGCTTGAAGCGCTCGGCATCGGCCCTGGCGATGAAGTCATCGTGCCAACCCTGACCTTTACCGCCACCGCCGAAGTCGTGCACTACCTCGGCGCGCACCCCGTCCTGGTCGACGCCGACCCGGATACCCTCAATCTCGACCTGGCAGCGGTCGAGGCCGCCATTGGGCCACGCACGCGCGCCATCATCCCCGTGCATTACGCCGGCCTGGCATGCGACATGGACGCCGTGCTGGCCCTGGCTCGTGCTTACCAGCTCAAAGTCGTGGAAGACGCCGCGCACGCCTTCCCGACGCACTACAAGGGCCGGCTGGTCGGCACCCTGGCGAGCGACGCCACCGTATTCAGTTTCTACGCCAACAAGACCATGACCACTGGCGAAGGCGGCATGGTGGTCACCCGCGACGCCACTCTGGCGCGGCGCGTGCGGCTGATGCGCATCCACGGCATCAGCCAGGACGCCTTCGACCGCTACACCTCGCGCACACCGGCCTGGTTCTACGACGTGGTGGCCGCCGGCTTCAAGTACAACCTGACCGATCTCGCCTCCGCCATGGGCATCGAGCAGTTGCGCAAGATCGACCGCTTCCTGCTGCGCCGCCAGGAACTGGCGCAGGCCTACGCCATCGGCCTGCAAGGCTTGCCGCTGCGCCTGCCCTGCGTGCCCGGCGCGGGCAGCAGCCACGCCTGGCATCTGTACGTGGTGCGGCTGGAAGCTGGCGCCCGGTTCGGCCGCGACGAACTGATCGCCCGCCTCGCCGAGCGCGGCATCGGTACCAGCGTGCACTTCATTCCACTGCACCGCCATCCGTTCTGGCGCGACAGTTGCCGCCTGAGCCCGGAACAATTCCCCGTGGCGGAGGCCAGCTTCGCCTGCATGCTGTCCCTGCCCCTGTACACACGCATGAGCGACGCCGACCAGCAGCGCATCATCGACACCCTGCGCGAGTTACTGACATGAGCAAGCGCCTTTTCGACATCGTGGCGGCGCTGGCCGGGCTGGTGGTGCTGGCCCCGCTGTTTGCCGTCATCGCCATCTGTATTCGATTGGACTCGCCAGGGCCGGCTTGGTTCCGTCAACAACGCGTCGGACGTTTCGGCGTGCCGTTCGATATCATCAAATTTCGGACCATGCGCGTCGACAGCGGCCACGGCCCCCGGCTCACCGTCGGCGCGGATGCGCGCATTACCCGCATCGGCAAGTTTTTGCGCCGCTACAAGATCGACGAATTGCCGCAGCTGATCAATGTGGTCCTGGGCAGCATGAGCCTGGTCGGACCGCGTCCCGAAGTGCCGCGCTATGTCGCCTGCTATCCGGCCGAGGTGCGCGCCATCGTGCTCTCGGTCAAGCCTGGCATCACGGACTGGGCGTCCATCTGCTACAAGGACGAGAACGCCATCCTCGGACGCAGCGCCGACCCCGAACGGGCTTACCTGGACGTCATCCTCCCTGCCAAGCTCGACTACAACGTGCGCTATGTGCGCGAGCGCGGTTTCTGGACCGACCTGCGCATCATTTTCAGCACCCTGGCCGCGCTGACGCGCCAGCGACTGTCATGAACATGCTCACGCCCCTGCTGCACCTTGGCGATCCGCGCCTGGCCATCGCGCTCGGCGCCGCCCTGTTCGCCTGGCTGCTGGCTGCCCGCGCCTGGCGCATGGCACTGTGCTGGGGCGTGCTGCTGTGCGTCGCGTTGGGACTGGTCGCTGCGAGCAAGATCTTGTTTCTCGGCTGGGGAGGCGGTGTGCCGTCACTCGGCTTCAAGGCGCTCAGCGGCCATGCGGCCGGGGCGAGCGCCCTCTTTCCGATGCTGTTCTGGATGCTCCTGCATGGCTGCGCCGAAGGCTGGCGACGCGCCGGGGTCGCGCTCGGCCTGGCCCTGGGCGGACTGGTCGGCGTGCTGCTGGTCGCCGACGGGCAGCACAGCCTGGCCGAAGCCGTGGCTGGGTGGGTGCTGGGCGCGGCGGCCAGCCTCGCCAGCATCCGGCTGGGCGCCGCCAGCGTGCCCGCCCTGCCGCTGCACGGCCTGCTGTGGGCCGTGCCGACCCTGCTCGCTGCGGCATGGCTGATGAAGTTCGCCCACCTCGGCTACTGGATGATTCGCGCCGCGCGCCTGCTGTCCGGTAACGCGCGCCTTTATCCGCTCTCAATCGACTAATTCAACCGGGATACCGCACCATGAACTCGCATCCGATGCCCAGCATCCGCTTCTTGAAGGAAAGCCAGTTGGGGGAAGATTCCTGGCATTCCTTGCTCATTTCGCTGTTGCGCGGCCTGGCGGCCATCCAGGTGGCGGCCGCCCACCTGCGCAGCGAATTTTTTCCCGGCCTGCGCACCCTGGAAAATCCGGCCTTGTGGTACCAGGGCCTGGCTTTCCTGACCGGCTTCGCGCACCAGGCCGTGGTCGTGTTTTTCCTGATCAGCGGCTGGCTGGTCGGGGGCAGCCTGCTCAACAAGCTGGGCCAGCCTCAAGCCATCAGGCTGTATGCGATCGACCGCATCACGCGCCTGTGGACGGTGCTGCTGCCAACGTTTGTGCTCATTCTTGCCACCGGCATCGCCAGCGGCGTGATCGATCCGCGTGCGCCCGACTTTTCGCCGGGCAACGACTATTCGGTGGCCGCGCTGGCCGGCAATCTGGTCGGACTGCAAACCATCGTCGTTCCTGAATTCGGAGGGAACTTCCCGCTCTGGAGCCTGTCGAACGAAACATGGTACTACGTGATGTTTCCGCTGCTGCTGATGTGCGTGGCGGCCAGTTCGGGCGTGCGGCGGGCACTGGCGGCAAGCGCCTTGCTGTTAGTGGGCGCGCTGTTGCCTGTCGAGATGGTGCTGTATTTTACGATCTGGCTGCTCGGCGCAGCGTTTTCGCGCGTGCGGGTGGAGTGCGGTGCGCCCTTGCGCATGATGATGCTGGTGGTGCTGGCGATCGCATCGGTGGTCTTCAGGTTAAAAGGCAGCAATGACGACATGGTGTTCGCGTCGTACCCGCAGGATTTGCTGCTGAGCGTCTTGTTCCTGCTGTTTCTGTCGAGTACGGTGACCCCGCTTCCCAGGGCGCAAAAATTCGTCGTCCCGCTGCATCGGGTGGCCGTGTTTTTCTCTAATTTTTCGTTCACGCTGTATGTGGTGCACGTGCCGGTACTGGGCATCATTGGCTACGTTGGCATGACCGTGTTCGGTTGCCGGCAAATGGGGGCGAACAGTCTGGCCGATCTGGGCGTTTACCTCGCCATGCTTGCCGTGGTACTTGTCTCTTCGTACGGCTTTTATCTGATGTTCGAGGCGCGTACATATGCCGTACGGCGCTGGGTGAAGAACCTGTTGATGGGAAAGGAGACCGTAGCGCAGAAAACGGCGCCAGCGAAGCAGTGAACGCCAGGTCGTCTCTTGACGATGCAACCCGGCCGGCCGATCTGCATGATGTGCGATGCCGAGCGGCGCGACGCCTGCCGGCGCCTTGGGGACGCGGCACGGGCCCGGAACGCTGCGAGGCCCGGGGACGCGGCACCGCCCGCGCATGCGGCGCATGTGGCACATGTCGCTGATGCAGTTGACTGGGGCCGTCGTCACGGCGAATGAGGAAATTCGACTGATGAGCATGATCGGCTCTGCGGCAACGTCGCGCATGCCGACAGGACGGGCGCAGGGTCGGACGGACAGGATATCGTCAGGCCGGCTTGCGCGCCATGTAGATGAAGTGCGAGCGCAGCGGCGGCGCCAGCGTGGCAAGCAGTTCGGCCACGATGCGCGGCGCGCCCAGCAGCCGCCGCGCGATGGGCGGCGCCAGCAGCAGGCTGCGATAGTGACTTTCCGCCGCCGGCCACATCCGGCGCAATTCGTCGCGCGTCACGCGGCGCACGTTGGGGTTGCGTGGATTGTTGTAGCGGAAGTCGAACAGCATGCACCAGCCGCCTGGTGCCACGCTGCGCCACATGTCACGCGCCAGCGCCGCCCTGAGGTCCGGGGCGAGGATGGATGAAAAGACGGCATTGGCAACGGCCAGGTCGAAGCTGCCCGGCTCTGCAAAGTCGAGGTCGCCAAGGTGCCAGCGGATTCCGGGCGCGCTGCGCATGCGCGCCAGTACCAGCCGCTGTTCCTGGTACTCTGTGCCTGCCAGCCTGCAGGGGTCGGCGCCCCAGTCGATCAGTTGACGCAGGAAGCCGCCCGAGCCGCAACCGACATCGACCACGCGCAGCTTGCCCAGTTCCGGCCCCAGCGTGCGTGCGAGCAAGGCGCCGGCCACGCGCCGCCGCGCCGCGTCCTGTTCCATGACGTCCTCCCGGTGCCAGGCGTACGCGGAAATACGCTCGTCCGCCAGCCAGTCGCGGTAGACGGAACGGATACGTTCCTGTTCTGAGGAGTGATCGTCAAGAGGGTCCATGTCCACCATCTTAGCCACGATGGCATGGGCCTCCTTGACGCCGACCACAAGCCGGTCAGTGCTGGTATGCCCCCATGTCAAAGCCGGTGCTTGCATTGCGCGGCTTGCCGTCGAAATCGGTGGGCGGCGCGTTGGTGGGCGTGCCTTTTCCAATGGCGGGCGAGGTAGGCCGCAGATGCAGGTCCGGCGTACCGGTGCGCGTATAGGCGACAAATTGCGGGTCGGCACTGATGGTGCCGCTGTGCGTCAATCCGTTCTTCAGGCTGAAGTTGTACGTCGTGTTATTGAACACGAGGTTATTCGTGTAGCGGTTGCGCGTGCCGGTCTGGCCCTGCTCCGAAATTCCCATCGCATTGTCGTACACGATGTTGTTGGCGACGATGGTGTCATTGTTGGGGCCGGTGGTGTGGTAATAGTCGCCACCGCCGACAATGATGCCGGTGTGCGATGCGGTCACCGTGTTGTTGGTGATGATCACATTGTTCGCGTCATGCCAGAGGTGAATCGCCCCTTCGGCAACCCGGTACACCACATTATTTTTAACGGTTCCCGAGGTGCTGACGTAAATCCCCTGAACGAATCGGCAGCCGGCCGGTCCAATATCATGAACGAGGTTGCCCACCACATCGGACTTGATGCCGCGGTAGTAGCTGTCCACCCCAATGCCCGAGCCGCCCGCGCTTGTGCAGGGGACGTTCTTGGCAATATGGTGAACCCAGTTACCGCGCGTCATGTCGTAGGAACCGCCGTTGTAGATGCCATGGGTCCACTTTGTGCCACTCTGCGAGGTGGTGCCATCGATGTGGAAACCGATGATGTCGGTATAGTTTCCACGGTTGTCCCACGCGGTATCGTTCGACGAGCTTGCCGGAGGTACGATTTTCGCACCCCATTTGGTGGTTGACACGTAATAGATACGCCCGGCCGCGGTACCGCTGACCGTGGTCTTGAAGCCGCCCGGATAGGTGCCAGCGGCCACATGGATCGTCGTGCTGGGCAACGCGGCGCGCGAAGCCCGTGCGATCGTCTTGAAAGGCGCGGCCTTGGTGCCGGCGGCGGTATCCGAGCCGGTGGTTGCCACGTAATAGTTGTACGTGGTCGGTGGCGTGGTGGGCTCAGGTGTCGGCGTCGGGGTTGGTGTCGGGGTTGGTGTCGGGGTTGGCGTTGGCGTTGGTGTGGGTGTCGGCGTGGTCCCTCCCATATGCTGATAGGCGCCGATATCGATGCCGGTTTCCGCCGTGCGCGGCTTGCCGTCAAGGTCGATGGCCGGCGCGTCCGCCACCAGTGCGGCGCCCTTGGCCGGCGATGTGCCGGCCGGACGGTAATCCCCGCCGCCCGTGCGCACGTAGTTGACGAACTGCGGTTCGGCCGCCACGGTGCCGACCGGCTGCAGGCCGTTGTTCAGCATCACCGGCGTGCCGTTACGGAAAATCAGATTGTTGCTGTAGCGATTGTTGACGCCCGTCGACCCGACTTCCAGCAAGCCATAGCGAGCATTGTCGTAAAGAATATTATTGCTGACCCGGGTATTGTCGTTGGGCACGCTGCCGTTGTAGCCGCCGTCGCCGCTGATCACAATCCCCGTGCTGGCGTTAAACACGGTGTTGTTGACCACGATTCCCTGCGTGGCGTCATGCCACATGCGGATGCCGGCATCGCTGATGGCGTACACCAGGTTGTTGTCCACCCGGCTGCCAGCCGTGTTGATAAAGATGCCGAGATAAGTGGGGCAGCCGGCCGGCCCGACGTCGTGCACGACATTCGCGCTGACATCGTTGGCGGTGCCCTTGTAATAGCTGTCCGAGCCGATGCCGCCGCCGCTGCCGGCGCACGCGACCGTGCGCGCGATGTGATGCACGTGATTGTTGCGCACAGTGCTATAGGAGCCGGCGGTGTACAGGCCGAGCAGCCATTTGGTGCCGGCCTGGGTGGCGCTGCCGTCAACCTCGAAGCCGTCGATCTCCACGTAGCTGCCGCGGTTGTCCCAGGCCGAGGTGGTGGTCGAGCTGGCCGGAGGAACGATTCTGGCGCCCCATTTCACTTCGGACACATAGCGGATATGCGCTTCGGCCGTGCCGCTGGCAGTGGTGCGAAAGCCCCCGGGGTAGGTCCCCGGCAGCACGCGAATGGTGACGCCCGGCGTTGCCGCCTGGGCGGCGCGGGCGATGGTCTTGAACGGCGCGGCCTGGGTGCCCGCGTTGCTGTCGGCGCCGCTGGGCGAGACGTACAGGTCGAGCGGCGCCAGCGCGCCATTGTAGGTAACGGCGGCAAACTGCGGAGCCGGGGTCGCATGGTTGCCGTTGTTGCCGATGCTGCCGCCGCAAGCGGAGAGCAGCACGGCAACGCCGCCGCAGATGCTGGCGTTGAAGCGGAAATCAGACGCAAAACTGGATAGCTTATTCATCAAAAGTTCCTCATTCAATCAAGTAAATGAATAAGGTTTGATCTGCGTCAAATGTTTAGGTTCAGTGTTTACCCAGGTAAATTTACCTGAGTAATCAAATGATCAAATGAATTTTCCTTTGGGGAATATAAACGAGAAAAAACGCGACACGCCGGCACCGGCATGTCGCGTTTTTTAAAGAGAAGACTTGTTAAGTTGGCAGGAAGGAGCCAGCGCAATCCACTATCCCTACGGCAACTCAGTGCTCCAACTGGGGCGCGTGGGTGTATTTGAACTGATACGCATAACTGCCGACACGCAAGGCCATGTCATTGAACAGCACGCCCTGCGGTGCAATGCCGGCATGGTTCAGGCGCTTGATCGATTCGGTGATCTCGCCCTCGGTCGTCACCCCGGCGCGCGCAAGGATGAACACGGCCCCCGCATGCGCGCCGATAATGAGCGCATCCGACACCGCCAGGATCGGCGGCGTATCGATCAGCACGATGTCGTACCGGCTGCTGACCACGTCGAGCAAATTTGAAAAATTCAAGTGCTGCAGGAACTCCGAACGGTTCGGCGGCAATGCGCCGGTGGGGATGAAGTCGAGGTTCTCCAGCACGCCCTGGTGAATCACCTGGTCCAAGGGCAACGAACCGGCAATCGCCTTGGTCAGACCCTGCTCGCGGCTGACGCCGAAATAGCGGTGCAGGTGGCCGTTGCGCAAATCGGCGTCGATCAGCAGCACGCGCTTGCCGCTGGCCGCCATCACGGCAGCGAAATTAACAGACAGAAACGACTTGCCAAGGTTCCGGCCCGGCCCGGCCAGCATCACGATGTTGTTCTTGAGGGAAGGCATCGCGTATGTGAGTGCCGCGCGAAAACTGCGCAAGCTCTCGACGGCGATATCTTCCGGCGCCACTTGCGCCAGGATCGGCAGCACGGTGCCGCCACGGGCCCCGCGCAGCAGGCGCTCCTGATGCGTGCTGTGAGGAATGCTGGCATACACGATCCGCGCGCCCAGCAGCGTTTCGATGTGCTGCGGATTGTCGATGCCGCCGAAAAACGCCTTGCGCGCAAACGCCAGCATCACGCCCAGAAACAGGCCGGTCACCAGCGCCAGCGCCACGATCAGCGGCCGGTTCGGCTTGAGCGCGCGTTCCGGCGCCATCGGTGCGTCGATCAGGCGCACGTTGCTGACCCGGCCCACGGAAATCAGGCGCAGTTGCTGGGCCGTGTTCGACAGTGCCGTGTACAGGTCGGTATTGACCTTGATTTCGCGCAGCAGGCGCGATTCGTCCTGCTCCAGCACCGGCAGGGTGCGGATGCGCCTGGCCACTTCCGCAATCTCGGCTTCCACCTCGCGCCGTTGCTGGTTGATGCCCACGATGATCGGATGGTTCTCGGTGAAGCGGGTCAGCAAGGCGGTCTTGCGCTGCTCCAGTTCAAGGCGCCTGGTCTGCGCCGCGGCGGCCTGCTGCAGGCTGATGCGTGCTTCCTCGCGCATGTCGATACTGCCCTTGCTGTTACGAAAACCATTGTACTTTTCCTCGGACTCTTCCAGCTGGCGTTTCAGCGTGGGCAACTGCAGGTTCAGGAAAGCCAGCGATTTTTCGGCCTCCTCGGTCTTGCGCGCCAGGTTCTGGCGCATGTACTCGCGCCCGATTTCGCCCAGCAGGCTGTTGATGCGCTGCGCATCCTCGCCCTGCAGCCGCACTTCGATGATGCCCGACTGCTTGCCCTGCTCGGTAATCACCAGCGCCGTCTGGATCCGCTCGATCGCCGCCAGGCGCGAGCTGCGCATCAGACGGAACTGGGCGCCCGGCTGCGCGCGCAGCCGGTCCACCCGCAACTCCAGACTGGCGCCCCCGGCCTTGGTCCTGAGCGTGGTGCCGACGATACCTTCATAGGCCGTTGCCAGAGGGCCGCCGGACAGGTGGTAGCGCCCGTTGCCACGCGCGGTCAGCGTGAATTCGCGGTTGTACCACGCTTCCGGGACCTCGAATACCGACACCTCGGCCTTCTCCGGCCCCCATACATAGCCGCCGCGCCCGAAAATGCCGGGTTCGGACAAGTCGTTCGACTTGCGATTGGCAAACCAGAATCCAACCACCGGGAAATACTTGGGCCGCACATTGATAAACAGCTGCAAGTTGTCGACCGCATGCGAAATCACCATGCGCGAGCGCAGCAGCTCCATTTCGGCAATCGCCGCCTTCTTCGTTTCAAACAGGGACGATACTTCGCTGAGGATATTCTTCGATGCATTCGGGCTTTCTTCCTCGACGTGGATCATCAGGTTCGCTTCGTACACCGGGCTGACGACGAGCGCATAGATAATCGCCAGCAAGGTCACCAGCGCGGTGACCCCGCCGATCAGCCAGCGGCTGTCGTACAGGATATTCACGTAGCCCTGCAAGTCGATCTCGTGCGGCTCCGCCTCGCGCCCGGGCGGCGCGGCTGGCGGCAGGCTGGGCATGGGCATGGGCAGGGTATTGGGGGAAGGTGACAGCGGTTGAGGTTGGTCGGCATGGTTCATGGCAAGGTCCTTGAAGCGGGTTCAGGGGCGGCTGATATTGACCACTTGCGTCAGCGCGCCCGGGAATAGCATGCTGACGCTGCGGTACCAGTTGGCCAGCGGAGAGGCAGCCACATAGATCAGATCGCGCGGTTCGAGCTCGAAGGCTTCGGCCAGCGCCAGCGCGCCGGCGCGCCGCGCGTCGAGCTGGTAGACGCGGGTGCCGTCCACCGCCCTGCGGATCACATAGATCTGGCGCGCATCGCCGCTGATGGGACTGATGCCGCCCGACTCGCCCAGCGCTTCGTTCAGGGTCAGGCGGCCGTCGTGCATGGTCAGCGCCTTGGGCGTGACCACCTCGCCCGAGACGAACACCTTGCTCTCGTCGCGCGAATGGACGCGCACCACGTCGCCGGGCGCCAGCAGGATGCTGCCCGGATTGATGCCGCGCGCCACCAGGCCACGCAAGCCGACCTGGTAGCGTGCATCGCCGCGCTCCAGCACGATGCGGCTCTGGTCGGCGCTGGGCAGCATGCCCCCGGCGCGGTTGAGCGCCTCGACCAGGGTCATGGGAATATCGTTAATCGACTGCAAGCCCGGCAAGCGCACCTCGCCATCGATATACACGCGCTTGCTGCGGTAGGATTGCACGCGCAAGGTCACCAGCGGATTGGTGATGTAGCGCGCCAGGCGCTTGGTCAGCAGCGCGCGCGCCTCATCCTCGGTCAGCCCGGCCAGGGTGAGCGCACCGGCGAACGGGAACTGCACCCGCCCGTCGTGGTCCACCACGAAGCCGGCCGGCGGCGCGCTCGGGCTCTGGGCATCGGCCGCCGTGGCCGAGGCGGCCACGCCCTGGCCCGCCAGTTCCGGATGGTCCCACACCACGATCGACAGGATGTCGCCGCGGCCGATGGCGTACGGCGGCGCATTGCGCACGATCAGGTGGGACACGCTGTCGCTGCTGCGCCGGGCGCGCAAGGCTTTCTCGGCTTCGATCAGCTGCGCGCTGATCAACTGGGTGGGCGGCGCCGGCTCGCTGGCGATGCCCGAACGCGGGTCGCCGGTGATGCGGAAGCCGGCGCAGCCGGCCAGGCTGGCCAGCAAAAGCAGGGCTGGCAGCGTTTTCAGGAAGGATTTGTGTGTTTTCATGGTGCTTATCAAAATAAACATTGTCCAGTTCAGAGTAAGTGAGCGCACCCGGCCGGGTCTTGCTGCACATCAAACCCCGGCTGCGAGCATTTTTTTACAGCAGTGGCGACAGGAAAAACCTTTTTCTGGCAAGCTCATGGTTAAATGCGACCGATTTCATCTCCGTACAAAACGACCCATGTCCCAAGCCTTGCCCCCGTCTGACCCGAGCCCGTCCGGCGCCGCCGAACCGATGGCCGTCCGCCAGGCCGCCGATGAACTGCGCTCCAGCGAGGCGCGCTACCGCTCGCTGGTGCAGGCCAGCAGCACCATCATGTGGCTGGCCTCGGCGGCCGGTCGTCTTGAGGGAGCCCAACCGAGTTGGACTATATATACCGGGCAGTCCAGCGATCAGCTCGGCGGCTGGGGGTGGCTCGACGCCATCCATCCCGACGACCGCGACCGCACGGCCGCCGCCTGGCGCGCCGCGCTCGACGCCAGCAGCATGTACCAGATCGAACACCGCCTGCGCCGCGCCGACGGCCAGTACCGCTACATGAATGCGCGCGCGGTGCCGATTTTCGACACCGCCGGCGCCATCACCGAGTGGGTCGGCATCCATATCGACATCGACGAGCGCAAACGGGTCGAAGAGCGCCTGCGCCTGCTCGACGCCATGAGCCAACCCACCCGCAACGCGGACGACCCCAAGACCATCATGGATGTCACCACGCGCCTGCTCGGCCAGCACCTCGGCGTCACGCGCTGTCCTTACGCCGACGTGGAAGGCGACAACGACCGTTTCACCATCCGCCACGACTGGACCGCGCCCGGCGCCATGAGCACCGTCGGGGCCTACTCGCTCGACCTGTTCGGTGCGCGCGCCGCCAGCGACATGCGCGAAGGCCGCACCCTGCGCATCTGCGACGTCGACCGCGAACTGGACGAAGCCGGCGGCGGCGCGATGTTCAACGCCATCGCTTGCCGTGCCATCATCTGCTGCCCGCTGGTCAAGGAAGGCAAGCTGGTGGCGATGATGGCGGTGCACCAGGACCGTCCGCGCCAGTGGACCGATGCCGAAGTGGCGCTGGTCGAACAGACCGTCGAACGCTCGTGGGCCCACATCGAACGGGTACGCGCCACCGAGGCGCTGCGCGAGGCCGACCGCCGCAAGACCGAATTTCTGGCCATCCTCGCGCACGAACTGCGCAATCCGCTCGCCCCGATCCGCAATGGCTTGCAGGTGATGCGCATGGCCGAGCATGACCAGGCCACCGTGGCACGCGTGCGCGACATGATGGAACGCCAGGTCACGCAGATGGTCACCCTGGTCAACGACCTGCTCGACATCGCCCGCATCACGCGCGGCAACCTGGAACTCAAGCCGGTGCGCGTCGAGCTGCGCGAATTGATCGCCAGCGCCGTCGAAACGTCCATGCCGCTGATCGACGCCAACCGCCACGCGCTGACGGTCGACGTCGCGTCCGAGTCGCTCATGCTCGACGCCGACCCGACCCGCATCGCCCAGGTGATCGGCAATGTGCTCAATAACGCCGCCAAGTACACGCCGGCCGGCGGGCGCATCACGGTGGTGGCGTGGCGCGATGGCGCGCAGGCGGTGCTGTCGGTGCGCGATACCGGCATCGGCATCCCGCCCGAATCGGCGCTGACGGTGTTCGACATGTTTTCGCAAGTGGGCGCCTCGCTCGACCGCGCCCAGGGCGGACTCGGAATCGGCTTGTCGCTGGCGCGGCGGCTGGTGGAACTCCATGGCGGCACGATCGACCTGGTACGCGACGAGACGGTCAGCGGCAGCCGCTTCGACATCCGCCTGCCGCTCGCGCCCGAAGTGGGGGCGCAGGCGCCCGGCGCCGGCTCGATCGCCGATACGCGCTCAAACAGCCTGCGCGTGCTGGTGGTCGACGACAATGTCGACGCCGCCGACATGCTCTCGGAGCTGATGGACATCATCGGCCACACCAGCCGCGTCGCCAACGACGGCCCGCGCGCATTGGCGCTGGCCGAACAGTTCCGGCCCGAGGTGGTTTTTCTCGATATCGGCATGCCCGGCATGAATGGCTATGAAGTCGCGCGAACGCTGCGCACCATGGCGCACCTGGAACCGGTGGTGCTGGTAGCGCTGACCGGCTGGGGCGACGATAACGATCGCGCGCGCAGCAAGGAAGCAGGCTTCGACCATCACCTCATCAAACCGGCCAACCTGGAAGTGGTCGAACGGCTGCTGGCCGGCCTGGTGGCCAGCCGCAAAGGCTAGCGCAGTTCTTCCATCAGCTTGAGGTTCTCGCCGAACTGCCATACGCGGCGGATGTCGATCACGTCGTAGCGCGAGGCGATATTTGGCGGGAACGGCGAGTAGCGCGCGTTGACGCGCACGATGCGCAGCACCGCTTCATCCATGTCGGCGCGGCCGCTCGAACGCAGGATCGTCACGTCCTGCACCGTGCCGTCGCTGCGCACCGCCACGTTGACCAGTGCGTGGGTATGCTCGACGCCGGCCCAATCGCGTGGATAATTCGCACTGCCATTGCGCTGGATCTTCTGGCGCCAGCTTTCCACGTACATGCGCAGCGGCACATCGCGTTCGGCCGCGCCGACGGCGACACGGCGCTCGTCGCGCAGTGGCGGTGGCGGCGTGCCGGAGAGGATATCGAGACCCTTGACCATTTCTCGCGCGCGGTTCGACAGGTCGCTGCCCAGCAGGTTCTTGGGAACGATGATTTTGCCGCCCGCGCCGCTGCCGGCGCCCGCCGCGGTGCCGCCCGGCGGCGTGTTGGCGGCCTGACTGCCGCCGCCGTCGCGTCCGCGTTGCAACGCGGCTTGCTGGGCGGCCTGCGCTGCTTGCGCGGCTTGTTGAGCGGCCTGGGCTGCTTGCGCGGCTTGTTTCTGAGCGGCTTGCTCGGCCAGTTTCTGTGCGGCCTGCTGTTCTGCCAGCTTCTGTGCGGCTTGCTGCTCTGCCAGTTTCTGTGCCGCCTGCTGCTCCGCCAGTTTTTGTGCTGCCTGCTGTTCCGCCAGCTTTTGCGCAGCTTGTTGCTCGGCCAGTTTTTGTGCTGCCAGCTGCTCGGCCAGTTTCTGCGCCGCCTGCTGCTCCGCCAGTTTCTGGGCAGCCAGTTGCTGGGCGGCCAGCTGATTGGCTTTCTGACGGTCCGCCTTCGCCTGTTCCGCGCGCAGCTGATCGGCCGTCTGCTGCTCCAGCTTCTGCTGGGTGGCCACCTGTTCCGCCTTCTGCTGTTCGACCATGAGCGCCGCGTCCGCCTCCACCCGCGCCTGCTGCGCCAGCCGCGCCTGCTTTTCCTGCTCCTCAGAAGCCTCGGCCGCCGCTTTTTCCTGCTGCTGGCGTACCTGCAACTCGGCCAGCTTGCGCTCCTTCTCGTCCTCTTCCAGCTTGCGCTGCGCCGCCAGCCGCTCGGCTTGCTCCTCCTGGCGCCGGATCTCGGCCAGTTGGGCCGCGCGGGCCGCCTCTGCGACCTCGGCGGCACTGGTCGCTTCGGTGCCATCGTCGGTGCCGTGCTGGGCTTCCTTGAGATCGATGGTTTTCTGCTCGGCCTCTTCCGGGCGCGGCATCGGCACGGAAAAATCGTTCACGATCACATCCTGGGCGATGACGCGGGTATCCATCGCCAGCGCGTCGCTGGCCGGCAAAGGCGGACTGATGCGTTTAGCCTTGCGCGGCTTGTCCTTCTTCACGGCCAGGCGCGGGGTGACGGGAGCGGGAACGGGGGCCGGTGCGGGCGCCGGCGCCGGATCGACCAGGCGCATGCCGGTTGCCGGCGCTGGCGGCGTCACGGCGTCGGGAAGCGGCAATGGCGGAATCGGGACCGCAGGTGCGACCGGTGCCGGCGGCATCGGCGCGGGCGGTGTGGCCACATCAGCCAGGCGCACCTCGATCGGCGTCGCCGAACCGGGCAAGCCGAGCGCCGGAATGCCGAACTGAAGCGACAGGATCAGTCCATGCACCAGCAGCGAAACAAGCACGGCGCCGGCCAGGCGGCGCTTGCCCTGGTCGCGCGGCGCACGGCGCTGCCCTACCGCGCCAGGACGCATGCGACCATATCGTTACGCCAAATCGCCGCTGATGCCATACCTGCCCCTGCCTAAAATTCGTTAATAGCCCCCGAATTCTAAGCGAAAAGCCCCTTTTGCTGAGGAATAACCTTGCGTCCCGTGCACCCCGGGGTCAGGCAGCGAGCGCCGCTTCGGTGACCAGGGCCGCCTGCGGCTGGTCGAGGTAATAGCCTTGTGCGTACAGCGGCAAACCGGCAATGTCCTCGGCAGAATCAATCGCCGGCGCCGTTTCGACCCGCTTGAAAATCAGCTTCACCCCGGCCGCCCGGGCCGCGTCCAGCAGTGGCGCAAGCGAGACGCCGCCCGACAGATAGCGCGCATCGAGCTTGATCGCGTGCGGCCGCTGCTCGGCAACCATCGCCTGCGCCTGCGCCACCGAGGCCGCATTGAGCGCCAGCCGGAAGCCGTTGCGCCGGTAATTGTCGGCCACGTAGTTCAGCAGCCATCCCTGCTGCGGCGTGGTCGTGGGCAGTTGCAGCACGATGCGGCCGAGCGGCAAATCGAGCGCGTCGAGAATGCGCTTGAAGGCATGCCCATGGTTGCTGCTGACAGCGCTGAGAAGCCGGTCGTGCACGTTCAGATACAGGTCGCTCTGCCCTGCCTCGTCCTGGCGGAAGAAATTGATCGCATGCAGCATGCGGCACAGCCGGTCGAGCTCGATCGACTCGTCGTCGCTGGCCGCATGGTCGAGCAGTTTCCACAGCGACAGTCCGGCATCGCCCGCCGAAGCACTGCGCGCCAGCCCTTCGTAGGCCACGATGCGGCTGCTGCCGAGCGCGCGGATGGGCTGGAAGGCACTGGTGATGGTGCAGTTGAAATACTTGCCCTGGGCGCGGCCCGCCGAGTCCAGCCACACGCTGCTGGCCGGACGGTTGGGGTCGGACAAATGGGCCAGGTACGTGTTCAAGGTGGGGAAAGGCATTGCATGTCTCGCTATCGGTATAAAGCGGAAAGTCTAGCCTTGCGCCGTTCGCCGGCGAAGGAATCGTTTCGCCAATCGATATGCGGGCCGCGCATATCGCTCCCGGGTTCTTATGCGCAAAATGCATCTATCGAAACGCGAAATCATTCGTTTGCAGATGCGCTGGGCCGGACTACGCTGAGGGCGACAGATGCAAAAAAGGAATCGACGCCCATGTGTGAATTACTCGGAATGAACAGCAGCAAGCCAGCGGCGCTGAACTTCAGCTTCGCCGGTTTCAGCGAGCGCGGCGGGCGAACCGGCGGGCATCGCGACGGCTGGGGCATCGCCTTCCACGAGCCGGCCGGCTGCCGCCTGATCATCGACGACCGCCCGTCCATCGATTCGCCGCTGGCGCACGCCCTCAAGCACAATCCGGTCAAGGCCAAAAACGTGGTGGCGCATATCCGCAAGGCGACCGAGGGCGAGGTGGCGCCGCAGAACAGCCATCCCTTCACCCGCGTGCTGTGGGGCACGACCTGGTCGTTCGCCCACAACGGCAACCTGAGCACCTTCCGCCCGGCGCCCGATCCGCATTTCGTGCCGGCCGGCGAAACCGACAGCGAGCGCGCCTTTTGCTACCTGCTGGCCGGCCTGCGGCGCCGTTTTCCGGTGCAGCCGCCCTCGCGCGCGGCCCTGTTCGCAGCGGTGCAGACCATGGCGGCGGTGATCGCGCGCCACGGTACCTTCAATTTCATCGTCTCGAACGGCGACTTTCTGCTGGCCCACTGCTCGACCCAGCTCCATTACGTGGTGCGGGCCTACCCGTTCGCCAGCGCCAGCCTGGTCGATTGCGACCTGCGGATCGATTTTCGCCAGCATAACCATCTGGATGACCAGATCGTCGTGATCGCCACCCTGCCCCTGACCACGGGCGAGCAATGGCACCGTTTCGAGCCGGGCGAACTGAAACTGTTTTCCGGGGGCGCGCCGCAGGCGGTCCACCCCGGGCCCGGCAGCGACAGCGGCAGCAAACCGCTGCGCCTGCTCATGAGTTATTAACCATCAGTTACTGAATCATCCTCCTCCCACCAACGTAAAGGAACAGCATGGCTATCTCGGAAATCAATGTACGCAATCAGTTCAGGGGCAAGATCAAGGAAATCATCGCCGGCCCGGTGGTATCGGAAGTCGATGTCGAAACGGCGCACGGCATCGTCACCTCGGTCATCACAAGCCGTTCGATCCAGGATCTGGACCTGAAGGTCGGCAGCGAAGTCATCGCCCTGGTCAAATCGACGGAGGTCTCCATCGCCAAGATTCAGTAGGCCGCCCCCGCCCGCCACGGCAAGGTATGATGGCGGCATGAAGATTGGCTTCCTGCTGCTGTCATCCCTGTTTTCCTGTGCCCTGGTGCTGCCCGCGCGTGGCGCCGACCTCGTGTTCGGCGTCTCGACCGGCAGCGCCATGCCCATGACCCGCTTCCACCGCGACGAACTGACCGGCGGCCTGCTCAAGGATGTCGGCGATGCGCTGGCGCATGAACTGAACGTGCGCCCGCGCTACCTGACCTTGCCGCGCAAGCGGGTTGAATCTGCGCTGGAAAACGGCACGGTGGACCTGCTGTGCGACCTGCGTCCCGAATGGCTCGACGGCAAGCGCTGGCAGTGGTCGGACACCGTCTTTTCCAACAAGCAGATCATTGTCGGCCGCGTTGACACTCCGCCCCTGGCCACCCTGCGCGAACTGGCCGGCGCGCGCACCGGCACCATCACCGGCTACCGCTATCCCGCCCTGGAACGCGAACTGGGCCGGCAATTCGTGCGCGACGACACCGCCAGCGACGACCTGAACCTGCGCAAGCTGCTGCGCCGCCGCTTCGATTACATGCTCACCAATTCCCTGTATTACGATTACCAGCGGCGCGCCCACGCCGAGCGCGTGCGTCTGAGCCGCACGGCACTCACTGTCGAACATTTTGACACGTACTGCGCGCTGCCTCCCAACGGCAAGCTGACCCTGGCGCAAGTAAACCGCGCCCTGCTGGCGCTACGCAAGAATGGCAAAATGCAAGCCATTCTGGAGAGCTACCAGCCCGCCAACTGAACCGTTCAGGCCGCTTGTGCGGGATCAAAGCCGCGCACCCGACCGCATTTAGTATGACCTGACGTCCATCACGCGCAGGCCAGCCATGCCTTCCCTTTCTCCAAGTGTTCCGTCAACCGCTTTCGACAGCCAGCATTTCCGCCAGGCGCTGTCGCAGTTCGCCACCGGCGTGACCATCGTCACCGCCGCCCTGCCCGGCGGCCGCCTGGTGGGCGTGACCATCAACTCCTTCAATTCGGTGTCGCTCGATCCGCCGCTGGTGTTGTGGAGCCTGGCGCACACGGCCAGCAGCATGGCCGCGTTCGAGGCGGCCGCCGGCTACGTCATCAACGTGCTGGCCGACAACCAAGCCGATCTGGCGCAACGCTTCGCCCGATCCGGCGACGACCGCTTCGACACGGTCGCTTTCACGCTCTCGCCGCAAGGCATGCCTGTGCTGACCGGTACTGTTGCCGCCTTCGAGTGCCGCCCGCGCAGCCGCTATGTCGAGGGCGACCATGTCATTTTCGTCGGCGCGGTCGAGCGCTGCCAGTTTCATCCGCACCGGTCGCTCGGGTTTCACCGCGGCCGGTTTATCGCCATCAGCTGACCGGGTGCCGCCATGAGCCATAACCTGCTAACCTTTGTCAACCACGCCTGCTTCCACCTCGCCAACGACAACACCGTGCTGCTGGCCGATCCCTGGGTCGAGGGGCCGGTCTTCAACAACGGCTGGAGCCTGCTCGACACCAGCACCTCGAACGCGGCGCTGATCAGGGACATCGCCGCGCTCAAGCGCAACACCTTCATCTGGTTTTCGCACGAGCATCCCGACCATTTTTCGGTGCCCTTCGTCAAGCGGCTGCGGCGCGACTTTGCCGGCAAGGTGACCATGCTGTTCCAGCAAACCAAGGACAAGCGCGTGGTCAACTTCTTGCGCAGCAACGGCTTCGATGTCATCGAATGCCTGCCCGGCGTGCCGGTCGCGCTCGATGCCGACATGCGCATCACCGTGTTTCCCCACGCCGACGGCGATTCGTACTGCCTGGTCAGTTCAGGCGGGCGCCACCTGCTCAACCTGAACGACTGCGCCCTGTCCAGCGCCGCCCAGTGCGCGCTGGTGAAGTCCAGCATCGCGCTGCTGTGCGACCGGGTCGATGTCTTGACCACCCAGTTCGGCTACGCCAACTGGGTCGGCAACCCGTTCCAGGCCGAACAGCGCTGCGCCGCCGCAGCCGAAAAGCTGCACCGCATCAAGCTCCAGATCGAAGCCTTCACGCCCAAGATCACGGTGCCCTTCGCTTCCTTCGTCGCCTTCGCCCACATCGACAATTGCTACATGAACGACCACCAGAACACGCCGCGCCGCGTAGCGCAGTGGGCGCGCCTCTCGCGCGCCACCGACTCGGTGCGCTTCCTGCAGCCGGGCGATACTATCGCGCTGGGGGTAGACACAGCCGAAAGCCTGGCCTGGGCCAGCGACGCCGCCGTCGAGCACTGGGAGCGGCTGCTGGCCGTGCCGTGCGACCTGCTGCCATCCGAGCCGCCCGCCACGCCAGCCCAGGTGCGCGCCGCCGTCGAGAAATACCGCAAGGGCGCCAACGCCAACCTGCTGGGGCTGCCCTGCCTGCTCGAACTGGCGGGACTGATCAAACCGCTGGTCATCCGCATTCCGGACATCGCCATGACCATCCGCGTGTCTTACCTGCGCGGCTGCACCGACCTGCACGACGACGAGTTCGCGGACATTTCAATGACCTCGCCCAGCGCGGCGTTCCTGTTTGCCAACGAATACGGCTTCAACACGACCCACGTCAACGGCCGTTTCCGGGCCAGCGACAGCGGGTCCGTGCAGCGATTCAGCCGCTTTTTCATGCCGCAGAACCTGGGCCGCCAGGGCTATGGCGTGCAGCATCCGCTGGCCACGTTGCGCTACCTGGCCGCCGGCCTGATAAGCCGGCTGCTAAGGCGCCTGGCCGCCATGCAGCGGCGCGTGGCGAAGTAAGCCACAACGCTGTAAATACTTCTTCGCAGCAAGTGCGGCCCATGGTACATTTTCTCCAGCAGCTACCCATTTCGGGTGACGATCAACAGGGAGATGACCATGAAAGCCATGATGAGGGCCGTACTTGCCGGCGCCGCGTTCACGCTCACGACGTCCTTTGCCGCGCAGGCAGCCGACACTACCGCCGCTGCGGTCGCCATGGTGGACAAGGGTGTGGTCTTCCTGCAAAAGAACGGCAAGGACGCGCTGATCGCCGCCATCAACGGCAAGAATCCCGAGTTCGTCAACGAGACGACCTACCTGACTATGCGCGCCCTCGACGGCACCCAGCTGGCGCACCCGACCAATCCCAAGCTGGTCGGCAAGAACATGGTGGTGCTGCCCGACGCCGACGGCAAGCTGTTCCGCAAGGACATCATCGACCAGGCCCAAAAAGGTCGGCAAGGGCTGGGTCGATTACCGCTATAACAATCCGACCAATGGCCAGATCGAGAAGAAATCGACGTATTTCCTTAAGAGCGGCGATGTGATTCTTGAGGCGGGGATTTATAAGGGCAAGTGAGGCAAAGTTCGCCCCCGTCGTTCCCGCCGAGTGCCGCCTTGGCGCGAGAACGACGGCTCCGACCTCAAATCGACTATTTTGGCATGAGCACCTTGCGCGATTGGTCAGACCACTTTAGAATGGCCTGACCAAAAGATGTGCAGGCCTCCATGCTCAAGAACGTCACACTTGCTCCCGACAGCTTCCTCGCGCACGAACCGCGGCTGTACCGCATTGTCGCTGGTCGCATCGAGGAACTGATCCGCGACCAGGCAATCGGCGCCGGCGAACGCCTGCCGCCCGAACGCGAGATGGCTACCCGCCTCGCAGTCAGCCGCGCCTCCCTGCGCGAAGCCCTCATCGCCCTCGAACTGCGCGGCGTGGTCGACGTGCGCGGCGGCTCCGGGGTGTACGTCAGCCGTATCCAGCCACCCCGCGCCGAACTCGACGAAGCCGGCCCCGGCCCATTCGAGGTGCTGGCCGCGCGCCGCCTGGTCGAAGCAGAGGTGTGCGCCAGCGCCGCCCGCATGGCCAGCGACAGCGCCATCGACGCCATCCGCACCGCCGTCGTCGACATGGAACGCCAGCACGACAATTACAGCAGCAACGAACAGCTCGACCGCAACTTCCACCTGGCAATCGCCCGCGCCACCGGCAACAGCGCCATGGTCGGCGCGGTCGACCATCTGTGGAAGCAGCGCGGCCGCCTGTGGCACAAGCTCAAGGAACATTTCCAGACCGAAGAACTGCGCCAGGCCACGCTGCTGGACCACCGCCGCATCCTCGATGCCATCGTGGCGCGCGACCCGGCCGGCGCGCACGCCGCCATGCGCGCCCACCTGGAACGCGTGACGCGCACTTTTTCGCGAGGATAAGCACAGAACCATCCATAGCAGCAGGCAGCAGGCGCAAAGAACGCCGCGCCACCAGGACCACCATTATTGACCACGTCGACCCCGGCTCACGCCTTCGTCGCCGTGGCACAGGATACGCGAGGTGTCCTGACCAGCTTCCGCGCCACGGCCGGGAGCTTCTAATGCCAACAATAATCCGCAGGAGACCGTCTCACATGAACAAGCAAACCAGTTCGACCCACTCGAAACTCGTGTTGTCGTCCATCACCCTTGCGGTGCTGACGATGATGAACCAGGCCGCGGCCCAACAGCTTGACGCCGGCATGCAGCGCATCGAAGTGACGGGGTCGAGCATCAAGCGCCTGGCGACCGAGACGGCCCTGCCGGTATCGACCATCAAGGCCGAGGAATTCGCCAAGCGCGGCATGACCAGCCTTGCCGACGTGATGATGGCGCTGCCGCAATCGAACTCGCTGGCTCCGTCCAACGCCGGTTCCGGCACCAACATCAACCTGCGCGGCCTGGGCGTGAACCGCACCCTGGTCCTGCTCAACGGCCGCCGCCTGGCCAATGAAGCGATCGCCGACGGCTACGCCAACCTCGACGTCATTCCGATGAGTTCGCTCCTGCGCGTGGAAATCCTGCGCGACGGCGCCTCTTCCATCTACGGTTCGGACGCCATCGGCGGCGTGGTCAACTTCATTACCAAGAACAGCGTCGAAGGCGGCAGCGTCACCGCCCAGTACGTGCAGCCTGAAAAATCGGGCGGCGGCGACGAGCAGCGCCTCTCCGCCACCTTCGGCAAGGGCAACCTGGCCACCGACGGCTGGAATCTGTACGCCACCATCGATGGCCGCCAGCGCAGCCGCCTGGCCGCGCGCGACCGCGCCGAGCTGAGCTCGCCCGAACTGCTGGCCAGCATCGGGCGCGCCCCGACCCTGGCCAGCGGCGGCTATGCTTCCCCGGCCAATTTCACCACCGCCACCAACAAGACCGCCGCCAACCCGTACTACAAGTCCGGCTGCCAGGCGCCGTTCTCGATCCAGGGCGCCAAGAACACCTGCATCATCGACGGCAACGAATACGGCACCGCGCTGCACGAAACCAGGCAGCTGACCTTCTACGCGCGCGGCACCAAACAGATCTCGGACGAGCACACGCTGAGCCTGGACTACATGCGCGGCGAGTCGACCATCATCTCGGCCCGCAATCCGACCAACAGCGTGACCGCCAAAGGCGTCACCGCGCGCGTGCCGGCCACCAGCAAATGGTATCCGGGCGGCGCCGGCGGCGTGCCCGCCGTGGCCGGCCTGAAGGGCGAACCGCTGATCGTGACCTGGAGCGTGGCCGACCTGGGCCTGGCCAGCAACAAGGATGTGCAGCTGAATCAGCGCCTGGCGCTGGTCGATGAAGGCAAGATCGGCGAGTGGGACTACAAGGCCGGCCTGGTCTACGGCCACAGCGGACGCAAGAACTACTACAACACCGGCTATGTGAGCGGTCCCGGCCTCAACAGCGGCCTGGCCAGCGGCGTGCTCAACCCCTTCGGCCTGCAGGACGAAGCCGGCAAGGGCTACCTGCGCGACATTTCGGTCGACGGCCAGCTGAACCGCGATTCGACCAGCACCTTCGCCGGTGTCGACGCCACCGCCAGCCGCGCGCTGATGCAACTGCCGGGCGGCGCACTGGCGATGGCGGTCGGCATCGATATCCACCGCGATACCACCGAAGATACGCGCTTGGGCATCACCAACGAGGTCAGCTACGCGAATGCCTCGTCCTCGCACGGCAGCGGCGCGCGCAACGTTTCGGCCCTGTACGCCGAGCTCGATATCCCGATCAGCAAGCAACTGACCGTCAACCTGGCCGCGCGCGACGATTATTTCAGCGACTTCGGCAACACCTTCAACCCGAAAGCGAGCTTCCGCTACGAGCCGTCGAAAACCCTGATGTTGCGCGGTTCGGCCAACACCGGTTTCCGCGCGCCGACCCTGTTCGACCGCTACGGCTACCGCCTGCCCGGCGCCAACGGCAACACGTCCGGCAAATGGGACGATCCGGCCCTGTGCCCTGGCGGCAAACCGGGCGTGGCCGGCAGCGGCACCGCCGTGGCGGGCGCGGTGGCCTCGGAAGTGTGCAACGTGGCCCTGCCCAAGCAGACCGGCAGCAACGACCAGCTGACCCCGGAAACCTCGCGCGGCTGGACCCTGGGCCTGGTAGTGGAACCGGTCAAGAACCTGACCTTGTCCTTCGACTACTGGAACATCCGCATGAAGGACATGCTGGCCAACCTGCCGGAGCAAGTCTACTTCCAGGACCCGGCCAAGTACAAAGAGCTGTTCGTGCGCAATCCGGACGGCACGCTGGCCTACATCAAGAACGTGACGATGAACCTGGGCGGCCAGAAAACCTCGGGTATCGACCTCACCGCCAACTACGCGCTGCCGCGCATGGACATCGGCGAGTTCAAGTTCCAGCTCGACGGTACCTATCTGACGCAGTTCGACAACCAGCTCGAAAAAGACAGCGCGTTCGTATCCAACGTCGGCCGCTTCGGCCTGGCCAGCAACGGCACCACCAGCAGCTTCCCGATCATCACCTACCGCTGGAAGCACACGCTGACAACGAGCTGGAAGCGCGGCGACTGGAGTTCGCAGCTGACCCAGAACTACAACTCGCACTACGACGACCAGAACCTGGTGGCGCCCGAATATCACCGCGAGATCAAGCCGTACGCGGTCTGGAACCTGACCGGCACCTACAGCGGCTTCAAGAACATCAGCATCGTGGCCGGCGTGACCAACATGTTCGATGAAAATCCGCCGGTTACCAACCACAGCGGCTACACCTTCGGCTACCTGAGCAGCGCCGCCAATCCGATCGGCCGCTCGTACAATCTGCGCATGACGTACAGCTTTTAATCGACAACTTCAGATCAGGCAGGAACTTTCATGAACAAGCATTCGATCGACACCCGGCGCCGCGCCCTCCTGCGCGGCGCCGGGGCCGCTGGCCTGGCCCTGGGCGGCGGCGGCATTGCCCTGCCGGCCCTGGCCGGCGACAAGCCGTCCGACCCATGGCAGCAGGCGCACGCCATTGCCAAGCGCTTTAAAACGCCGCTGGTATTTCGCAAGCAAGACTTTGTGATCACCGCGCACGGCGCCAGAGCGTGCAAGGTGACCACCGTCAAAGGGTTCATCGGCCACCACGAACCGGGCATGGTCAGAACGCCGGCCGCCGGCGCGCACGACTGCTATCCGGCCATTGCCGCGGCGATTGCCGCCTGCGCCAAGGCTGGCGGCGGACGGGTGATCATTCCCGCCGGCGCCTGGCTGTGCAAGGGCCCGATCGTGCTGCGCTCGAACGTGCACGTGCACCTCAAGTCCGGTGCGCACGTATTCTTCAGCAACGACCCGGACGATTTCGCCAGATACGGCGAGGTCGACTGCGGCCCCAACGGCAAGCTGACCCTGTCGCGCTGGCAGAGCAACGATTGCCTGAACTATTCGCCGCTGGTGTACGCGCACAAGCAGAACAATATCGCCCTCACCGGCGAGGACTGGACCAGCATTCTCGACGGCCAGGGCGGCGTGCCGGTGGGCGGCGGCGACTGCTGGTGGGACTGGAAGGTCAAGCGCACCGGCGCGAAGGAACTGATGTCGCAGGTGGCCGTGAACCCGGCCAATCCGCCCAGCATCCTGACCGTGGCACCGCATCTGACGCCGGCCCAAGTCAAGCTGATCGAAGGCGAGTCCAGCCGCTGGCGCCACGATGAAGCTTACCTGCCCTCCTTGTCGGAAGCCGGCGTGCCGGTCGGCAAGCGCGTGTTCGGCCGCGGCCACTACCTTCGCCCGTGCATGATCGAATTCATCGACTGCACCAGGGTGCTGCTCAAGGGCTACCAGGTCAACCAGGCGCCGTTCTGGCTGCACCACCCGGTGGCGTGCCGCGACCTGGAAATGCGCAAGGTGCACATGGACAGCATGGGTCCGAACAGCGACGGCTTCGATCCGGAAGCGTGCGACAACGTGCTGGTCGAAGAGTGCACCTTCAACACCGGCGACGATTGCATCGCCATCAAGGCCGGCAAGAACCTCGATACCCAGCACGGCCCGACGCGGAACGTACTGATTCAGAACTGCATCATGAACAGCGGCCATGGCGGCGTGACCCTGGGCAGCGAAATGTCGGGCGGCATCGAGCATGTGTACGCGCAGGATATCGAGTTCCGCAACGTGAACTGGGCCACCAGCCCGCTGAGCACGGCCATCCGCATGAAGACCAATATGAACCGCGGCGGCTTCCTCAAGCATTTTTACGTGCGCAACGTGACGATACCGAACGGCGTGCAGACCACGCCGCAGTTCTACAATCCCCTGCCCGGCTCGCCCATCGCACCGAAAACCGTGTCGTCCTCGGCTGGCGCGGTCGTCACCATCGATTGCGATTACGCGCCGACCGCCGACAACGTGCGCACGCGCCCGCCGGTGGTATCGAACCTGCACATTTCGAACGTCAAGGTCGGCAACGTGAAAACCAGGGCTGGCACCTTTTCGTGCTACCAGGCCATCATGCTGCTCGGTCCGGTCGCCTTCGATTACAACGGCAATGACCCGTCGCTGATCGTGCCGATTACCGACATCACGATCACCGACTGCGACTTCGGCACCCCGGCCAATGCCGACAATCCCTGGTTCGCCTACAACGTGAAGTCGGCAACACTGACCAACGTGACCATCGGCGGCAAGGTGTACAACACCACCGTGACGGCGTAAGCAATCCTGTTTTTGATGAGGAAATAACGATGTAGCCTGCAGTTTCACTTTACTGGACGACAAAAAAATGAAAACAAAAAGAATGTTGGAGACACTCGCGGTCATGGCACTGACCGCGGGACAAGCAAACGCGGCGCCCCTGCCGCTGCAGCACACCACCATCAGCGCGACCTATAACGGGTCCGCCGACGGCATGCTGGGACTGGACCAGCTGTTCGCCCCGGTTCCCGGGTCGAACGTCACGGCGATCGACCCCGGCGGCGCCAACGGGGTCGAGTTTCTCAGCGCCGACTTCCTGTTCGGCATCGACTTCGCCGAAGACGGCGTTCTCACGGTATTTAACAATGGACCGGTGAGCGCGGGGCCGTACAGCATGCGCTTCGATTTCGGCGCCAGCCTGGCCGCGCCATTGACCCGCTTCACGCTGATCGACAGCGCCGCCGTGGGCGGCTTGCCGGTGCTCAATCTGATCGACGGCCACAGCATCGCCCTCGATCTGTCCGCGCTCGACTGGGGCGCCGGCTTCAACAGCTTCAGCGCGCGCCTCGAAGCGGCGCCCTCGCCCGTGCCGGAACCGGCCAGCGTCACGCTGATGCTGGCCGGCTTTGCCGCCTTCCTGATCATGCGCCGCCGCGCCCCCAAAGCCTAGTCACCGGAGAATCCAATGAATGAAGCACCGATCAGGGCCGCTGCTCTCAGCGCCGCCCTGCTGATGGCGGCCGCCTGTAGCCAGGCCCAGGCAGCCGTCGATCCCGCGCGCCAGAGCGCTCCCGCCGACGGCTGGGCCAGCCAATCCGGCGGCACCGTGGGTGGCGCCAGCGCCGTTCCCGAACAGATTTACACCGTGGCCGACCGCGCCCAGCTGCTCGCCGCCCTGCGCAACGGCGGCAACAGCAGCAAGATCATCAAGCTGACCGGCATGATCGACATGAGCGGCGGCGTACCCTACGTCAGCACCGGCGACCAGGCCGCGCGCGGCGCCATCCGCCTGGGCAGCAACACGACGCTGATCGGCGCCGGGGCCAATACGGGCATCGTCAACGGCCATATCGCGGTACAAAACGTCGAGCAGGTGATCATCCGCAACCTCAAGATCATGAACCCCTGCGACGCCGGCCCCATCTGGGACCCGCTCGACGGCGCCAGCGGCAACTGGAATTCGGCTTACGACGCGATCGGCGTCTCCAACTCGCACCACGTCTGGATCGACCACAACAGCTTTACCGACGCCCCGCTGACCGACGACTTGCAGCCCATCGAAAACGGCAAGCACAAGCAGTGCCATGACGGCACGGTCGATATCACCAACGCCTCCGACTTCGTCACGGTGTCGTACAACCATTTCGGCCAGCACAACAAGAACAACCTGATCGGGTCGAGCGACACGGCCACCACCGACGAAGGCAAGCTGCGCATCACCTTCAGCAACAATGTGTTCGCCGATGTCACCCAGCGCTCGCCGCGGGTGCGCTTCGGCATGGTCCATCTGTTCAACAACTACTACACGGGCAGCAAGTCGGCACCCGTCTATCCCCATATGTACAGCGTGGGCGTGGGCCAGCGCGCCAAGATCTTGTCGAATAACAATGTCTTCGCCATCGCGGGCGCCAGCAGCTGTGCCGATGTCGTCTCCTCGCCCAGCGGCAGCGGCGGCGCCTTTAGCGACAAGGGCTCGGTGCTCAACGGCGTGGCGCTGCCGGCGTGCGCAGTCGCGCCGGCCGCCTGGAGCGCGCCGTACGCGTTCACGCCGCGCCCGGTGGCGCTGGTCAAGGCCAACGCCCTGGCGCAAGCCGGCGGCGGCAAGCTGAGCACCAGCGTCACCGGCATCGGCGACACCAGCACCGACACCGTGCCGACCCAGTTCTGCCCCGCCAGCGGCCTGTATTTCTGCGACGACTTCCAGGATGGATCGAGCGCGCGCTGGAACCTGCTGCCGCTGGCCGGCCCCAACGGCGCTTTTTCCGTGCAGCTGGATGCCTCCCGCACCACCAACAAGGTGCTGCAGTACACGGCCGCCAGCACCGGCGGCATGCTGGCGCTGGTCAAGCCGGACGCGTTCAAGGGCGTGCCCTCGGGCGACTATTTTGTCGAAGCGCGCATCCGCCCGCTGACCAACAGCACCACCGGCAACAAGCAGCTGTACCTGATCACGCGCTACGTCGACCCGGCCAATTGGTACGGTGCCGGCCTGAACGTACAGAACGCGACCACCAGCACGCAGGTCGAGATCGCCCGCATGCTCGGCAACAGCTTGAGCAAGATCAAACAGTCCAAGCGTGCCATCGCCATGGATGCGCAGTTCTACACCGTGCGTTTCGAGATGATCGGCAGCACCCTGACCCTGTATCTCGATGGCGAGAACCTCGGCCCGGTGACCGACGCCAGCTTCGCCGCGCGCGGCCTGATCGGCCTGTACACGACCAACAAATCGTTCCAGATCGACGATGTGCGGGTCGGCGATCCAAAGATGAAACCGGTGCAGCTGACCCTGAACCCGCATCCGCTGACTTACACGGCCGAAGCGGGCGATGCGCCGCTGCTTGTCAACGTGGGCGCCAAAAAAGGTGACGGCAGCATGGATACCTTCACGGTGGAATCAAGCAAGCCGGGCGTGGTGGGCGTGAGTGTCGACGGCGCCAGGGTCACGTTGAGCCCGCTGGCGGCCGGCAGCGCCAGGATCGTGTTTACCAGCGGCGCCGATCCCGCGCTGTCGCGCAGCATCAGCGCCACCATTGCGCCGGCCTTCGTGCAGCCGACCCAGACCTACCGGCTGGAGGGCGCCAGCTTCCCGGCCGTGGGAGCGCTCGATGAAGCCATCGACAGTCCGCTCAGCCTGACCTTCGACAACCCACCGACCCTGGGCACGGGCGGCACCATCCGCATCTTCCGCAAGAGCGACGATGCGCTGGTCGACGTGATCCGCCTGGCCGACGAAGTCGACACCATCGGCCACGCCGGGCAAGACCGCCTGCGCCGCGTGCGCTACCTGCCGGTGCGCATCGACGGCAGCACGGTGACCATCAAGCCGCACAACAACCGCCTCGCTTACGGCACGGGCTACTACGTGGCCATTGCCGACGGCGTATTCAACGGCGCGATCCTGGGCGGCACGCCGTTTCGCGGCATCGGCAAGGCGGGCGGCTGGAATTTTACGACCAAAGCCGGAGCCCCAGCCAGCGCCAGCCTGAGCGTGGACGACGACGGCCCGGCCGACTTCCGCACCGTGCAGGGCGCCATCAACCACGCAACCGGCGCCTTCGCCAAGGCAGATCCGGTCACGATCAGCGTGCGCAACGGCAGCTACGAAGAAGTGCTCTACCTGCGCGGCAAGGACAATGTGACGATCAAGGGCGAAAGCCGCGACGGCGTGGTGATCCACTACACCAACTACGATTCGCTCAACCCCGGCACCGGGGCGAGCGAAGCGCCGGGAAGTAGCGGAGCTCCGCTGGGCGGGCGTTCCGTGCTGCTGGTGGAGACGGCCGACATGGTCACGCTCGACACGCTGACCCTGAAAAACACCACCCTGCGCTCGCCGGCCATCTCATCCCAGGCCGAAGCGCTCTACTTCAACAGCGACGCCCGCCTGGTGGCCACCAACGCCGCCTTCCACAGCGAACAGGACACCCTGAACCTCAAGGGCTACGCCTGGTTCTACCGTTCGCTGGTGGCCGGCAACGTCGACTTCATCTGGGGCAGCGCGCGCGCCGCCCTGTTCGAGGAAAGCGAAATCCGCAGCGTGGGCGACAGCACCAGCGCGACCGGCGGCGGCTACGTGCTGCAGGCGCGCGTGCCGAACGCGGCCGACAAGGGCTTCGTCTTTCTCAACAGCAGCCTGACCCACGGCCCCGGACCCGGCCCCCTGCACGGCGACATTCCCAACGGCGCCACCTGGCTCGCGCGCAGTCCCGGCGGCACGGCCACCTGGGACAATATCGCCTTCATCAACTGCAGGATGGATGCGCACGTCGCCCCGGCCGGCTGGGCGGGCCTGGGCGTGAACGGCCAGCCGGCGCCCAACCCGGTCCAGCCGAACGCGGTGTCGGGCTGGCGCGAGCATGGTACAAGCGACCTGCAGGGCACGCCCCTGAACCTGGCGGCCCGGGTGGGCGGCTACCTGCTGAGCGACGAGAAAGTGGCGGCCGGGTTTGCCACCCGTGCCAAGGTGTTTGCCGCATGGAATAGCGGACTCGGCTGGAATCCATAGAACGCATGGGGAACGCCGCGTCAAGTGGCGTTAGCCCATCCAACAACGGATAGATACTAATAGGAATCTTGACCGTAAAGACATGCTAAGCTTGATGGGATGCAACGGCTAAACGAATGCGTCGCTGAAATGTTTTCCCGAAAGAGTGAACATGAAGATTCGGTCCTTCCTCGCGATGATGATCGTGGCGGCACTGGCGCCGGTGATCCTGTTTTCCACCGTACCGCTGAGCCGCCTGATCCAGGCCGAGCGCGATGCCGCCGTGCTCTCGATGAAGCTGGCGGCGCGCGCCACCTCGATCGCGGTCGACAGCCAGTGGCACCAGGCCATCGGCCTCATCCGCGGACTGAGCAGCTCGAACAAGCTGGAGTCGGGGCAGCTGGCCCAGTTCGGCATCAAGGCGCGCACCATGGCCGGCAGTGAAGGCGCCTACATCGAACTGTTCGACGACAGCGGACAGTTGCTCGTCGATACCACCCTGGCACCCGACGGGCCCCTGCCCGACACCCGCGCCAGGCAGCGCGCGCGCGTCGACCGCATGCTCTCCAGCTCGGCGTATGCGATCTCCGATCTGCAGCCCGGCAAGCTGCCCGACAGCTACGTGGTCCAGGTCGACTATCCCGTGTTTCTCGACAATGGCGTGCGCTACGTGCTCGGCTACGGCTTCGACGTCGACGACCTGATGCGCGCCCTGCCCGCGCCCGACGCCGACGGCACCAACTTCGCCGTGTACGACCGCAATGGCCGCCTGCTGGCCAGCAATGGCAAGCACGCCGCCGTGGGCAGTTTCGCGCCGGCGCCGCTGCTGGTCGCGATCCGCCTGCGCGAAAGCGGCCTGGTCAGCACGCCGGACGGCCGCTATGCGATGCTGACCGCCTCCACCGTGTCGGGCTGGTGGGTGGCCATGTCCTCGCCGCGCGCCACCATCGACGGCACGGCGCGGCGCACGGTGATCTATTCGGTGTCGGGCCTGATCATCGCCCTGCTGCTGGCCGGGGCCGCCGCCCTGCTGTTCAGCGCGCGCGTGACCAAGGCGATTGCCCGCACCGGCGAAGCGGCGCGCTCGATGGTGGCCGGGCCGGCCCGGCTGCCGCTGTACTCCGGCATTACCGAAGTCGACCGGCTCGACCAGAACGTGTACCTGGGCGCCCACCTGCTGGCCAGCGCCTCGGCCGAGCGCGAACGGCTGCTGTCCGAAGCGCAGCAGGCGCGCGAAATCGCCGAAGGCCAGAACCGCTCCAAGGACGAATTCCTGGCCATGCTCGGCCACGAGCTGCGTAATCCCATGGCGCCGATCAGCACCGCCGCCCATCTGCTCAGGATGCCCAATATCTCGCCCGAGCAGATGCGCCAGGCGGGCGACATCATTTCGCGCCAGGTCGACCATATGAACCATCTGGTGAACGACCTGCTGGACGTCTCGCGCGTCACGCGCGGCCTCATCACGCTGGAAAAGAAACCGGTCTCCTTGCGCGCCATCCTGGCCGCCGCCGTCGAGCAGACCATGGGCAGCATGCACAAGAGCGGACACCGCTTCGAGACCGTCTGCGGCGAGGAGGAATACTGGGTGCGCGGCGACGCCACGCGCCTGATCCAGGTGCTGACCAACCTGCTGGTCAACGCCGCCAAGTATTCGCCGCCGCAGTCGTCGATCAGGGTGACGCTGGCGCGCGACGGCGAGCGCATCAGCATCGAGGTGAGCGACGACGGCAACGGCATCGAGCCGGAACTGCTGCCGCGCATTTTCGAACTGTTTTCGCAGGGCCGGCGCACGCCGGACCGGGCCACGGGCGGTCTCGGGCTGGGCCTGGCGCTGGTGCGCAAGCTGGTGGAACTGCACGGCGGCAGCGTGATCGCCTACAGCGAGGGGGTCGGCAAGGGCAGCCGCTTCACCATCGAACTGCCGGCGGCGGACATGCGCGCCGCCGACCTGGCAGCCGACACGCCCGTTGCGACGGCCGCGATCGGCTGAAGCGATGGATGAGATGCTGGCTTACGCACACTGCGCCCGCCGCACCGCTGGCCGAAGGTGGAGTGTGGCCGCCTTTTACGTCGCGGCGGCATGCGCGACGTCATCTTGCTGCTGTCGCCGTCACCCCGATTGATCGATCGCTGCCATGGCGCTATCGCCCGCCCACCTGACCTGGGGGGTCGGATGCTCGCTGCAAAGCTGTGCAATTGGCCGCAGGGCGGCTGTCGGATAGAGCGCGATTTGCCCTGCCACCGCCTCCGCATAGAAAAAATTCCGATGCGCGGTCAAGCGCGTGAGCAAGCCCATATCCACGGGCGCGAGCGACAGGATGGCCGATTCGACGACAGCCTCATCGTCCTCGTTGTCACTGTCGAGCAAAGCATGGAGATAGCTGCCGAGGGCCGCCTGATCGCGGTGGAGTGGCGTGGTGGACGGATGGAAATCGGTCAGCCAGGCGTCGTGTTCCCTGGCTTGCCGTGCGGCGTCGAGGAACTCGGCAAGGGAAGCGAACACCACACTCGACGCTTCGCCGTCATGGCACAGAAAAAGGATGGCGCCGGCGAAGGGACCGCGGGTCAGGTAGACGTGATGGTCGCTGGTATTGCCGTCATCGAGAACGACGCCGCCGTACGCCCTCATCAGACCGAGATCCTGCAAAGCCGTTGTTAGTTCATCCGATTCGGCCCGGCCCAGCAGGTTGAGCTCGATGTCGAAGCGACCGGCGTTGCCGGGGTCCATGGGCGCGTCGAAGTACGCGGCCAGTTCGGCGATGAAAGGCGCCGCCTCGACGGCGTCCTGTTTGTCCTGACCAGAAGGCTCCGACATGTCATTTCTCCTGAAAATAGTGCCGGTCTTATCCGGGCTCCAAGCTTAACACGCCGGACCGGCCGCGGGCGGCCCCGGGCCGGGACTACGGAGCGTGGCGTTGCCGTTCCGGCATCGCTGGCGCCGCGCTCCTGAACCCATAGGCGTGATATATCCGCTCGATGCTCTTATCGGCGATCATGGCGTTGATGATGCCATTGAGGCGCGCCACCTCGCCATCGCGCATGCTGGTATTGCAAGCAACGAACATGGGGATGGTGGCGAAAGTAAGCAGCGGCTCGATGTCGGTCAATCCCAGATCGCGCATCAGATACCGGGCTGGCAGCTCGGCGCTTGCCCACAGATCGATCCGGCGCCTGAGCAATTTTGGCGGATTAAGACGGTCTGCGGCGACTTCCGAGACACGAATTTTATTGGCGTTGAAGATGGGGACGGAAAGATCGTCGATAATCGTGCCAACCAGATAAGGGCGGGCATCGTGCAGCTGGCGTAATGCGATCTTGCTGTCGCGCAGACCAAAAAACATCCAGCGGCTGTGGCCGATCGGACCGATCCACTTGAATCTTTTCTCGCGTTCCGGTGTTCTGCCCACCATGAGCTGACAGGTATCCGCAGTAGCGGCAGTCAGTGCCAGACCACGGGCCCAGGGAACCGTATCGATCGAGTCGATGCGCACGCCGGCGCGCCGCATGAGTTCATCGGCGATATCGACTGCAATGCCGCCCACGTTGCCGCCGCTTGCCGCTTGCCAGCTGTACGGAGCCCACTCCAAGGCATACAGCGTGAGCGCGCCCCCGGCATGGGCGGCGGCGCCCGGGCCGCACAGCAAACAGGCAAGCACGCCCTTGAACGCCGCGGCGGCGGCCAACTGGCGCCAGCCGCCCCGGCATGACCTGCATCGCATGCGCTGCCTGACCAGGACCGTCGATTTTTCCAATGCAGGCGCACCGGCAGCGTCACTCACGCCGGCCGGCGCTGCGTTTCCGGCAGCTGCGTGGCAGTCTCCGGCAACCTGTCGCCCGCGGGACAGGCGCAATGGTTGTCGCCCAGGTCGATGTTATGCAACAGGCCGTAGTGCCGGAATGCCTCGCGCAAGTCCGCGCGCAACACCTCGTTATCCCATGGCTTGGTATAAAAACGGTAGATCGCGCCCTTGTTCACGGCCTTCATGATGGAGTCAAGGTCGGTGTAGCCCGACAGGACGATACGAAAACTGTCCTGGTACATTTCCTTGACCCGATCGAAGAATTCGGTGCCGCTCATGTCTGGCATGCGCTGGTCGCAAATAATCACTTGCACACAGTGCTGCGCCAGCAGGTCGAATCCCTCGGCGGCCGAGCCGGCGCACAGGATATGGTAGCCGTCGTCGCGTAGCAGGCGCCGCAAGGATGACAGGACGTGGGCGTCGTCGTCGACCAGCAGCAACGTCTTGCGGTAGGGCAGGATTGCCGGCGCCGGCAGCTGCATCTGGCGCTCGTTGAGCAGCAGCGCTTCCAGGGCCGGCAGCGCCAGCGGCCGGCTGAAGAAATAGCCCTGCACCTGGTCGCAGCGATTGCGTTTCAAAAAGGCGAGCTGGGCGGCCGTCTCGACGCCTTCGGCGATGACGTGCAGCTTCAGGCTGTGGGCCATGCCCAGGATCGCCTGCACGATGGCGGCGTCGTCCGGATTGCTGGTCACTTCGCGGATAAAGGCGATGTCGATTTTCAGTTTGTCGATCGGGAAGCGGCGCAGGTAGGCCAGGCTCGAATAGCCGGTGCCGAAGTCATCGATCGAAATCTGCACGCCGTGCCGTTTCAGGTCCTTGAGCGTCTTGATCGTGCGTTCCGTATTGACCATCAGGGAGCTTTCCGTCAGTTCCAGCTCCAGCAGCTCGGGCGGCACGCCGTGCCGTTCCAGCGCGGCGATGACATCGCCATCGACGTCGCCCTCGGCCAGCTGGCGGCCCGCCACATTGACCGATACCTGGATCGGCCCCACGGGAGAACGCAGCCATTGACCGATCCGGCGGCAGGCTTCATCGATGACCCAGGTGCCGACCTTCAAGATCAGTCCGGTCTCTTCGAGCGAGGCGATGAACCTGTCCGGCCCGACCAGGCCATAGCCCGGCCGCTCCCAGCGCAGCAAGGCTTCCAGGCCGGCCACGCAGCCGCTGTCGAGCGCAACCTTGGGCTGGTAATGCAGGACGAATTCGCCATTCTCGAAAGCCCTGCGCAAGGCTTTCTCCAGGTCGAGCCGGGCCAGCACCTCGACATTCATCTGCGCCGTGAAAAAGCGGAAGGTGTCGCGCCCGGCCTGCTTGGCTCGGTACATCGCCGTGTCGGCGTACTTGATCAGTTCGTCGGGTTCGCTGGCGTCGAGCGGGTGCATGGTGATGCCGATACTGGCCGTCACGTTCAGTTCATGCTGGCCCAGCACGAAAGGCGCGCGCAGCACCTCGCGGATCTTGCCGGCCACGCCGGCGGCATCGCTCAGTTCATCCTGCATCACCAGGATCACGCCGAATTCGTCCCCGCCCAGGCGCCCGACCGTGTCGCGCGCGCGCACGCAGCCCAACAGGCGATTGGCGAACTGGACCAGGAGGTCGTCGCCCACGCCGTGGCCGAGGGTATCGTTGACGGTCTTGAAGTTGTCGAGATCGAGAAACAGCACCGCGATCGTCCAGCCATGCTGGGTGGCCTGCTGCAGCGTGCGGGTCAGGGTATCGTAGAACAGGGTGCGGTTCGGCAAACCGGTCAGTCCGTCGTGATGGGCCTGGTACTGCAGGCGCAGCGCCGCCTCCTTGCGCTCGCTGATATCGCGCACCACGGCCACGATGATCCAGTCCGGCCCCGACGCCAACGCCTGCCGGTGAAACTCGACCTGCACCTGCGAGCCATCCTTGCGGATCAGCGCCATCTCGTCCGACAGGCTGCTCCCGCAGTTTTCCATGAGACGCTGGTACAGCGCCGCCATGTCGGGCCAGGTCGACTCGGCGGTAATATCGCACGGCCCCATGTCCAGCAATTCCTCGCGCGAATAGCCGAGCATCCTGCTGGCCGCCGCGTTCAATTCGACAAAGCGCATGCTCGTGCAGTTGACCAGGAAAATCGCATCATCGGTGCAATCCATCGCCGTGCGGAAGCGGCGCAATTCGTCCTCGCTGCGTTTGCGCTCGCTGATATCCATGTACATCACGACCACGCCATGCTGATTCTTGTCGGCCAGCGGCGTGACGGTGAGCAGCAGCCATGACTGGATGCCTCCCGTGCTGCAAGCATACTCGAACGACCAATGGCGGGTACGGCCGTTGAGCACCTGGCCGATGCCGTCGGCCACCTGGCGCGCCTGGTCGGCGCCCTCGCCGCCGACCAGCGCGCATTGCGCAAGGACGTTGGTGCCGACCGCATGGCCCGGACCGGCGGCGGCAAGGGCCAGCGGCGTATCGTACGCCGCCCATGCATGGTTGACCGACATGATGACGCCATCGGCGTCGACAATGGCGATGTAGGCGGGCAGCGAATTGAGGATCGCATCGAGCCGGCTGGCATCGTTCAGGCGCACCTGCGCCTGGGCGCGGCGCAGCAGGAATGGCTGCCCATGGGGATCGGTGATGGTATCGATTTCGCCGCCGGTCAATTCCTCCAGGCGGGCCACGTTGGCATGCAGCGCGGCGATCAAGGCCGTCACCTCGGCGTACTGCGTCTCGGTAGCCAGGGCGGGGTTCATGGCACGCGATCGTCCAGCCCGAGGGCCAGCAGGACCGACTGGGTCTGGCTCAGCGTTCCGACAATGCGGCTGACGCTGGCGGGCGCGAGCTTGATCAGGGTCGGGGTCATGAAGATGGCATCCTCCAGCGCCCGCTTCGGTTCGCGAAAGACGTCCAGCACCTCGATCTGGTGCTGCTCGGGCAGATAGGTTTCGCACAAGGCGCGCAGGTTGGCGCGGGCCAGCACCGAATTGTGGGCATCGCCCGCCACATAGAGGCGAAAAACGAAGGTCGGCGTGCGCTTGCTCATGGAGCACCGGCCGACGGGTCGGCGGCGTCGGCCCCGCGCAATTCGGCCATCTCGCTGCGCCCGCGCGTCAGTTCGCGCGCCCGGCTCTCGGCCGCGCTGGCCAGCAGGGCTTTCTCGGCCTGCTTGGCGATCAGCTCGGCCTGCAGGGACTTGACCCGCACTTCCAGCTCGGCTTCCTCGGCGTCGAGCCGCACTTTCTTGAGCCTGGCGGCCGCTTCGGCCACTTCCGCCGCCACCCTTTCCGCGCTCTCCTTTTCCCAGCGCATCGTGCCCATCAGCACTTCGCCGCCGGCCGTGTAGGTGTCGGCCAGGGTGACGCCCTTGTCGCTCAGGATCAGTTCGCGCACCTGGTTCGAATGGAAGGTGCCGCGCGATTTGATGATCGACATGCCGCGGTTGCGCTCGCCGCCCTGGACCAGGTAATTCAAGTGAATCCAGGTATCGGCCAGGGTCGAGATCTGGAGCGGCGAGCCGCCCTCGTTCTGGGATGCCATTTCGTCGAGCAGGCTGGTGCACACGAGCGTGGTGCCGGCCCCCTTGGACCAGTCGATCAGGCGCTCGGCGACATTGTGCGCGGTGAGCTCGTTACCCGACTTGGACAGGGTCGAGACCGGGTCGATGACCAGGCAGCGCGCCTGGTGCTCTTCGGCCAGGGCCTTGATACGGCCCAGGTAAGTCTCGGCGCTGCCGGTGATGGTGCGCGCCGAGATCATGCGCAGCACGCCGCTCTGGACGAAGGGTTCGAGCCGGATACCCACCGAATTGAGGTTGCGCACCACTTCGGAGCCGTCGGAATCGAAGCTGACGAACATGGTGCGTTCGCCGCGCCGGCATGCGGCTTCGGCGAAAGCGCCGCTCAGGGTGGTCTTGGCGGTGCCGGGAAACCCGGTGATAAGGACGCTGGCGCCGCGGTAATAGCCGCCGCCCAGCATGGTATCGAGCCGCTCGACGCCGCTCGACACCCGTTCGCAGGAGACAAACGTATCGAGCCGGCCCAGGGTGCGGGCGACCGCCACTTCGAAGCCGTTCTTGCTGATCAAAAAGGGCGATTCGTTTTCGTCGAACACCGCGCCGCGGTATTTCTGGATGCGGATATTACGCTGAGACACGCCCAGCACAACGCCATGATTGAGCAGCATCGAGCAGTCGACCATGAACTGCATGAACCCGAGCGAATGCTCGACCATCCCGCCTGCCGTGTCGCTGCCCGCCTTGGCCGTAATAATGGCTGTCAAGCCATTCGACAGCAACCAGTCGTGCAGCCGGTAGATCTCGCGCCGCTTCGACAAAGGGTCGGGCAACAGCGCCAGGACAATATCGAGCGCGTCGACGACGACCCGTTTGGCATTTAATGCCTTGACCTGGCCGTCCAGCACCGCCAGCATGCCGCTCAAATCGAAATGGCCGGACAAGACCAGGTCGGGCGCCGGCTGCGCATCGAGGAAGCAGAGCTGATTGTTTCTCTGTAATTCATCGATGCCCCAGCCAAAGCCTTGCGCATTGGCCGCGATGCGTTCCGAGGATTCCTCGAAGGCGACGAAGATGCCCGGCTCGTTGCACTCGCGGGCGCCGTTGACCAGGAACTGCAGCGACACCACGGTCTTGCCGGAACCGGGCCCGCCGGCCAGCAGCGTGGTGCGGCCGCGCGGCAAGCCGCCGCCGGTCATCTCATCGAGTCCGGTAATGCCTGAGCGCGCCTTGAAGGCATCTGCTTGCGGTGACGAAACGGGCGCGTGCTTCATGGCAGGCTCTCCTTTGAGAAATGCATCTCCGCCCCAATGTTGGTGACGGGCACGTGGGGGCAGCGCAATGTCAACTCAACAATTCAATGAAGAATCGCTTTCGTTCCAATATGCTTGGAATCCGGAGGACGCATTGCGAAATGCCATGACAGCTTTCGGAGACACATTGCCAATAAACTATAGCATGAATAAATTCGGAAAATTGCCATAACGATGAATTGCGGAACTTTGTACAACCGCCGCCACAACAGGCTGTTTTCAAGGGCGCGCGAGGGGCGCGCGAGCTCTGGCATCATGAAATCCGACAGTGGCGCTGGCAATGTCGGATTGCCATCGACCCAATGTCATGCGCGCTTCGATTTCGGCGGATACCAGTGGTTAGAATAATAGAACAACCAACCTTTTGTTAATATCCTTAAGCGCTCAAATCATAATGATGGATGCGGCCGCTTTCCGGCGTGTGGAGTTATCGGGTAACGAAACCAGTTACTGATGAACACCCTGGTTTATTCGCATTCCGGCCTCGACCGGGACGCCATGTGTTGCGGTGTGGGTTTTTCGCACTGGCGGCGCAAACCTTGGCTTAGCTCATGCTCGTTGCAGATTGTTCGCGGTACCTTGATCCAAAGAAATATTGTGGCTCCACAATTTCCACAGATCGCGACCGCGAGCACAGCAAGGGGAACGGCATGTCCTACATCGGCCTGGCTATCGAAGCACATAAAAGCGTGTTCGCGCAGGCGAACGGCCTTGTGCAGCGGGTGTTGCATCCCGCGCCGGCCCGGCGCGCGCCTGTGCGGCAGCGCGCCTGCGCCCCCGACCAGATCGCGTTCCACACCACAATGCAAGCCAACAGCCTGCCCTGCCCGCGCACGGCCGCCCTGTTCAACTGCGCGGGGCGCGCGATGGACGGCGTACGATCCCTGCACGCAGCGCCCGATGCGCGCCGCTACCTGAGCGACGCGGCGGTCTATCCCCTGCTGTTCGTGCCGGTATGCGACGACGGTGGCGCGGAGACGTTTTCAGCGATCAGTTACGAAAAATGCAGCGATGCAGCGGTGCTCGGCAACGGCGCGCTCATTGCACTGGCCGATCTGGTGCAGTTGATTGAACTGCCATGCGCGCGCGGCTACCTGCTGCAGGAGCTGACATCGCCGCACCGCCATGGCGGACTGCGGGTAACCGTGGCCATGTCGTCGCACGGCCCGCACATCCTGCGCGCGGCGTGGAAGCAGGCTGGCATCGATGCCGACATCCCGGTCCCGCTGTGGAAAGCGACGAGCCGCCTGGTTCTGGCGGGCGCCGCCCTGTTCCCAACCCTGAAAACGCAGCACTGGGACATTGCCCTGTGCGGGCGCGGCCCCCTGGCCATGGGAATGAGCGCAGCGGGCGCGCAGCCGGCTTAAAAAGCGGCGCCGATCCACACGCCGCCCAAGGCGATCAGCGCGCCGGCGCCACGCAGCCATGCCTGCTGGCGGCGCATCACCGCTCCGCCCGCCATGCCACCGGCCAGCAGCACGGCGCTCGACGCCAGGATGCCCATGAAGTACATCCCGGCGCTGCCCGACGCCGGCATTTCGGCGCCGTGCGCCAGGCCGTGAACGACCGCGAATGCACCGACCATCAGCGCGCCGGCCGCCGGCATCGGCTTGACCTTGAAGGCAATCGACAGGCCGAGCACCAGCACCGACGCGATAATCGCGCTTTCCAACGCGGCGATGCCCACGCCGGCCATGCCCATCATGCCGCCGGCGGCGAGCAAAGCGATGAAACTCGCCGGCAGCAGCCACCTGGCGCGGCCGCCCAGCTGCGCGGCCCAGATGCCGACGGCGACTGCGGCCAGCATGTGGTCCAGCCCCGAAAAGGGATGCGCCAGGCCGGCCAGCAAGCCGCCGTCATGACCGGGATGAGCCAGCGCCGCGCCGCAGTAGAACAAGGGCGCCAGCGCCAGGGTACGGATGAATGTCGATTGCATGTGAAGCTCCAAGATAGAAAAATGAATAGATGGACGGTGCGCGTTTATCGCCAATGCGTTCCGGTCAGTTCCGACAGCACCGCCGCAACGCGCGTGCGGCTGGCGTGGTAACCGATGATCACCAGCTCCGAGCGGCGCGCTGCCGGGCGCACCGCGTCGACGCTGATCATCACGCGCGAACGCACGCCCTGCACCAGCACCGCCTGATCGGTCTCGCTGGTGCGAATAAAACCCTTGCTGCGCAAGACTGGTTCGAGCCGCACCGCTTCCTGCAAGGCGTGGCGCACCTTGTCGGCGCTTTGCGGCGCATCGCTGCGCAGCACGAACGAGAGCCAGCCCGGGTCCTGCTCGTGAAAATGCTTGTGCGTGGCCAGCCCGTGCGAGTGCGCGGCCAGACCCGAATGCGCGTGCCCGTTCAGGCGCCCCTGCTCGGCCAGCGGGCCGGCGCCTGGCCCTGGCATGGTGGCCAACGGCGTGTAGCTGTGCGCGTGCCCGGTGCGGGTCGGCTGGTGCAGGCGCAGGCCGAGCGCAAGCCGGATATCGAGTTGGGCCTTGTGCGCCAGTTCCAGGAAACGCACCTTGGGCGCGCGCTCGCGCACGCGCGTCTCGGCCAGCAGCAGCGCGTTGTCGTCCAGCTCATCGATCTTGTTGAGCACCACCACGTCCGCAAATTCGAGCTGCTGCCCGAACACGGTGGCCGCGGCGTCGCTCCCCGTGCCGGTCTCGAACTGGTCCGACAGCAGCAGCGGCGTATCGACCACGGCCAGGGTGGCGTCGAGGATGAAGTCCTCCGCCAGCGCGGGACTTTGCAGCGTCTCCATGATGGCCGTTGGCAGCGCCAGGCCGGACGTTTCGATCAGCACGTGGTCGACGTTCGCACGGCGCGCGGCGATGGCCTGCATGGTCGGCAAAAACAGTTCGTCGTCGCCATAGGCGATCAGCCCATACGGAAAATCGTGGACCCGCACCTGGTCGCCGGCGCCGGCCTCGCCGCGCACCAGCGCGCCGTCGATAGAAATCTCGCCGAACTCGTTGATCAGCAGTGCCAGGCGACGGCTCTGGCGCTTTTCGATCAGGCTGCGCAGCAGGGTCGTTTTGCCCGAGCCCAGGAAGCCGGTCACGATCGTGACGGGAATCGGCGGCTTCATGCCAGGTCCAGTGCAGCCAGTTGCGCGATGAGGTCATCCGCGCTGCCGCACATGGCCGGATAGTCGACTGGCGGGCGGCCGATCACCAACAGGGGGATGCCGAGGGCCTTTGCGGCATGCACCTTGGACGCGTAGCCGCCGGCGTCGCCCGAATCCTTGGTCACCACGCAGTCGATGTGCCAGTCGCGCCACAGGGCCATGTTGAAGTCCGCGGAGAACGGCCCCTGCATGGCGCAGATGCGCTCGCGCGCCACGCCCAGCGCCACCGCGCGCTCGATGAATTCCGGTTCGGCCGTCACGCGCGCGCACCACTGGCGGTCGGCGGCGCCGTCGGCCTGGACGAACGTCGCCAGGTCTTTCGATCCGGTGGAAAGGAAGATGCGCTTGCCCAGCGCAATGGCGCGTTGGGCAGCTTCCTGGGGCGAGGCGCACCAGGTGCCGTCAAGCGCACTGAAACTGCTTGGCCGCTCATAGCGCAGGTAAGGGATGCCCAGTTCGCGCGACAGGCCGATCAGCTGCTCCGACATGCTCGTTGCGTAAGGATGGGTGGCGTCCACCAATACCTTCGCGCCGCTGGCCACCAGCGCCTGGCGCCGCGCCTCGATGCCCTGCCGCCCAGCCCAGACGGTGGCGCCGGGGCAGGCCTTGATCGCCACGTCGCCGCCATGGTCGGTCGCCGCAGATACCACCACGGGACGCGACTGGCCGCTTGCCAGCCGCGCCGCCAGCGCATTGCCGTCGCTGGTGCCGGAAAACACCCACACGCCGCCATCGGGCAGTTCCTGGCGCTGCGGCAGCGTGCTGTCGGCCTTTGCATCCCAGTCGTTGTAGCCGCGCGGCGTAAAGATCTGCCCGCGCTTGCGCTGGGTGAAGCGGTTGCCGACCACGATGGTGGTGAGCATGTCGAACTGCAGCGACGGCAGCTCGTCGAGCCGGTGGATGCTCACTTCCTGCCCCGGGCGGTATGCGTTCTTGACCACGCCGCACAGGGTATGCGGGGCCTTCGATTCGAGCATCAGTTGCAGCACGCGGTACACGCCCTGCTGGCGGCTCGCGCTTTGCACGTTGTACATCACGCAAGCCAGGTCGGCCTGGGCAATGTGGCGCGCGCGGTGCTCGATCCACTCCCAGGGGCACAGCAGGTCCGACAGGCTGAGCGTGGCAAAGTCGTGCGACAGCGGGGAGCCAAGCAGCGAGGCGCAGGCGTTGGCCGACGTGATCCCCGGGATCAGGTTGACCTGGTAGATATCAATCTCGCTCATCTCTTCGTAGGCCAGCGCCGCCATCGCGTAAATGCCGATATCGCCGCTGGAAATAAGCGACACGCGCGCGCCGCCGCGGGCTTTTTCAATCGCCAGCAAGGCGCGCTCGCGCTCCTGCGTCAGCGGCGGTGTGTGGATTTCCTTTCCCTCGACATGCGGCATGATCCAGCGCAAATACAGTTCATACGCCACGATCACGTCGCTGTCCTTCAGCGCCGCGATCGCGCGCGGTGCGATCAGGTCCTCGTAACCGGGACCCACCGACACCAGATTCAATACACCACTCATCAGATCTCCATCCATTTATCTTCAACTACCGCGACGGCCACGCCGTCCAGGCACGTTTTCGGCACCAGCAGCGCGCCACGCGGGCTGGCCACCAGCGCGCACGGTTCGCACACGCCATCCAATCCCACATTGCTGCGCACCCAGTCCGACGGCACGCTGACCCACGGGCGCGCCGCCAGCGTGGCGCGCGCGAACACGCGCAGGGGCAGCCCATGGCGGCTGCAAAATTCCAGCAGGCCAGGTTCATTCTTTTTCAGGTCCACGGTGGCCACCTCGCGCACTTCGTCGATGCTGCGCGCGCCTAAGGCATGGCGCACCGCCGCTTCGATGCGCTCGGCCGGCACGCCCTTGCGGCAGCCGATGCCGACCACCAGCGGTTTCAATGCCTCGGTGGCGGTGGTCACCACCGGCGTCGCGCCCACCAGCCGCGCGATCTGGTAGGCCAGCGCATTCGCGCCGCCTTCATGCCCGGCCAGCAGCGACACGGCAAAGCGCCCCGCTTCATCCAGCACCACGACCGCCGGGTCGGTATGCTTATCAAGCGGCAGGCCGTCCAGAAAGCGCACCGCAATACCGGTCGCGCCGATCACAATCCACTGCGCGTGGCGGCGGTAGCATTCGCCGAACTGCGCCTTGTGGCTGACGCCATCATGGAGCCACGGGCGATACACCTCGGCTCCCAGCGCGGCTTGCAGCACCGCCGCCAGTTCCTCGCCATGCGCGCGCACCAGCCAGATGGCCGGCGCCGGGTTCACGACGCCGCCTCCGCCTTGTTCTTCTTGACGACCCTGAACAGGTGCGTGAAGTCCTTCGAGTACAGACTCGATTCGACGGCCACGTCCTTGTCGAGCGCGGCGCCGACCAGCATCATGGTGGTCAGGTTCCATTCGCCGCGTTTGGTATCTTCCAGCACCGTACCGAGCGTGCCCTGGTAGATTTTCTGTTCCGGCCAGGTGGCGCGGTAGACCAGGCGCACCGGCGTTTCCTGCGGATAGTGCAGCGACAGGTCGCCGACGATCTTTTTCAGGTGCGGTCCGGACAAGAAGATGCACATGGTGGCGCGGTGTTCGGCCAGCCGGGCGATCGATTCGAGTTCCGGCACGGCCGACGCGCGGCCCGACACGCGCGTGAGGATCACGCTCTGCGACACTTCCGGCTTGGTCAGCTCGGCGCTGATGGCCGCTGCCGCCGCCGTAAAGGACGACACGCCCGGCACCACTTCATACGCGATGCCCAGCGCATCGAGACGGCGCATCTGTTCGGCGGTAGCGCCGTAGATGGCCGGGTCGCCCGAGTGCAGGCGCACCACGTCGATGTCCATCTCCTGGGCGCGCACGTAGCAGGCCTGCTGCTGCTCCAGATCGAGCTTGGCGGTGTCGATGATTTCGGCATCGGGCCGGCAGTGCGTCAGCATCCCGGTCGGCACCAGCGAACCGGCGTACAGCACCATGTCGACGCTGCCGAGAAGGCGCGCGCCGCGCAGGGTGATCAAATCGGCGGCGCCGGGGCCCGCTCCTACGAAGTACACTTTCATCTTATCTCTCCTGCCGAGGTTGACGGCGCACCAGCAAGGTGGCCAGGTAGCCCATCGCGTCGTTTGCCACAAGGTCGCCGACGCCCGATGCCAGCAATTCGCCCGGCAGGCCGATACGGCGCGCAAAAGCGCAGTGGTCTGCAATGCCCATCTCGCGCAGCAGGTCGAGCACCCAGCCCAGGCGCGCGCCGACCTTCATCAGCACCACGATGTCATGCGTCAAAATGTCATTGCGCAGTTCCTCCGCCGTTTCGGGGCATGGCAAGATCAATACCCGTTCCTTGCCCTCCCCCAGCGGCCACGCTAGGGCCGATGCCGCCGCCGCGTAGCTGGTAATGCCCGGAAAGGTGCGCTGCGGCAGATCCGGAATGCGCGCGCGCAGGGCCGCCAGCACGTAGCCGTAGGTCGAATAGGTCAGCGAATCGCCGATGGTCAGGTAGGCCACGTCGCGCCCGGCGCGCAGTTCAAGCGCGATGGCGTCGGCCAGTTGCGCGTAATGCTCGCTCAGGACCGAGCGGTCCGGGTCCATGTTGAATTCGATCTCGCGCAGCCTGGCCGGGTCGATGTCGATCCCGGCCAGGCACTGCAGCGCGACCGACAGCTCGGCCCCGCGCGCGCGCGGCGCGTAAATCAGATCGGCGCGGCGCAGCGCGTCCAGTGCCGCCAGCGGCAGGTAGCCGGCCGGGCCCGGGCCGACACCGATGCCCCAGAATGTGCCGATGCGGGTGCCGTTGCTCATGCATCCACTCCCAACGGGTTGCCTGCGAGGTCGAACAGACGCACTTCCAGGCGCTTGACCGACGGTACGCGCGCATGCGCGAGCGCACCGATGCGGCGCTCGATCTCGATCCACACCGTTCTGGCGAACGGCTCACTCTTTAAACGTTCCATTGCCGCTTCCACTGTGTTTGCATTTTCCATATCGTGTACCAGTTGCGCATCGCCGCCCATCTGCGCGACCACGCGCGCAACGCCTGCCATTGCCATGTTGCTCTTGCTCGAATGCGTATCCCAAAACCCGTCGAGCACCTTGGCCAGCTTGCCGGGATGGCCGGCGAGCCACAGCACATCCAGGCCGCGTTTATCCTCACGCAGCGCCTTTTCGGTGAAGTCCAGCGCGTCGCCGAGAAAATTCGCGATCTGCACCGAGCGTTCATCCGGCAGTCCAAGCACGCCGCTGGCAAACTCGCGGCCGATCTTGCCGGGCAGGTAAGCCACGCTCTCGGTACTCGCCGCCAGCGCCACCCGCACATACACTTCGACCGAGGCAATCCAGGTCGACAGCGACATCGGCTCGACGATCCCCGATGTGCCGAGTATCGAAATACCGCCCACGATGCCCAGGCGCGAATTGAAGGTCTTGCGCGCGATGACTTCCCCGTTTTCGCAGCCGATGGTCAGGTCGAAACCGCTGTCGGGCGGCTCCGCCATGGCGTCGTCCAGCATTTCTTCCACCGCCCGCCGCATCATCTGGCGCGGCACCGGGTTGATCGCCGGCTCGCCCACGGCCACGCGCAGGCCGGGGCGGGTCGCCGTGCCCACGCCACGTCCGGCAAAAAAGCGCACCGTGCGCGCATCGTTGCGCCGTACTTCGGCAAAGATGGTGGCCCCGTGCGTGTTGTCCGGATCGTCGCCGCCATCCTTGAGCACCTCGGCCCGCACCGCGCCGCTTTCGGTCCAATCGGCCGTCCGGACCGGCACCTCAAGATAATGCACACCGTCGGGCAGGCTGACCCTGACCGTGTCGCAGCGCGCGCCGTGCAGCAGCAGCCCGAGTGCCGCTTTCACAGCCGCGGTGGCGCAACTGCCTGTCGTGCGGCCGCGCCGCAGCCCATTTAGCGCCGGGATGGCAAGATCGAACTGAACCCGTTCAACGTGCTTCATACCCTGCAAGCTGATTGAGCGCGTCAATCATCAGGCCATTGACCACGCTCGCCGCCCACGGCGACCCGCCGCGCGTGCCGCTGTTGGTAATGCGTGGCACTTGGAGGCAGCGCCGCAGTTCATCCTTGGTTTCGCGCGTGCCGACAAAGCCGACCGGTAGTCCAATCACGAGCTGCGGGCGCCAGCCATGGTCGCGGATCAGGCGCACCGCTTCTGCGATGGCCGTTGGCGCATCGCCGATCGACAGCACCACGTCGTTGCCGAATTTTTGCCAACCGCGCCGGATGCCCGCCGCCGAGCGCGTAATGCCTTCCGCCGCCGACATCAGGTGCGTTTCGCGGTCATGCACGCCGCACCAGGTGTCGATGCCAAGTGTTTCGAGCAGTTGGCGCTTGAGGCCCGTCTGCACCATCGTCACGTCGGTCAGCACGCGCTTGCAGCGCAACAGCGCCAGAATCCCGCTTTCGACCGCGCCCGGCGAAAAGTACATGTCGTCCACGGCGCCGAAGTCGCCGCTGGTGTGCACCAGCCGTTGCAGGATTGTCATGTGCGAGTCCGGGAATCCCGACCAGTCGCGCCCTGCGGCGATGATCTGGAAGCTCTCCGCCTCGATCGGATGCGGCTCGTACGGGGCGTACGTTGGCGCGGCCACCACTGCCGGTTCCTGCGCCAGCAAGCCGCGCACGGCCAGGTGGTGGGCCTGCTGCGGCTCGCCCACCTGCTGCTCGAAGCCGACGATCTGCACGCGGTATTTGCACAGCGAGCAGTTCATGGCGGCGCGCCCGGCCACCGCCTCGCGCGCGCGTTCGATGATCACGTCGGCCACATGCGAATGCACGCCGAAGTAGCCGGCCTTGAGCACTTCCAGGCCAGGCTCGCGCTCGCGCAGGTCGTCGGCGGCCGCGTAGATGCGCTTGACCAGCACGCCGTCGAACAAAAAGAAGGGCAAGACCACCAGCCGCTGGAAACCCATGCGAGCCGCGGCGCGCAAGCCATCGGCCACCAGCGGCGTCGCCGTGCCCGAATAGCATACGTACACGCCGCCAAAGCCCATGCCCTCTTCCAGCATGCGCGCCAGCTTGGCCACTTCGCCGTTGGCGTCGGGGTCGGTGGTGCCGCGTCCGACCAGGACCAGGCAGGTGTCGGAGCGGCGCACCGTCAGCGGCGACGTGGCCTCGGCTTCGACGATGCGTTCCTGAGCCAGTTGCAGCAGTTGCGGGTGCAGGTTCATCGGAGCGCCGAAATGAAAATCGATGTCCGGATAATCGCGCGCCATGGCCTGTACTTCGGCCGGCATGTCGTTCTTGGCATGGCGGGCGGCCAGCAGCACGCCGGGCACCACGGCAACCTGCCGCGTGCCTGCGGCGAGGTTGCCCTGCACCGCTTCGGCGATGGTGGGGCTGGAAAACTCCAGGTAGCCGTGCGTGACGATATCGTCGGGCGCGCGCGCACGTACCAGTTCGACCAGCGCTTCGAATTCGCGCACGGCGTCGGGATCGCGGCTGCCATGGCCCGCCACCACGATGCCGAGTTTTTCTGTTTGGGTCATGGTGCGGGCGCCGCCTCGATCTGGCTGGCCATCGGCGCGAGCGTGCGGATCAGCATGATGCTCATGTCGGAACAGGTATGGCTGGCGCATTCCAGCAGGCTGCCATGCCATTCGGCTTCGCCGCGTGTGAGGTTTTCCCACACTTCGGTCGGATGATCGGGAGAGATGCCGTTTTCCAGCAGGTAGGCGGCGATATGCCACGGCATGAAGGAGCGCGCCGCGTCCCACGGGCACGGAATCACGATCGCATTGCGCTGGTCCTGCAGCACATGCACCAGATGGCGCTTGAACGGATCGAGGTCGCCGCGGCGGTGGAAAGTGATGAAGGTGGTCTCGTCGAAACAGACCTTGGCGCGCGAGGCCAGGATCTGGGCTGACGAAATGCCAGGCAGCGATTCAACCGGGTGGCCGCAGGCGCGTTCCACCCGTTCCAGGTACTGGAAGCCGCTGAAATGGATATCGCCCATGAAAACGACCACGCAGCGTTTGCCCGCGTGGTGCAGGCGCGCCACTTCGTCGAGCTGCGCGACCTGATCGCGGTAAGCCATGCCGATGACCTGGGCCTCGGCCGGAATGAGGCTCTGGACCACGTTCAGCACCGCGTCGAAACCGGCGACGACGTCTGCCTCGCGAATGAGCTGCGCGCCGCGCTGCGTCAGGTAGCCGACGTCGCCGGGGCCCGCGCCTATGCAAATGATCATCTCAAAGTGCTCCTAAATGTTGGTATTGTCAGGTTGGTGCCAGCCGCGCGCGGATCGTCAGCGCCAGGTTGTCGGCCGATAGCTGCTCCAGGGTCAGGCATTCGGCACCCAGGGTTTGCGCCAGTTGCGCGGCCCGTCCAAGGCGCAGATAGCCGCTCTCGGTATCGAGCACCAGCGCCGGCACGCCGCGCTGCGCCAGCTTGCCGGCCAGGTCGAGCGATTCGCGCCAGGCGTCGCCATCGGCCGCCAGCGGCACGTTGGCCTTGCCGTCGGTGAGCAGAACCATCAGCGCCGGCGCGCGATGCGCCGACTTCTCAAGCGTTTCCAGCGCCATGTGCAGGGCATGCGGCAAGGGCGTGCGCCCGCCGGTCGGCAATTCGGACAGGCCCTGCTCGGCGCGGTCCACGCTTCCCGTCGGCGCCAGCAACAGGTGTGCCGACTGGCCGCGGAAGGAGATCACCGCCACCGTATCGCGCCGCTGGTAGGCGTCTGTCAGTAACGCCAGCACGGCGCCCTTGACCGCTTCCATGCGGCGCTGCGCGGCCATCGAGCCGGAGGCGTCGACCACGAACAGGATCAGGTTCGCGCTTTTACCGACCCGGATCTGCTGATGCAGGTCGGCCCGCGTGACCTGCACGTGGCCCGGCTCGCGCATCGCGGCGTTGAGCAAGGTCGCACCGATGGCGATGCTGGTCGGCTGCTCGTCGGGCACGGCGCGCACCACGCGCCCTCGCGCGGCACCCATCGCTTCGCTGCGGCGGCCCGCGCTGCTGTGGCCCGCCGTCGATTCGACCACGATGCGCGGCGCGCTAGCGCTGGCGGCGGCCGCGAACACCTGTTCCGCGCCCTGCTCGTCGGACGGCGTTTGCTCGCCGTCTTCCGATTCGCCCGCGTCGTCCTGCGCCGGTGGCGGAGGGGCAGCTTCGCGCATCAGCTCATCGAGGCGGTCATGATCGAGGCCGGGCTGCTCGAACGGCTTGCGGCGGCGCCGGTGCGGCAGCACCAGTTCGGCGGCGCTGCGCAGGTCGGCCGGCGTTACCTGCAGCCGTCCGTCGAGCGCCGCCATTGCGCGCGATGCTTTGTGCATGACGATGTCCGCACGAAGGCTCGCCACCTCGAATTCGCAGCACAAATGGCTGATCAGGTCCAGCATGGCGTCATCCAGCGTCACTTGCGGCAGCAGGCGCTGAGCTTGAACGAGCTGGCGGTGCAATGCCTGCTGCTGATCGTCCCACGCGGCACTGAAACCGGCCGGATCGGCCTCGAAGGCGATCCGGCGGCGCACCACCTCCGAGCGCACCTTCTTGTCGCGCGGCGCCGCCACTTCGACCATCAGGGCAAAGCGGTCCAGCAGTTGCGGACGCAGGTCGCCCTCTTCCAGGTTCATCGTTCCGACCAGCGTGAAACGGGCCGGATGGCGGATCGACAGCCCTTCGCGCTGCACCGAATTGACGCCCATGGCCGCCACGTCGAGCAGCACGTCGACCAGGTGATCGGCCAGCAGGTTGACTTCATCGATATACAGCACGCCCCGGTGCGCCGCCGCCAGCAGGCCTGGCCGGAAAACGCGCTGGCCGCCCTGCAATGCACGCGCCAGGTCGACGCTGCCGATCACCCGGTCTTCGGTCGCGCCCAGAGGCAGGGTCACGAACGGCACGGGCCCCAGGCGTGGCGAACCGGTGGCGCAAGCCTCGCAGTGTTCCGAAACCACACCGGCGCTGCAGTTGTAGGCGCAGCCGGCCACGGTGTCGATCTGCGGCAGCACGTCGGCCAACGCGCGCGCCGCCGTGCTCTTGGCGGTGCCCTTGTCGCCGCGGATCAGCACACCGCCCATGCCGGGATCGACCGCGCACAGCATCAGCGCACGCTGCAACTGGGGCTGGCCGACGATGGCCGAGAACGGAAAATTCCTGATCTTCATCTTATCCATTACGTGCCGTTTCGCCGCGTGCTTCGAGCAGGGTTTCGCTATCGAGATACAGTTCGCGCAGTTTGGCCAGCGTTTCCGGGCGCGGCTCTGCCCACATGCCGCGGCTGGCCGCTTCCAGCAAGCGCTCGGCGATGGCGTTCTGCGCCCACGGATTGGCTTCTTCCAGAAAGCGCTGCATGTCGTCGTCGAAGCCGTAGGCCTGGGCCACGTCTTCGTACATCCAGTCATCCATTACCTGCGCCGTGGCGTCATAGCCGAACAGGTAATCGACGGTGGCCGTCAGTTCCAGCCCGCCCTTGTATCCATGCCGCTGAATGCTGGCCAGCCATTTGGGATTGACCACGCGCGAGCGGAACACGCGCAGGGTTTCTTCTTTCAAATCGCGCACTTGCGCCCGCGCCGGGTCGTGGCTGTCGCCGAAGTAGTGGCGCGGCTGCTGGCCGGTCAGTGCGCGGATGGTGGCGATCATCCCGCCATGGAATTGCAGGTAATCGTCGCTGTCGAAGATGTCGTGTTCGCGGTTGTCCTGGTTGTGCAGGGCCACCTGCACGCCGGAGAGGCGCACCTTGAAGGCATCGCGCTGGTCGGCGCCCTGTTCGCCGCGCGCATAGGCGTAGCCACCCCAGTTGACGTAGGCCTCGGCGAAATCGGCGTCGGCTTCCCAGTTCTTGTGCTGAATCAGCGGCAGGATGCCGGCGCCGTAGCTGCCCGGCTTGGCGCCGAACACGCGGTACGAGGCGCGCCGCGCGCCCTCTTCCTGCGTCAGGCCCTGTTCGATCCAGCCACCGAGTTCGGCCAGGTAGTGCTTGCGCACGAAATTTTGCGTGAGCGGTTCGTCCAGCTGAATGACGATGTTGACAGCGTCGTCAATCAGGTCGATCAGCTGCGGAAAAGCGTCGCGGAAAAAGCCGCTGATGCGCGTCGTGACGTCGATGCGCGGGCGCTTGAGTTCTTCGAGCGGGATCACTTCGACGCTGCTCACCTGGCGGCTTTCGGCGCGCCACACCGGGCGCACGCCGAGCAGCGCCAGGATCTGGGCCACGTCGTCGCCATGGGTACGCATCGCGCTGGTACCCCAGATGCTGATGGCGACGCTTTCGGGATACTCGCCCGTTTCGCGCCCGTGACGCGTCAATACCTCGTGCGCCAGTTGCAGGCCGACGCGCCATGCCGATTGCGACGGCACGCTGCGCGGATCGACCGAGTAGAAATTGCGGCCGGTCGGCAGGATGTGCGCCATACCACGCGTGGGCGAGCCGCTCGGGCCAGCCGGTACGTAGTGACCGGACAAGCCGTTGATCAGATTGTCGATTTCGTCGGTGGCGCGCGCCAGGTTGGGTACCAGCTGGTTGCAGGCGAAACCGAGCACCTTGCGCAGCGCGTCGAAGCGATTCAATGCTGGCTTGACGATAGCGACAGGCGCGCGCGCGGGTGCCGAACGTGGTTTTCCCATCTGCGACAGCATGCTCGCCTTTGCGCGTTGAGCCGGTTGCAGCAGCGGAGCGGCTACCGCATCGCCGTCGATGTCTGCGAAGACGAGGTTGAGCACTTCATCGATGACGGCCGGCCGGTAATCGCGCGCAGCCAGCTCGGTGAACAGGCGCAGGCACAGCGCATCGATGGCGTCGAGCGCATCCGAACGCGTGACCACGGCACACTGCGCCAGGCGCGCCAGTGCGGGCACCACATTGATGCGGCGGCCCTTCTGGTCGAGCAGCAGGTCCATCGTCAGGCCGAACAGCTTCGACACTTCGGCCTGCAGGCCCGGAATATCCAGGTTCGGCAGGCGCGTGAGCGATACCAGCATGGCCGGCATCTGTCCGGCGTCAGGGCCGCCGCCGAGGACGTGCAGGCCGTCGCGGATCTGGGCCGAACCCAGTTCGCACAGGTAGCCGTCGAGGTCCTCGATCAGGTGAGCCACATCGGAGCCGCCCATCGACGCCAGCGCGGCCGGGAGTTCACCGTCTTCTTCGTGGTGATGATCATGATCGTGGTCATGGTCGTGATGATGGTGATGGCCGTGATCGTGGTCATGGTCATGGTCATGGTGCAGCAGGCGCGCCTGCAGGTCGGCATTCAGGTTGGTCTGCTTGACCAGTTCCCAGATCTGCTGCTGGAGCAGCGGCAGTTTGGCCGGGTCCAGCACCTCAACCTGATAATACTCGTCGACCAGCTGCGTCAGCTGCGCCAGTGCACCGTAGGTGTCGGCGGTGGTCATCGGCGGCGTCAGGTGGTCCACCACCACCGCATGCGCGCGGCGCTTGGCCTGCGAACCTTCGCCCGGGTCGTTGATGATGAACGGGTAAAACAGCGGCAGGTCACCGAGCAAGGCGTCAGGGAAGCAGTTCTGCGACAGTCCCACGCCTTTACCGGGCAGCCATTCCATTGTGCCGTGCTTGCCGACGTGGACGATGGCGTCGGCGCGCCACACGTCACGCAGCCAGCGGTACAGCGCATAATAATGGTGGGTCGGCGGCAGGTCGCTCTGGTGATAGATCGCGTCCGGGTCCATGCCGTACCCTCGCGGCGGTTGCAGGGCGACGAAGGTATTGCCCAATTCGATGCCGGCCAGCGCCAGGTGGCCGTCGCACACGTAGGCTTCGCCGGGAGCGGCGCCCCACTGGGTGCTCATCTTTTCCTGCATGTCGGGCGTGAGTTCGGCGAACCACGCGGCGTATTGCGCGGCGGGTACGCGGCCTGCGGCGTTGCGCAACTGCTCCGTCGTCACGTAAATCTGGTCGTACGAACAGCGCGCCACCAGGTCGTGAATCAGCGTGGTGCCGTCGGCAGGCGGCTGGCCGACGTCGTAGCCGGCGGCGCGCATGGAATCGAGAATGCGCATCAGCGATGCCGGGGCGTCCAGCCCGACCGCGTTACCGATCTGCGAAGCCTTGCTGCTCGAATTGGTGAACATGAACGCGACGCGCTTCTCGGCGTTCGGCACGTGCTTGAGGCGTGCAAAGCGTGCTGCGATGCCTGCCACACGTGCCACGCGGTCCGGCACCGGTTCGTATTCGACCGCGTCGCCCTGCAACCCGGCCGCGCGCGACTTGAACGACACCGGCGCGGTGATGATGCGCCCGTCGAATTCGGGCAGCACCACGTTCATGGCCGTATCCAGCGGATTAAGCCCGCGCGCGGACTGCTCCCACTGCGGCAGGGTCATGCCGCTGGTGATCGCCTGCAGCACCGGAACGTTCAGCGTTTCCAGTACGCCGACCGACCATCCGGCAGGCGTGGGACCGCCCGGCGCAATCTCGCCCATCGCGAAAGAGGTGGTGTTGATCAGCACATCGATATGCACGCCGCGCGCGTCGCTGAAGTAGCGCAGCGCGTCGGGCAGTGTCCCGGCGCCGGCGCCGCTGCGCAGGGAGGCGGTAAACACCGGCAGCACGTTCATGCCGCGTTTTTCCAGCGCATCCAGCAACGCATCGATGAAGCGCGTGTTCCCGCTCATCCAGTGCGCGCGGTAGAACACGATGCCGGCGCACGGTGCGCCGGTTTTTCGCAGCGCCAGCCAGTCGTCGATGCCGGCGCCCTGCGCCAGGTCGGGATGATAAATGCCGTGTTCCGGCAGCGGCAGCGCGCTCTCGTAGCCAAAACCGGTCAGCAGCAGATGGTCGGACAAATAGCGCAGCAACTGCGCCAGATTGCCGCTGCCGCCACAATGGAAATAATTCAGCGTCTGTTGCAGCACGTCGGGAGCGACGGTCGATACAGCTGCCAGCTCGGGATCGGGCTCGCCGGTGCCGCTGATGGCAATGAGGTGCTGGCCGTGGCGGCGCGCGTGGCTTACCAGATCGGCAAAACCGGGCACGCTGCCGAGACGGCCCAGCACGCGCAGGATGATGATGCGCGCGCCCTGCACCTCGCCCGAGAGCAGTGCCGTGGCGCCGCCGTCGGCGTCGAGCCGCTGCAGGCTCACGCCCGACACCGCGCCGAACTCCGGCGGCAGCTGGCTCACTGCGTGGTGCAGGACCGTCAGGTCGTTCGATGCATGGGTAAGCAGCGCGATGTGCGCCGGGCCTTGAGGAAAATCAGGTGATGTCATGGTCCGCCACAATTGTGTCGCCTTCGCCGATGCGATGGAAAATCAGGTCGGTCACTTCGGCGCCGCCGATCAGGTGCTCGGCGACGATGCGCCCTGCTGCCGCTTCGTCGACGCGCCGGTACCACACGCCTTCCGGGTACACCACTACGATAGGCCCTTCATTACGGCATGCGACCATGCAGTGCGTGCGGGTGCGCTTGACGCAGAGGTCCGGATGGGCGTCGATCTCGCGCCCCATGTGCTCGAACACGGCCTGCGCCTGCACGCCGTTTTCGGTGCAGCGCGGGCCGACGCACATGAACACGTGCCGGTCATGGGTCCGCATCGGTCAGCCGAATTTCTTGTAGAAGTAGCCCGCCAGCGCGCCCATGGCCACCCAGAATACGGCGTTGGCCAGCAAGGTCGCGTACAGGAAGCTCAGCGCCAGCTCGGGCGGTGCGCTGCTCGAATGGACCTTCGGCTGCGGCGAACCGACCAGATGCGGCACGAACAGCAGCACGGCGCCGGCGATCCTGAGCGGCCAGTTCTTGGCGAAGACCAGCAGCGCCAGCCCGCCCGCGCTGGCCATGACGGTGGCGGTCCACCACAACTGGCGCGCCAGCAGCGGCGCCGCGACGGTGCCAGGCAGCTCGGGCGGCAGGCCGACCGAGGGCGCCACGAAAAAGACCGTGTAGCCGGCCGCGCCCCACAGCAGGCCGGCGCGCCAGCCGCTTGCGCCGCCATGCAGGCTGATGGCCGCTGCCAGCAGCAGCGCGAAGCCGACGCCGGCGCTGATGTTGGCCACCGCCGTGTAGAAGGTGCGTTCAAAGCCGTCGTCCGGCTGCCAGCCCCCGTGTTCATGGGCGCCCTCTTCCGCGTGCTCGTGCGGCTTTGCGTCATGACTATGCTCGTGCGGCGTGGCGTCGGCGTGGCTGTGCGGTGCGGCCTGCTCCAGTGCCTTCGGCGCGGCACTTTCGAACACCTCCGCCTGCAGGATGATGGGCGCTACTTGCAGCTGCTGCACGCCGGTCAGCAGCAGGCCGGCCAGGATGCCGGCCGCCGCGGCGCTGGCGATGATGCGGTTGAAGGTGCCCAGGCTTGCCGCGGGCGCGGTGCGGATCAGTGGCATGGGAAGCCAGCCGAGTGTCGGCTGTCGTGCGCCGCGTTGTGCAGCGCTTCCATCGAGGCGAAACCGGCACCGTACAGCAGCACGATGCCAAGGCTGGCGGCGCACATGGCCTGCACAATGCGCTCTTTGACGGAGACAAACGGGACTTGTTCATCGGCGGTGGTGATGAAGCTACGGATCGGCGACATGGCATTCCTTCCTAAAGCATTTCGCATAAAACCAGGCAAATGCAGACGCGCGCGTCTTGCCTTGTCCGGCAACCGGGGCTTGTACGGGGAGAAGGAACGTGAGATGGGGTGCGGAACGCAGCGATCCACCTGGATCGCCCTCCGCGATACAAACGACTTACCGCTTCGGCTGGTTTCCGGGCTGGCGAGTGGCGGGGCAAAAAACCCTTCCCGGATATGCGCCTTCCCATGCTGACTAGGCACAGTGGCGTGATGCACATCCTTGACTCGCTTACCGTTGCGGGGGCAGCGCCGGCTTTGCCTCCGTTGAGAGGGCGCACCGGCTTCCCATTTAATCCGGCAAACGATCGTTTGCCAGAACCAGAAGCTTGACTACCGGCGAAGTATAGGTCTGGACTATATAAATTGCAAGGTTGCGCGGGCCGGCGTGTGCGCGGCGGACGAATTTACCAGTCGCGCCATTGTTCGGTGATGTCGTCGGCGGCTTCCAGGCCGGCGTCCTTGGCAACCAGGTAGATGATGTCGCACAGGTTTTCGCGCTCTTCGGTCTCGATCACGCTGCAGCGTTCATCAAACGCATTGAGGGCAAGGACGACGCGTTCGACTTCTTTCATGATCGCGGCGGGGGCTGCGGGTTTTGGGAGCTTTTCCACGGCAGCGGCATAAGTGTCGAGGATTCCGGCGCACTCGTCGATCTCGGCCTGGCCGTACGGAGCCTCGCTCTCCGGGTCTTCGGCGCAGCGCCCCATGTAAGCAGCCATCCCGCCGAGAAGGCGGGCGCGGATCGAAGCGATGCTGGGATTGGGTGGCATGGCGTGACACTCCTTCAAATTTCAGGGGTGCCAATGTAGCATGAAGCCGCGCTACCTTACTCGCTGAATTCGATATCCATCTGATTGCCGTCGTAGCAGAAGGTCATCTGCTCGCCTTCTTCATCGCGGATCTCCAGCACGCCGCCGGCTTCGACGAAGGGCCCGAGCGTGTCGAACAGGCGAATCAGCCAGTTGGTGATGATGTCGATGTCGCCGCCGTCGATCAGCAGCGCGCCTTCCTGGCGCTGGCTGGTGAAACCGATCGATTCAAGGAAAGCCGGAAAATCGCGTTCGGCGCGCGCGCGTTCGGCGAAGAAGGAGTCGCAGCCTTCGAACGATGTGCGAATCGCGTTAAACGCCTCCGGTTGCCTGGCGTTCCTGATAACGATGCTGGCATCGTAGATCCATGCTGCAGTACTCACTTGCACTCCCATTTCGTCAGAACGGCTGTCGCGGTCGTGCGCAGCCAAGGATCGTATTTCCTGTCGACAGTTTTACATGCCGTTCAAGAACTGTCAAAGCGCCGATGACGAGCGTTGTTTTCGGAGCGTCGCGAGGCGTTCGATGGCGGCTGCGTTGCCTTGCGCGGCGGACAACGTTAACCAGTCGATCGCCTCGGTCATGCCAGGCACGCTATCGTCGTCGCCATCGAGGAGCAGGTCGGCCAGACTGTATTGCGCGGCGCTGTCGCCTTTGCCGGCAACGATGCGTATCGAGTAGCTGGCTTCGGCCACATCGCGTTCGGCGCCGATGCCGGACGCCAGCATGCTGCCCAAGAAGTATTCAGCCCGCATAAATCCTTGCGCGGCCGCCTTCCGATACCAGTGGATCGATTGGACCGGGTCGCGCGGGCCGACGTCGGCCAGGTCATACGAATCGGCCAGCAGGCACTGGGCAGCGGCATTGCCCGATTCCGCCAGCGGCAGCAAAAAGGCGAGAGCGTCTTCGGGCTTCATCGGAACGATGACGTCTTCAAGCGCATCGTATTCGGGGTCGTACATCAGGTCCATTCGAACGCTCCGGTCAGGGATAAACAAACGACTTGACCAGTGTCAGCTCACCCGGCGCGCGCAGCGGCACGCGGACCACTTCCTGGCGCTCGTTCGGTGAATTTTCATTGGTGATGATTGCTACCTGCGCCACCGTCAGGATGCCGGTTTCCTGGCCGGCCCCGTAGTAGTTCACGTAGACGTGGTAGTTCCCTTTCGGCGGCGCGGCGCTCGAAAAAATCTCGGGCCCGTACCCGGTGGTGACGTCGACATCGAGCGCGCCGCCGTTGGGCATGACGCGGTTGCCGTACCACGAGTGGCCGCCGTCGGGCGCGACCACGTGCAGGTCGACATCGGTGCCGGGACTGTCCCACGAGAGCACCACGCGCACGCGCGACTGGGTCTTGCCGGCGTACGAGTCGAGCAATTGGCTGCGGCTGCGCGTCTTACCGTCGGGCGAGCGCACTTCCACGCTGTTCGAGCCGCGCCCGAAGGCGTACGGCCGCGCGAAGCTGCCGTCTTCCTGGACCGCCATCGGCATCGCCACGCCGTTGACCACCAGCGTAGCCGGTTTATCCTTGCCCTTGCCGGCGATGCGTCCGCGGATTTCGGCCGTCGGGCTCTGCCCGTCCTGCACGCTGACCGACGCCGCCGGATAATTCACGTCCTGCGTGTATGCTTCCTTGGCACCCTTCGAATTGCGCCAGCCGCTGTTGGGCGAATCGATCTTCACCTGTGCCAGGGCGGCGGTGGACAGCAGTAGTGCGGGTATCAACAGTATTTTCATGATCAGGTTCGTATTATTCATTGACTCGCTTCGAGGCGAGTATCGACAAGGCGCCGTGCCAGCCGCTCGACCAGGGCTTCATCCTGCCCGCGCGGGTGATTGCGCAGACCCAGATGCAGGAACTCGTGCGCCAGGGTGATGCGGTCTTCGCGGCTGGCCAGGCCGCGCACATAAATGCGGTTGCGCGACTGCTCCGAATACGGCGTGCCGCGCGCCAGATGGCACACCGCCGGCAGCTCAAGCGGCGTTTCGTAGCCCGCCTCCTTGCGCAGGACGCGTTCCCACCGCGGCAGTTCGCGCGCCAGCCACGCTTCTGCGCCAAGCAGGCGCACGCACTGCTGCGAGTCGCCGCCCGAAAGCGTGGTCAGGTCGGCGCGCGGATAGGCCGACGCCAGGATCGCGTCGAAGCGCAGCCCCTGCCCCGCCTGGGCCACGGCCTGGCTCCACGCCATCGTATCTTTCGAGGCCGTATCGGCGTGATAGCGCACGTTCACGCCCGACAGCACCAGCTGGTCGGTCCAGTTGGCGATGGCGCGCGCGTCCACGCTGGCCGGCTGCGGACTGACGCGCTGCGTCGCGCTGCTGTCGGCAATGCGCTGGCAGCCCTCGGCCCACTGCGCGTTCTGCTGCAGATAGGTGCGCGCCGCCACCGCCAGCGCCTTGGCCGCCTCCGGCGCCGCCGTGCCGCCCTCGCGGTCGATCACGCGCGCCACGTAGTCGTTGACGCCGAAGCGCCCCGTCAGGCGCATGCGGCCATCAGGGTCGCGCGCCAGCACCATGTCGTTCTGGCTGAAAAACGCCAGGCTGCGTCCATTCTCGAAACGCACCTGGTAAGGTCCGTTCAACAGTCCCGGCACGGCGGCCACCCGCCCGGCGGCCACGCTCTTGATCGGATAGCGCGCGAAATAGTCGACCACCACGCAGCCCGCGTCAGCGCGCGGCGCCGCCGCCGGCAAGGCACTCGCCAGGCGCGGCGCCCACTTTTCCAGAATGCGGCTGCTGGTATCGGCGCCGCCGAACCAGAGCGGCGTGCCGTCGGCCAGCCAGCCGGCCGCGCCCCCCAGGCGCTCGCTGGTGCGCTGCGGATGGTGCCACGAGTAGGTCTTCACGCGCAGGCGGCTGCCGAACCAGCTGGCGGTATTCACCCCGCGTGCCCCCAGTACCACATGCAGCAGCGCCGATTCGGCCTGCGCCCGGCTGGCGGCCGGAATGCCGGCCAGCGCCGCCATCAGGCTGCGCAGGCTGACCAGGCGCTCGGGCGTCAGGTGCGACGGATCGGCAAGCCAGCCGTATTCGCCCGCGGGAGCGTGTCCCAGCCGCTCGCTCCAGTACTGCTGCCACGGACGGCGCGTGAGCATCAGGCGCGCCGGCGAGAAGAACAGGCCGCACGACTGCGCCAGCGCCAGATCGCGCCCGATGCTTTTGCCGGCGGTGCAGCAATACACTTCCTCGTTCTTTTGACCGCCGCAGGTGTAGTCCGGTGTAGCGACTTTTTTGTCGATCGCGTACACATACACAAACAGCTTCCACAGGCTGCCCAGCGGAACCTGGCGCGCGCCATCGAAGGCGGCGCGGCGGCCGGCGCCGTTCTCGTCGAGCTGCAGCGCCGTCAACTGGCCGTCGCGCCACCACGCCACGTCGAGCGTGGCGGCCTGCGCCAGCGGCGCGCACAATGCCAGCGCCAGCGCCCAGCAGCGTGACAACCGTGGCGCCATTACTCGACCTGCAGCGCGCGCATGGTCTTGCCCTCGCCTTCCAGCGCCTTGTTTTCGGGCTGGTACATGCGGTAGTAGCGCGCGGGCGGCAGCACGTAACTGCCTTTTTGCGCGAACCGCAGCAGGTGGCGGACTTTGAGCGGTTCGGCCAGCGGCTCGATCGGCACCACGTAGCCTTCGCGCCGCGACTCATGGCGCGCGCCTTCCAGCGGTTCCTTCTTCGCGCCGGCCAGGGTCATGCCCCAGGTGGTGGCTTCAACCGATGCGCCGGGCGGCAGCGCCACTTCCAGCAAACCGTAGCGATATTTGGCGCCCGCGGCGGGCGTGAGCGTGATTTCATCCATGTACAACGCGTCGGTGCGCAGGACTTCGCCGTTCTTGACCGGCACCGGCGTGAAGTCCTTGTCTTTCTGCTCCATGCGCATCAGGCGCCGTTCGATCCGCACCGGCAGCGCATGCACTTTGGCGGCGCGGCTTTCGTACTGGATGATGGCGACAGTATTGGCCGGCGGTGCTTCGGCCAGTTGCAACTGCGTCGGCACGCCCTTGGCCGGCTGCCAGCGGAACAGGGCCTGCCCCAGCGGGCTGGCGCCCTTCTGCCACGTTCCCGCCAGGGCGATGCCGGCGTCTTTCGCCGCCGGCGGGCCGCCCAGCTTCTTCTGCACCCACACCAGCGTCAGTGCGCGGTCCAAGGTCGCCATGTCGGAGCGTACCGCGCCCAGCACGGCATCGGCCTGGCTGGCCGGCAGCTGCCCACCCAGCATCAGCAACGCTTGCGCCAGCGGCGCCGGATTGGCGCGCAGCGTGGTCCAGGCGGCGCCGATCTGCTCCTGCAGTTCGGGCGCCACGGCCACGCCATCGTTGGCCGCGATCACCGACAGCAGCGCCAGCGTCAGCGCCTGCGAGTTGCCGCTTTCCGCTGTGAGCAGCATGCTGCTGGTCGGCGCCAGCGCGGCCGGTTTGGCGTCGAGCTTCGTTTTCGCCAGTTCGTCGGCCAGGCCCGATGCCAGCGTCTTGACGGGCAGGCCCATTTCCTGGGCCAGCCACAAGGTCAGCGCGCGGTGCAGCACCGGTTCCTTCAGGCCCTCCTTGCCGTACATCGCCAGCAAACCTTGCCAGTGCTCTGGCGGCATCTCGATGCGCAGCGCGCGCGCCGCGTACCAGTCGGCGTAATAGGCGTAGGCCGTCATCAGCGAATTGCCGGCCGTGGCGTTGCCCCACCAGCCGAATTGCGCCTCGGGACCGGCCATCGACACCAGCCGCAGGCGCTGCGCCTGCAGGGTGTTCAATAGACGCAGCTGGACCGGACCGGCTTCGGGGCCGAGATTCTGCAGACCCAGTGCCAGCGGAATCAGGCGGCTCGACGTTTGCTCGACGCAGCCGTACGGATACTCGATCAGATCGTCGGCGATGCGTGCGAAGTGGCTGGCCGCGCCGCTCGCGAACGAAACGCGGATATTGCGTGCGTCCGCCGGCAGGCTGACGGGCACCATGGCGCCGGTGAGCGGCACGCTCAGGGTGCGCGGGCTGCTCCACGCGGCAGGCAGCGCCTGCACGTCGGTATCGAGTGAATCGACCACCTTGCCGCCCTGCCTGACTTCAAGCCGCATCGGATCAGTTACCGCGGCCAGCGGGAACTGCACGTAGTTCACGCCGCGCCGGGCGGTGATCTTCTCGGTCTTGACGACCGTGCCGGCGGTGAGCGTGACCTCGATGGCCTGTTCGCTGGCGGTCTGGTTGAACACCGCCACCGACGCCTGCGGCGCGTCGCCGACACGCATCCAGTCCGGCGCCGTCCACTTGGCGAAGAAGCTCTTGTCGGAGCGCAGGTAAGCGCTGCGCTGGCCGACCCGGCCCTGCGCGTCCATCGCGCGGCCGGTGATGCGCCAGCGCGTCAGCGCGTCGGGCATGGTGAAGGTGACGCGCGCACGCCCTTCCGCATCGGTCTTGAGCGCGGGGGCCCACAGGGCCGTGTCGACATTGTCGCGGCGCGGGCGCTCCAGTACCTTCACGCCACGCTCATTGTAGTTATGGCGCGCGGGGGCGCCGGCACTGCGGCCTGCGGCCAGGTCGTAGCTGATGAACGACAGGCTGGCCGTCGTACGCACGTTGTTGCGGCGCGGGTGATAGAAGAAGTCGCCGATGTCGGGCGCGATTTCCGGCTGCAGCACATAGATCATTTCATCGACCACGCCCAGCGTGACCTGCGTCGATACCGGTTTGCCATCCATCTGCGCGGTGACGTCGATGGTGACCTTCTCGCCCGGTTGATAGACTTCCTTGTCAGTCTTGAACTGCAGCGCGATGCGCGGTTCGACGATTTGAATGCCGGCGTTCTGGAACACGAAATCGCCCTTGCGCGTGTACGCCACCGAGAACGTGATGTTCGGGCCGTAGTCGTCCTTGACGGGAATGCGCACCCGCCACTGGTTGGGCGCCACGCGCACCGGTTTGATCCAGTCGGCGCCGGCGCTCAAAAGACCGACCTGTTCGACCTTGTCGCGTTCGAGCGTCAGCAAGGCCTGGTCGACCGGGTCGGCAAAGGTGATCAGCGCTTCGGCGGTGTCGCCGGCGCGATAGCGCTCATGGTCAAGCACGATCTCGATGCTGCCCGGCGTGGCCGCCAGGCCCTGTCCGCTGACCCAGTGGCTGGTACCGCCCACCAGGTTGTTCTGCGCGTCGCGCAGGCTCAGTTGGTACGAGCCGGATGCGGGGAAGTTGACGTCCCAGGTGGACTTGGAGGAGTCAAAAGCGCCTTCCGTCTTGGTCTGTTTTTCGAGCTGAATCATCTCCCAGCGCACCGGCTTGGCGCCGGCGGCGCCGTCCGCCGCCAGGTCGAAGCGCACCGTCTCGCCGGGGGCCGAGAAGCGGCGCTGCGCCTTGAGCGTGTACTGGCTGGCGGAGCGCTCGATCATCAGCTCGGTCGTGCTGCGCACGCGGTAGGCTGCGCCATCCGACGCCAGCACCGTGAGGATATAGCGCGACGGGTCTTTCGCCTGCGGCAGCACGAAGTCGACATTGCCCTTGCCGTCGCTGACCAGTTCCTGGGTCTTGAGTTCGACCGGAAATGCGCCGCTGTAGCGCAATTCGCCCTCGACCATGGCGTTTTTCTGGGCGCGCAGGGTCAGCGACAGGCTGGCCTTGGCGACCGGCGTGCCGTCCGGGTAGCGCAGTTCGATGCGGCCCTTGACGTCCTCGCCGGTCTTGAAGTCTGCCCTGGACGGGACCAGGTTGATCTCGAAGTGCGGCTTGACGTAATCGGCCACGCGGAAGGCCGCGCCGTACTGGGTGTCGCGGTAAGTGAAGCGCAGCTCGTAGCCGCCCGCGCCGGCGTTGTCCGGCAGGCGGAAATGCGTGTCACTACCGGTCTCGCCGCTCAGTTGCAGCGACTGCGTGAGCAGCGGCGTGCCGTTCGGATCGAACACCGTGAGCGACAGCGGTGCGCTCACAGCTGCCTGCGAAGCGCGCGCCCCCGTAAATTCACGCCCGATGAATTTGACGCTCACTTCATCGCCCGGCCGGTACAGAGGCCGGTCGGTCACGGCGTACACCTTGGTGTTGTAGATTTCGCTGTCGTAGTAAAAATTCTCGGAAACGAACACGCCGCCGCTGCGGTCTTCGCCCATCACATAGGTATGTTCGGGGCTGCCGCGATCGAGCGAGACGACGCCGTTGGCGCCCGTGCGGCCCGATTGCAGCACGCCGCTGCCGTCGGTCCAGGTGACGTCGACATCGGGTACCGCCGCGCCATTGTCGCGGCGCGCGGCCCACACCAGCATCTGGTTGGCGGAGACCTTGGTGATGGCCATCGTATCGGACACGAACACCAGCGTGGTGGCCCGGTGTTCGCCGATGATCGCCTCGACCAGATACAGGCCAGGTTTGCGCTGGCCGAGCGGGATCATCACGTTGCCGGCGCTGCTGGCGGTGAACTCGCTGCTCGAGCCTTCCATCTTCAGGCCGGCCGGCGGCTTGATGATCTGCGCCTGCCAGACCGGATAGCGGAAGCGGTCGACCAGATCGTAGCCCTTGAGCGGCTCGTACTGCGGCTGCTGGCGGAACGGCACCGGACGCGTGATCGCTTCGCTGGTGGCCAGCTTGGGCTGGGCGCTGGTGACGGCGCTGCGCGCGTCGCTCGAGAACAGCTTGCGCCAGGCCATGCGGGACTGCTTCCACCAGCGGTCCCACAGCATGGTCAGGGTATTGAGCAAGCCCTCGCCCCTGTAATTGCCGTTCACCTGCACCCGGTGCAGATTGCGCTGCTTCTTCAGAAATTCGAGCGGCTCCGGCACGCGGTACACCAGTACATCGACGCCGCCGTACTGCTCCAGGTTCGAGCGCGCAAAATCGCGCCCCGGCACTTCCAGGCGCACCTTGGCCACGTCGCCGCTGCCATAGGCCGCGTCGGACAGCAGGAAAAACGGCTCGCCCTTGAAGCTTGTGTAGTTCGTGCCGCCCGGGACGGTGCTGGCCTGGGCCGGTTTGGCATCGGCCGCTTCGGCTTCCTGGGCGAGCGCGAGCGCGGGCAACAGGCCGCACAGCAGCACCAGCAGCGCCAGGGCGCGTGTGATTGGATTGTTCATGTTAAAAACGCCAGCCGGAACATGCCGGCAAAGTTGGGATTGTCGACCGCTGGTTGCCACCGCGTGTCCTTCCAGGTTTTGAGTTGTTGTACATCAACGGTACGCAGTCCGTTGTCGTTCGGTGTGACGGTGCCGGTGTGGTAGGCGATGCGCGCGCCCATCCACACCATCAGATGGTGTTCGTCGCCCTGGTCGAAAAACAGCAGGTCGCCCGGCTGCGCCTGATTCAGGTCGCGCCCGATGAAGCGGCTGTTGTTCTGAACCAGGCCGATGGCGGAGACGTAGTGCCCGACCGTGCCGCCGGTCTGCACCCAGCGGTTGCGCAGCACTTGCTGGGCCGGCGTGAGTTCGAGTTCGGGCGGCAGCTGGCCGTTGCTGCCGATCCCGTTGGCGCGCATCCATTTGGCATCGTGCACGGTCAGCGCCTCGTTCACGGCAAAGCGCACCAGGCCCGCGCAGTCGCGGTGCTGCCAGCGCGGCGACGGGCCCTGCTCCATCTGGGCGTTCACGATGCGCAGCATCCAGGCCTGGAAAGCACGGCTCTGCGCCTTGGACAGGTACGCAGGCATGTCGGGCAGCGGCGCGCCGGTGAGCGCGCGCGCCCAGGGCAGTACGGCGCAGCCGGCGGCAAGGCCAAGCAATTGGCGGCGGGTGACTGTCATCACTTCTCCAGCGCCTGCCATTCCAGCGGCTGCCAGCTCACGCCACTGGCCGGCAGTGATTTGAGCACCAGCCGGTAAGGCGGATATTTTTTGAGCGCGTTCAGGCGCGGCACCAGATGCGCGTCGGCCGCGGCGCGCAGGACCGGCTCGCGCGTGGACGGTAGCGCATCGAAGGCTTCCTTGCGGATCAATTCCGCCAGCGACGCCGGCGCGATCAGGCCCACCGTACGCGATGGATCGGCGAGGCGGTCGGCGATCGCCGGGGCCTGCTTGCGGCTCACGGCCAGCGCCTGCTCGACCAGCTTGCGGTCGGGCGAAAACAGCACGGTCTGGCCGCTCACCGCGAGGGTCGGATGCTGCGCGCCGATGCCGGTTGCGACTTCGCGCTGCCAAAGAACAGCGCCATTCGGGCCAGCCGCTTTCTGCACCGCCCCGCTCTTCTTGTTGCCGATGGCGGCCGCGAACAGGGTGCCGTACAGTTCATCGCTGCCTCCCGCCTTGCGCGTGGCCACCACCAGCGGCGTGTACAGGCGCGAGCTGCCGTACCAGCAGACCGCGGCCGGGCCGCTCAGTTGCTCCGTCAGGGCCGAGGCGTCCACTTCACCGAGCACCGATGTCATTTCGGCCCAGTTGGCGGGCAAAGCAAAGCACGCAGCCGGATTGTGCGGCACGACCGGCCACAGGGCGCGGTTGTCGTAGCCGCCGGCGGCCAGCTTGCCGGCGTCGACCAGCGCGCGCGTCTGCCACTGGCCTTTGCTGAAATCGAAACGCAGCGCGTCCAGGGCGCCGAAGAACGGCTGGTAGCCGAATGCCAGCACGTCGGCCTTGACTGCCACGCTGTGGCCATCGGTGGGCTGGGCGTCGAGGTGGAACTGCTGGCGGAACGCTTGCTGCTTCTTCGGATCGGCTGCCAGCAGGCCGGCCACCGTCGTTTCGGCCTTGCCGTCAGCCTTGCCGTCGGCGCCGAACACCATGCCCGGGTCGGACAGGATCACCATGCGCGTGCCGCGCGCGGCGATCAGCAAGGTGCGCTGGTGGGCGTAATTGAGCGAGTACACCGGCACCTTGTCGCCGTCGACCCGGATTTCGCCGGCCAGCTTCATCTGCGTGTCCTTGAGCGCGACCTTGCCGGCCTGTTCGAGCATGCGCGTCATGCTGTTGCGCGAGACGGCGATGGCAAAGTACTTGAGCGAGCCATCTTCCTCGCGCCACAGGGCCACATCGGCCGGTTCGTCGAGCACCGTGCGGATCATCTGGTCGCCCCAGCCCAGTTCATGTTCGTAGGCGATGCGGCGCAGGGTGCCTTGCAGGCCCAGTTTGTCGCCGTTCTGCTCGTAGTAAAACACGAAATCCTCGCGCAGCACGTCGCGCGCCAGCGCAATGGTGAGCAGGTCGCGCGGCAGCGAAGACAGGCTCCTGGTGACGATCAGCGCATCGGGCTGCGACAGGTCCAGGTTCAGGCCCTGCCCATGGGCCAGGCGCTTCCAGCCGAACATGGCATAACCGGCCACTGCGGCAGCGCACAGGGCGACTCCGGCGGCGATGATTCCCAACTTTTTCTTGTTCATAGTGTGTGGATAGTGACTGGCGGCAGGCGCAATGATGTTTTTCGCATAATAGCGTAGGGTACCATTTTCATGTCACCGAAGAAAGTAAACATTCCGGGAGGCGATGCGTTACCACCGTGTCGTGAGTTTTCAGAGACAACCCGTGAGTAAACGCACCCTGCGCCAGCGACCTTGCCAGGAGGAACATAGCGCCGCCGCCCGCATCCAGAAAGGACGCATGACGATGGCGGCAGAAGTAGATTTCCGGGAAATGCTCGTTATTCTTGCAACAACGAGAAACTAAAAAGTAGCAGCGGTATCGAGCGGTGCGCATGCAAGCTTGAAGTCGACATGGTAATGCTCGTCGTGGCGCACCCACGGCCTGCCCCTCATGAACGGCATGTACTTGCGCAGCCATGGCCCGCGCTCGGTCGCCAGCAGTGCCGGTATGAAGCTGCGATCGACGATGACGAGCGCCAGCGCGGCGCCGCGCGCCTTCGCTGCCACATCGAGCTGGTACAGATGCTCGGCGAACGCGGCAAAATCGATGCGGTAATCCTGGTAGCGGCCGGCGGAGTCGAATTCGATATCGTAGCCGTAGCGGTTTTGCGCACTGCTGGGCAGCGACACCGGCTCGCCGCGCGCATTGCGAACCGGCACGAAGAAGTCGGCCGACAGCCCGTTCTGATGGGTTTTATGCGGCGCGAACGGACCGCCCTTCTCCATGCCCGTCTCGCCGTACACATATCTGGCGCCAGGCTGCGACGCATGCGCGCCCGCATACGCAGCCAGGATGATTTGCGCCGTCGTCGCATGCACATGCGTGCGGCCGGCGGCAATCGCCGCGGCGCTGTAGGCGGAGAAATTCGGGCCGGCGGCAGGCAGCTTCACGCCGCCGTCGAGGCGCCCCTTGCTCACATTGCCGAAGCACTGGCTGGCCGGCGCGGCGTGCGCCGCGAGCGTGGTCGCGCCCAACGCCAGCAGCGCGATGAATACAGCATGCACAGGCATGATCATGTCGACTGGCCGGGCATGCGCTGCCCCGCTTCCTTGTAAAGAAAGCCCCATTCTTGCGCATCGCGCCCGCTTGTGCAAGGCGGCTCGCGCGCGAACCCTAGTGACCCGGCGTGCCGCGCGCCAGTACCTTGAGCCTGCGCCGGCCATCGAGCGTGGCGACGAGCATCTCGCCCGAATTGAGCGATACGCCGGTCAGCGCGTGGATGTTGACGGCGTGGGTGATGAGCACCACGTTGCCCCGTCCGGCGGCGCGCGGGTGGCGTGCCAGCCAGGCGATCAGCGCATTGGTCTTGTCGACCGTGGCCGGCGCGCGCTCGTCGAAGACCGAATCGAGCATGTCGGCTGGAGCGACCTTGCCGAACGCCAGGCGCGCCGTGTCCATGCAGCGGCACCAGTGGCTCGACATCACCTCGGCCACGCGGATGGCCTGCTGCCGGAAGCGCGCGCCGATGCGAACGGCGTCGGCGCGCCCGAGTGCCGACAGGTTGCGCTGGGTGGCGCAATCGGCCAGCGGGAAAGCGGGCGGGTCGCCAATGCCGGGATCGGTCTGGGCGTGACGCATCAGCACGATCTGCCCGCCCCCTTTCAGCAAGTCCCAGAACGCCTCGTCGTCGGCCGCATGCGCAGGGGCGATGGTCAGGCAGGCCAGGAGCGTGAGCAGGTACTTTTTCATGGGATCTTTCTGGTGAGGTGTCCGCCGATCGATGCGCTGCGGCATGTCGCACTAGCTGTGCTGAGTGTACCGTTGCGTCGACATGGAAGCTAGCGTGAACCGTGCGCCACCAGGGCGCTTTTCCAAAGGAGTTTGAGTGTCCATCTTTCCAGCCTTGCGTGTGCATACCTTGTTGCCCCTGGTGATCTGCTATGCATTTGCCCTGCCCGCTGCCGCCGACCCGTTCGTCACCAAGGCCGAGGCCGAGGCGATGGTGAAGAAAACCGTGGCGTACATGAAGACCAACGGCAGAGACAAAACTTAAGCCGAGATCAACCGCAAGGATGGCCTTTCACCGACCGCGACCATTACATCACCGTGTACGGGACCGACGGCGTGGTGCGCGCGCAAGGCGCCAATCTCAACATGCTCAATCGAAATCTCATGGATGTCAAAGATGTCGACGGCAAACAATTCGTGCGCGAACGCATCGAACTTGCGAAGAAAAATGCACCGTTCTGGCAAGAGTACAAGTTCACCAATCCACTGAGCAAAAAGAGCGAACCCAAGGCAATGTATTGCCAACCGTACGAAGAGGGGGGGCGTGTGCGGCGGGGTCTACATAAAATGGGCGCGGCAAGGCGAACGCGGCAACGCTGCCATGGCCCGATATCGCCTTCATCAACTACATGGTGTGAGACCGGACAAAGTTCTGCTGCTCCAGCGGCCTACTCTAAAAGCGCGCACTAGCGGTCTGGCTGATCGTTTGATCGCCGGGAACGTGTGTGCGCGGTAGCCGTAAAGCAGTACTCACAGCTGGACTTTTAAAGGGGTAACACCATGAATTCCACAGTTAAACATTTTGCGCGCATGCTGGCCGTATGCGGGGCGCTCTCATGCGCGTTCGGCACGGTCCAGGCCAATCCCCAGTCTAAACCTCAGTTCTCCGGGAAGGTCACCTCGGCGATTGATCCGAAAACTGGCGATTTAAAAGTGTGCTTCAAAGAAATCGGGCTGAATAATAAGTCCGTCACCTACGTCGCCAAAGCATCGGTGGTGGCATCGTATGCTTGCCGCAACAACGGTGGCAACTGCCCTAAAGGCCAGCAAACGACCGTGAAGGAAACCGTTTCCGCCTCGGCCACGTTCTCGCCGAACAAGTACACCAATTCCGTGTCCGCCTGCATCACGCTCAAGGTACCAAAACTGAGCAAAAATCCATGCCCTGGCAAAATGGACCTGGTGCTGCAAAGCGTGAGCTGGTCTCACATCACGATCGCTGATGTGACCAACAAGGTAGGCCCTGTCGACGCCCATCCGTCGAAGCAGTCGGCTAACTTCGGCGTCTGCCCGGCCAAATAAGCCTGGTGGTAGCGACGCGTCCGCTGCGGGCGACGGGAGGCATGCTTCCCTGACCGTGCAGCGGACGCTCAGCGCGCCATGCCGCATCCTTGTCGGCGCTCGCGGGGACGCATCACTTACAATGTCTGATGCATGCAGCACGCCTGCCAACTTCCCGGAGCGCCCTATTCAATCGACAAACCTCAGCCGCGACGCGTTCGCCGTCGCCCTGCGCCATGGCCGTGGCGCCGCGGTCATGCATGTGCAAGAGTACGGCCTGGACGGCGTTGAAGACCTGGTGCTGGCGGCCTGTCTCGAAAACCAGACTTACGACAGCCAGTGCGAGGGCAGCCGCGCCGCCTGGATATACAGCCTGTTCAAGGGGACGCCAGCGTATGGCCGCTTCGCCGAGGCAATCCTGACGGCGATGTCCCAAAGCACCGATGACTACGATGGCGATCAACAACGCGAGCTGGCCAGCCTGATGGGACAAGATGGCGACCTTGAGGCGGCCGCTGCCCTGCGCGCGCACGTGTGGGGGCAGCCCGTGTCGGACGATCGCGTGCTCGGCGGCGGTCCCATCAGGGACCTCGACGGTCTCCCCGCCATTGTCGAGATCGCCCGACGCCTGGGCAAGGTCATCCAGCAAGATCCCGACACCTGGGTCTTCCCACTGGACTACGTGATCGACGATCCTTTCACGTTCGACGACGTTTTTGCCGAACTCAAGCGGGCCGCGGCCGGCGACGACGCAGTCGCTGCCTATGTGGCCAACGAGGAAACACGGATCGCCAGCAAGACAGGACCCGACTGGTCGAAGGAAGATCCGGCTGGAGACGCAAAGCGGCGCGGCGAGGCGTTCCTGCGCGACAACCCGCTCGATGCCGTCCTCGCGGCGTCTGTAAAAAAAACGGGCGGGCGGGGACAATTCCTGCAGTTTGGCCGCTGGGCAAGCGAAGATGACCTGAACCGCATCCTCGACCGACTGCGCGTCGAGAGCGAGCCTGAAGCCTGCGAAAAACTATTGTGTGTGTTCAGAAGGCGTCCGTTGCCGTGCCTGGACGAACGCGTTTGGGCCCTCGCCAGCCACAGTTCGGCCGACGTGCGCAACGCGGCAGCCGTGGCGCTGTCGCACACAAGCGACCCGCGCGTACGAAACTTGGCGCTTGAACGCCTCGGCGACCCGGGCTTTTCGAGCGACTATTCCGAGGAACTCGATCTATTCAAAAACAATTATCAGCCCGGTGACGAAACGTTGATCCTCGCCGCACTGGAACGGCAGACGGTCGATGGCGACGAGGCGCACTATCTCGGAAGCAGCGCCGTCGACGTCTGTAGCAGCGTCGATTCACCCGCGCTGGCAGGCGTTGCCGAATGGGTCTACCGCACCAACCCGTGCGCCATTTGCCGTCAGCGAGCCGTGGAAAAACTGCAGGAGTGGAACCGCCTGCCGGCGCACATTGCAGCGGAGTGCCGCTACGACGCGTTGGAAGAGCTGCGCAAACTCATTCCAGAACAGCCCTGACCGATGCCGGTCAGCGCGGTTCCACGTCACGCAACTGTTGCTGCGCAAAGTGCGCGAGCAAGGCGCCGGCGGCCGCCAGTCCGATCCCGCTGATGACGAGCATGGCGGCGCCCCCGAACGGCCACCAGCCGCGCAGCGACATCATGAATCCACCCACGGCAACGATGAAAAACGCCCGGCCGCGTTCAGCGTCGCGCAGCAGCCGCAGGGTACCGGCATACAGGCAAAGGCTTGCCGCCGTACTCGAAAACAGATTGATGCTCGATACCGCACCGGTAGAGACCAGCGTCATATACTCGCCGCCGTACAAGATCGCCGCCAGCAAGTGCGCCGCAACCAGCAATGCCAGCGCGTACGCGAGCTGGCGCAAGCGCGGGGAAACGCGGCGCGCCGGCATCGATGCAGGCGCGGTGTAGGGGTTCTCCGGTGTTGTCACGATCGCTCTTTCATGCCAGCAGACTGACAAATTCCTCGAACTTGCCGGATGCGGGAAGGGTAATCCGGTCGGCGAAATAGCAGAAACGCAGCGCGAACGGATGGCCCAGCGCCGCCCGGATGACGGCGCCGAGCCGCTCTTCTTCGAGCGCATCGGGCTGCCGCGAGCATACCAGGTTGATGTCGATTTCGTCGGCGCTGCGCTGCACCAGCTGGTACTGGATGACCGGCGCCACGTCGCGAAAGCGGTGAAAGCCCACCAGCGGCCAATGACGCTTGCCATTGATGGTTACCATGTTGCGCTCGCGCCCCATGACGCGGCGCAGCGTCGGCAAGCCGCGCCCGCATGAACACGGCGGCCCGGCCTGCGCATAGTCGCCGATATCGTAGCGGATCAGGGGCGTGGCGAAGTTGTGCAGGTCCGTCACCACCACGCGCCCGACCGCGCCGTCGGCGCAGGGATGGCCGTCGTCATCAAGCAGCTCGGTGATGTAGCCTTCGGCCATCAGGTGATACAGCTCGCTGTCCGGGCACTGGAGCGCCACCATGCCCAGTTCCTGGCTGCTGTAGCAATCGGCGATGTCGACGCCAAGCACGGCGCGGGTGCGCTCGCGCAGCGCCGGCGCCAGCGTCTCGCCGATGGTGCGGATCTGGCGCAGGGCAGGCAGCGCGCAGCCGCGCTTGACGATCTCGTCGAGCAGCGCGGCCAGGTTGGTCGGGTACGTCAAAAAATAGGCGGGCGTGATGGCGAGCAGCCAGTCAAGCTGCTGGTCCACCGCGCGGTTGATTGGCATGGCGTAGGCCGGGCCGGTGCGAAAGAAGGTCGACGCGGGCGGCCCCCAGTCCGGCAGCGCCAGCGCCCGGTCGTCATACAGATTGGCGCGCGTGACCGCGAGGGTCGCTGTGAAGTCGCGCCGCTGCCACAGATGATCACGCAGGGTGAAGGCCAGCCAGAACATCTGGTTGATCGCCGTGCGCGTGAGCGTGACCGGAGTGCCGCTCGAACCGGAGGTGCTGATCTGTCCTGTAGGCTGGTGATCCGCCGGGACGGCGTGCGACGCGATGCGCGCCAGGTCGCCTTGCAGCGCGCGGCGCGACAGCGGCGCCAGCGCCGCCAGCCCGCCCGCCTCGCACAGCGCGCCGATGCTGCGGCCCGACGCGTGCAAGCGTTCCTGGAAGTGCGGCGAATGCACGCTGGCCCAGGCCAGCAGCTCGCGCAACTGGCGCCGCTGGCGCACGTCGAGTTCTTCCGGCGTAAGCCACTGCGTGTGTTCGAGCTGCTGCGCCAGCGCCAGCACCGAGGCCGGCAAGCCGGTCGACAGCGGCGGCCAGGCGACCCCGCTCACGGCGCTGGCCAGCTCCGGCCAGCCCTGTGCCGGCGCCGTCATTTATGCAGCCGCAGCGCGACGATCGGGCAGCATTGCGCCAGTTCGTAGCTGCCGTGGAAAATGCCCAGTTCCTCGTATGCGGCGGGAATGGTCGCACGCAGCTGGGCCAGCGTGGGAAAACAGTAGAGCGCCAGCGAGCCGCGGTAGGCGTCGATGGTGTCGATGTCGGCGCGCGGCCAGCCGGCGCGCACGGCCAGCGTGTCGCGGTCGGGCAGGCGCAGGTCAACTGCGTTGCAAATCGCGGTGACGGCGATATTCGGATCGCCCGCCTGCGCCACGAGCGCCATCGCCAGGCGCCATTTGAAGGCATGAAAGCTGCCGATCGCGCCGCGCAAGGCATCGTCGACGACCTGGCCCGGTGTTTCGTGCCGTTCCGGGGCGGTGAACACGCGCAGCGCCAGCGTGGCGCGGTCGCGCAGGCAGGTGTGCAGCTGCGCGAACAGGCGCACGTGGCCGGCCGCGTGGTGCAGCATGTTCAGGCTGCCGTCGCCAGCGGCGAAGTCGATGCTGTCGCGCGCAAGCGGCAGTTCGAGCCAGTCGCCCTGCCGTACCGACTGGCCGCTGCCGCGCGGCGCCCAGTGACGGTCGATCATGGCGCCGTCGCGTTCGACCGCGATCAGGCGCTCGCTGAGCGCGCTCAGTTCGGGGGTGACGCCGAGCAGCAGGCCAAGGCCAGGCTCGGGTCCGACGATGGTGCGCATGATGGCAAGATCTTCCTCGCCCGGGCGCAGCGGGCCGCCGATGCGCGACCATTGACGGGCATGTGCTTGCCAGTGATCGGCCACTCCTGCTGCTGTCATCGTCGTATCCTGTCAAGTGTGAATCCAGTAAAAAACGTGTGCCGCCACGAAGGACGGCACACGTCGGGCCTTACACTGGTGCCGTTCAGAATTCCTTGCGCAGCTTCAAGGAGATACTCTGGTTGCGGAACCCGCGATGGGCTTCGGCGTCGTAACGGCCGGTGATTTCGATGCCACCAGATTGCAGCATGGTCACCCCGGCCCCGGCCCGCACGAACAGCGGTTTCGGATCGACGCCGCGCGTGACGAACGATGCGCCACCGCCGGCGTAGCTGGCCACCACCGAACTTTGCTCTGCCAGGAAATCATACCCTACGCCGATGTTGCCCGAGAGCGTAGTCGCCATCGATGGCGAGTAATTCATCTTGGCATCGGTGTAGAGGATGAACTGTTTGGCACGCTGGCTGCCGACGATCAGGTTCAGGGCGCCGGCGCCGGATTCGGCGTAGGCCTTGTTCTTGACCGTGGTGTAGTCGAGCCGTACCGATGGCGTGACGTTGGTTTCTTCGCTCAGCCGCACCACGCGCCCGATACCGGTGCCGGCATGCATGCTCATGCCCCGATAGTCGCTGCCCGCCACCCGCGTCAGGCCACCGAAGCTGATGGTGCGGGTGGCGTCGGTCTTGTTGGTGCCGGCGTCGATTTGCCAGCTGATGTCCGTGTCCGGATCGAGATTGTGGCTGCCGTAGGCCATCAGTTGCAGCATGTCGATGTCGGCGCGTTGCGGGGTCACGCCGTTGCCATCGAGCGTGGTCCTGGCGTAGGTGAAGGCCATGCCGACGCGGTCGGTGCTGCTGACGACGCCGTCGGCCCCGACGATGACGCCGCCGCTGTCGGCTTCGAAGCCAGCCGTGCCGTCACGGGCGCTCTGGCGCGCCCAGGAACCGAACGCCTTGACCCAGGCGTTGCGGCTGGCGGCATACCGGTCGCCCGCCGACAAACCGCGGTTCGATTCGATACGGGCCTGCACCACGCGGTCGGTCAGGTTCATGGTACTGGCGACCGAGGCGGCCGTGCCGCCCGATGCCAGCGGCAAGGTCTGGCTGACCGCGTCCGAGACTTCCTTGGCCGTGGCAAGCTTGCCCAGCGCGGTGACCACCTGGCCCATGTCGCCACCGACGCCACTGGCAATCAGAGTGTCGAGCACGCGCGCCGCGCCGCCGCCGGCAAAATTGCCGCTGGCGAGCGCCGCACCGGTGGCGGTGTTGGCCGGAACTGGTGGCGGTACCGGTGTCGGAACCGGCGTTGGCACTGGCGTCGGCACAGGTGTTGGAACCGGCGTCGGAGTTGGTACCGGGGTCGGAGTCGGCACCGGCGTCGGCGTTGGGACAGGTGTCGGTGTCGGCACCGGGGTCGGCGTAGGGACCGGCGTTGGCGTCGGAACCGGCGTTGGCGTCGGAACGGGGGTCGGCGTAGGCACTGGAGTCGGGGTCGGAACGGGGGTCGGCGTTGGCACTGGCGTCGGCGTTGGAACCGGTGTCGGAGTCGGCGTTGGCGTTGGCGTCGGCGTTGGAACCGGTGTCGGAGTCGGCGTTGGCGTTGGCGTTGGCGTTGGCGTTGGCGTTGGCGTTGGCGTCGGAGTCGGAGTCGGAGTCGGCGTTGGCGTCGGCGTCGGCGTCGGTGTCGGCGTTGGCGCGACGGCGATAACCAGATCCAGCTGTTTGCCGTTTTTCACGCCCGTCAAATTGAACAGAAAACTGTTGTCGGTTACCGGAATGGTGTTCGCGGTAGTCAGCGTGCCGCTGGCCAGGATCACGGCTGGAATGACCGTGCCGTTGGCCAGCACCGGCGCGCCGGTCACGTCCACATCGACATTGCTGCTGGCCGACATGTCGACGTTGCCGGTCACGTTCAGGCGCCCGTACGTCGAGGCGTTGGTCAGGCCGGTGCGAAACACGCCGCCGGCGCTCTGGACGTAGTCGCCGGTCAGGGTGACCGTGTGCCCGGTCGCGATCGACACAATGCCGCGATTGGTCATGGTGGCGGCGCCGATGGACAGTGCGCTGGTCGAGCGCAAGACGCTGCCCTGGCTGATATTGAGCTCGCCCAGTCCGGCGAAATTGCCACCCGCCGTCATCGAGGCGGTCGTGATGCCACTGGTGCCGACGTTAACCTTGCTGCCGGCGCCGCCGGTCACGTTGCCGTTCACCGTGGCGGTGTTACCCAGGATGTTCAGGGTATTGATGCCAAGCCCAACGTTCCCGTTCAGGGCGCCGGTATTGCTAGCCGTGAACGCGTTACCGGCGTTGCTCAAGTTCAGTGAACTGGCGCCGCCAATGGTGCCGCTGTTCACAATCCCAGCGACATTGGCCGCGCCGGCGACGGCAATACCGTTGGTCGTCCCGCTGATGCTGCCGGCGTTATGGATGGTGCCTTGCACTGTCGAATCGGCGACCGAGATGCCGGTATCGGTGCTGACGATGCTCGCACCAAGCACGTTGGCAATGCCGCCCGCCGTCACCGTCGCGCCATTGCTGAGCAAGATGCCGCGCGCGCCGGACAAGGCCCCGGCGTTCGAGATGCCGGTGGCGACGCTCGTGGCCGCGCCATCGAGCTTGACTGCGCTGCCGTTGGCGGCGGTGATGGTGCCTGCCGCGCTGTTACTGACGGATACGGTGGTCGTACCGCCCAGCAAGGCGATGCCATTGCCGGAGCTGCTGGTGATCGTGGCAGTGTTGGCAAGCGTGCCCGTCAGGGTCGCACCGTCGAGCGAAATGGCGTCATCGCTGGCGGTGATGGTGCCGGTATTGCTGAGGTTGCCGGTCAGCGTAGTTGTCCCATACAGCATGATGCCGCCCTCGCCACCGTCGATCAGGCCGCGATTGACGATGTCGCCGGTGATTTGCGAGGAATACACGTTCATGCCCCGGTCGGCGTGCATCTCCGCCCCCACCTCGTTCACGACTCCCCCGGCATTGATGGTCGCGCTCGACAAAGTAATCCCGTGCATGCCGGTCAGGGTGCCGGCATTGGTAATGCCATTGTTCACAACCGAGTTGGCGACCGAAATCACTTCATAGCTGCTGCTGATGCTGCCTTGCGCCGTGTTTTCGATCAGGTCGACCGTCGAATTGCTTTCGACAATGACGCCCAACGGCGTCACAGGGGTGCCGATGACGCCGCTATTGCTCAGCTTGCCAGAGATAGCGCTGGCGGTGATCCGCAAGGCCGCATAGCCTCCCTTGGCATCGATGGTGCCGCTGTTGATGATGTCGCCGTTGACAGTGGAATTATTGTTGATCTCGATGCCGCGGCCGTTTTGCCCGGCCGTGACGCCGATATGCCCCTGGTTGCTAATACCCGAGCCGAGTTGCGAATTGTTGATGTCGAGTCCGGCAAAACCGCCCGCGCCGCCTATCTCGCCGCCGGCGGCATTGCTGATACCCCCCGTCAAGACGCTGCCGATGATGTGGATCGCCGTCCCGTTGACGGCGCTGATCACGCCCGTGGGGCCGTTGCTGATCGCGCCGCCGACGGTGGCGCCATCGAGGCGGATGCCTTCCTCGGTCACGCCGCCCCAGGGGCCGGTCGATGCGATGGTACCGGTATTGGTGATGCCGCCGACCAGCGAGCCTGCGATATTGACCGCGACCGCCACCGGGTTGATGGTGCCGGCGTTGGTGATGGAGCCGGCGCTGACCCCGGCGTTGACCTCGACTCCATTGTTGGGAGTATTGGCGAGGGGCACGGTGATGATACCGGTGGCCGTGACGGCGACGCTCTCGCCCGAGCCGACGGTGCAGGTGTTATTGATCGTAGTGGCGTCGACCGTGATGATGCCGGCGCTGGCCGCCGGGCACGGGTTGCCGATTGCCGAAGCCTGTGCCATGGCCAGGCAAGCGCCCGCGACGAGCACCGCCATTTGTTTCTTGTTGACGTTGTAATTTGCCATGGAGAATAGTCCCGATGAGATTGGCGAAGCAGAAGCCCAACCCAATCGGCCGGCGCCCGCGCAAAAATGGGGAAGCGCTTGCAGCGGGCAAGCAATTTGTCCCATAGAGCGTTTCAATATAGCCATACTAAAATAGTGTGTATATGACGTTCGCCCCAATAGCAAAATGAATGCCGGCGCAAACAACACATTGAACAGTTGCCGATCGGAGCGGTTTGAGATAATCAGCGGTGGATGAGTATTCAGAAACACAGGGATATGTTATTTAACCAAATCAATTACCGCGGCCACCGCACGCAAAGACATGCATTGCAACAAGATCAGAAAAATCCGGGCAAGCATGCTGCGGCAAGGCATGATGCTGGTCTGCATTATGCTGGCCGGCTGTGCGGTCATCGATCCGTCGCTGCGTCTGCAGCGGGCCGACGCACTGGCGGCCACGGCAGGCTGGGAACGCCGCACGCTGGCGGCAGGCGATTTTGCCCTGACCAGCTGGAGCCCGGCGGCGGCACAAAGCGCAGTAACCCTCACGGTGTACGTGGAGGGCGATGGCATGGCATGGCTGAGCGCGAGCACCGTCTCGCCCGATCCGACCCCGGTGCAAGCGATGGCGCTGCAACTGGCGCTGCGCCACCCGCGCGGCGCCGTGGCGTATCTGGCGCGGCCATGCCAGTTCCAGGCAGGCGAGCTGCCTGCCGCCTGCCGCAGCGCGCTATGGACCGATGCGCGCTACAGCCGGCAAGTGATCGACAGCATGAACGCCGCGCTCGACCAGCTGATGCAACGGGCCGGCGCCCGGCGCCTGGTCCTGGTGGGGTATTCCGGCGGCGGGGTCGTGGCCGCGCTGCTGGCCGCGCGGCGCGCCGACGTGGTCCTGCTGCTGACGGTGGCCGCCAACCTGGACACGGTCGCATGGGCGCGCCTGCAGCATCTGTCGCCGCTGGCGGCCTCGCTCAATCCGGCCGACTACGCCACGCAACTGGCGCGCGTGCCGCAGCAGCACTGGGTGGGCGCCGATGACAGGGTGGTGCCGCCGGCCGTGCTGGCGTCGTACGCGGCGCTCTTCCCGGCGGGCGCCAGGCCGCAGGTCACGGTGGTACCCGGCTTCGGTCATGCGTGCTGCTGGCAGGCCGGCTGGACAGCGATGGTAACGCCGCTGCTGCCGTCCGGCGAATGAAGGCACCGCGCTTCTCGTCAGGCCGCGCGGCGAAAGTGCCGAGCCGATGAAAATACGGTAATGCAATTAACCCCAGCCGCGAAAAGAAAATATTCATGCTGATAATCTTTCTGCTTGCCTCCACGGCATAATGAGCAGAGCGCTCACTCCGGAGAAACATCGGCATGAAAGAATACACTCGCCCAGATGTGCCGACATCGATAAGGACGAATTCGGTCCCGGCTCAAAGCCTTGAACTTACGGACAATCGACCAGGCACGGCTCGGCAAATGGCATTGGGGGCGATGGCCAACGGCAGCTCTCGGGTAACAGCGCAACGCCGCATCCAGGATCTCATCAGCCCGGCGGCGGCGTCCGCGCACCCGGCACCGCGAAAATCGAATCGCACCGGCTTGCCCCTCCAGTTAAAGTCCGGGATCGAATCCTTGTCCGGCATGTGTCTCGATTCGGTGAGGGTGCATTACAACTCGTCCAAGCCGGCGCAGCTCAATGCCCTCGCCTACGCGCAAAGCAACAATATCTACCTTGCTCCCTCCCAAGAAAAACATTTGCCGCACGAGGCGTGGCATGTGGTGCAGCAGGCACAAGGAAGGGTACAGCCGACCCTGCAAATGAAGGGCAATGTGGCGGTGAATGACGACCGGCGACTGGAGGCGGAAGCGGACGCCATGGGGGAAATCGCATTGAGGATGGGTACTGCGAACACCTACGGGCTGCCGGACCGGACTGCGGCAAAACCGGCGCCCTTGGCGCTCCTGGGCAATGCGTCGCCGGCACAATGCGCAGTGGCGCAGTTGGCCAAGGATGCTGACGATTTCTTCAGCAAATATGAAGTCTCGAACGATATTGAAATTCCTTTCAAGAATGAGTTAATTTCCCGTGGCCCTGAACTACCAGCCCAGGACGACGACCTTGATGTGTTGGGAATACATTCGCTTATTCCGACCCACCCTTCAGGTAAAAGCGTCGATCAAATCGTCGCGACGAATATCACAGGATTTGCCAACCCTAAGGATGTTCAACTTCGCTACGGGTTGTCGGTGGGTGTGAACGCTTACGGCGGGCTGGATCAGGCAGAAGCGGGGCGAGCCGACGTGGACGGCATCATGCAAGCGGCCACCCCGCCCTCCTTTCCCATGAGTGTATTGGGGTTCACCTGGAGCAAGGTGTGGCTCACCAAGTCGAGTGGCATACCCGCCGGCAAGCTGCTATTGCTCGGCGAACTGGCCGAGATGGAAGAGGGTGAGAAGGAAAAGGTGCGAAAGCGCGAGACAAAAAGCGCGGGCGACGAAAACACCTTTATCTACGGCGCCGTGCGCGAGGTGCTTCTGAAAGCGGAAAAAACCCAAGCTGTCAGTCATATCCTGGAAAAGCGGCCTTTTATCGGGCGCCTGTATTACCACATAGGCGACGATGACGCCGCCAGCATGCAGGCGCCACCACCGGCAACGAAAAAAGGGGTGTTCGATGCACTTACCGACGAGGCCGAAAGGAGGCTGACCGCGGACGGTGTTCCGCCCGTGCTGCTCGGTGGCGGCTACCGGATCCGGCGCGACGATAACGAAGACGATCCCGGTGACGGCCCCTCCGAAAACATGGGTACGGAACTGGCTGAATTTGCGAGCAATATCGACCAAAGCGTGCGTGCTGCGATGGCCTCTGTCGATCCGCGCATCCCCTATTATTCGGAAGCGAATTTATTGGTCGATCGCAGAACGGTGGTCGCTAACTGGACACCGGACGATCCAGTCTCGGGAGAAATTTTTGGCAAAAACACCTTCGAGTCGGGCAACCTGAAGCGATTTTTGGGGCTGTATAACACCCCGCCGCAGTCCCCTCTTGCGACGCAGCAGAGTGGATTCGTCCCGTCCGCATCATTGGTCACCGGAACCAAGGGCAGTGGTAAACGGTTCCTGGCGTACCACTTGAAAAGGCCGAAGAATTATCTGGAATTGGCGGAAGACGACATCGTCAAGGAGTACAGAAAGGCAGTATCGACGAGTCAAAATGCGGGCAGTCCGGCCAATTTCGCGATCAACTTGAGCATATTCTTCAGCAAATTTGGCGCCACTGTTTCCGCCACCTGGATCCTGAAACGGTTTTTGTCCATCCTGGGTACGCGCGGAAAAGAGGACCCGCTCTACAAAAGTCTGTCGGGCGAGGTACAAACCCGGGTTTTGGAAAAAGGCAGGGTCAATTTTTCAGCAGGCAGTACCGCCACACAACAGACCATTGAGTCCATGACCGATGCCGTCAGTGCCAGGGCAATCGAAGCGCACGTCCAGAATTTCGATCAAATCGCGCTCCTGATCAAAGGTTATGTTGAACGCCATACGTTTGACATGAAAGGCAGCGCCCGGTACAACGCGGAAGGAGGTGGCAGCTACGACGTGCTCCCGATAGAGACAGGCGGGATTATCCCCGGCTGCATTTTGATGGTGGAAGGAAAACCCAAAGAAGTCGTGAGTGTTGGAGAATTCGAACGCTACTTCAAACCCATCACGATTGTCTTCAAGGACGTGGGACCCGGCGGCCCCGGGGGCGGAACCGGCGGCAGTAGCAGCGGTCCGCATGGCGCGACAGCAGACCCTCAGCCGGTAGCAAGCTCGAGTTCTGCTCAACCAGCAAAGGACTCCTTCGCATCGGGAGAGATTGTGAGCGACGCCTCCGGTTCCGCACTCAAAATCCCCGTCGTCGGCCCCCATCCGCCGGCCGGGCAGGGTCAATCCATCGTCGTTCGTGGGCAGACGAAACAGATTTTGAGGGTGCAACAGGGCAACGGTTTTTGGTATTTGTTTTTTGCGACCTGACGCATCACAGGGCAACCGTCTGCGCTTTTCGCATCGCCAGCAGATAGCCGACGCCAAGAAAGCCATGCAGGCGGAAACGCTGCGTCAGCGGGTTGTAGCCCAGGCCGCGCTGATCGGCCAGCACCAGGCCGGCGGTGCGCGCCATGCCAGCCAGTTCCGCCGGCTTGATCAGACGGCTGTACTGGTGCGTACCGACCGGCAGGATGCGCAGCACATATTCCACGCCCACGATCGCCAACAGATAGCTGAGCCGATTGCGGTTGATCGTCGAAAAAAACACCCAGCCACCCGGCTTGGCCAGCGCCGCACAGGCGTCAGTCACGGATGATGGCTGCGGCACGTGTTCCAGCATCTCCATGCAGGTCACGACGTCGTACCGCCCTGCGTGGCCGGCTGCCCACGCTTCGGCACTGCTGTAGGCGTAGCGCACGTCGACCGCCTGGCCCTGCGCATGCCAGCGCGCGATCTGCAAGGGCTTGTCCGCAAGGTCGATGCCGGTGACGCTGGCGCCATGGCGCGCCATGGATTCAGTCAGGATGCCGCCGCCGCACCCGACATCGAGCACCTGCTTGTCCGCGAGGGTGCACAGGGAGTCGATCCATGCCAGCCGATGCGGATTAATGCGGTGCAGCGGCTTGAACTCGCACTGTTCGTCCCACCAGCGCGCCGCCAGATTGTTGAAGCGGGCCAGTTCGGCAGGGTCGGCGTTCGGATGAAGCGGGGATGATGGTGTGTGCATGATCGTGATCCGTCGAGTGAAAGTAAAAGGGATTACCAGTGGCCGCGCCGGCGGTTCCAGCGATACAACAGGCGTGCGAACAGCGTGTACAGCGGACCTGCCAGCAAGTGCATGGCCCGCACCGCGCGCGCCAGCCAGCGCTGCCCGGGCGTGGCGGCCCACAGCGCCGCAAAAGCGCGGTCGCCGGAGAGCATGCGCCCGCTGGCGTCGCGCACATGGAGGCGCTCGCGCAGTTGCTCGATATCGATGCCCAGCTGCGCCGCCAGTGCGGGCTCGGCGTGCACGTCGCGCCATTCGATGGCACAGCCCTGCATGCGTTCGCGCTGGCCGCGAACGCCGGCGTCGCATACCGGACAGGCGCTGTTGTAATAGACGACAGCCGGCTCGGATGCCGGGGGTGCGGGAGCTTGCATGGCGGACTCGCAATCGGAAAGTGGTTGGTGCGGCCATTATGCACTACATTTAGCTAACTAGCTAATTATCTAATTAGAAAAGCATGCTGTATCATTGCGCTTCATCCTCCAGTAAGCGAGCAGCACATCATGGATCAAATTTTCGCCGCCCTGGCTTCCACGCCGCGCCGCAAAATCCTGGCTTATCTCTCCGAAACGGAGCTGTCGGCGGGCGAAATCGCATCGCGCTTCGAGATGACCAAGCCTTCGCTGTCGAAGCATCTGCGCATCCTCGAATCGGCGGGCCTGATCGCCAGCGACAAGCGCGGGCAGTTTGTGTTCTACCGCCTGCAGGGCGACAACCTGGCAAATACCCTGGCATCGTTCATGCAGGCGGTATGTCCGGTCTCGCAAGAACTCAAGCAGGAAAGCGGCGCGCTGGCGCGCAAAAAGGCGCCCAAGGCATAGCTGCGCGGCGAGGCGGCTTTGCGATTGGCGGCGTTGCCATTACAATCACGGCACACCCGGACTGGTCCGGCATTTGCCAAGTGGATGTCAATGTGCGACGAACCGGTACGAGGAACGACCACGACCTGCCACACGCATGGCCGCGACGAAGGCGCGCCTCCCATGGCGCAAAACCAGTGGCGCGCGCAGCATTCTGTCGTTCGGCGCGATAAGAACAGCGATATGAGCGAAGCGACCACCGTGATCGGTTGTGCGGTTTGAGCGCGCCCGCATTGACCGTCGCGGCATGGGTTCTGATGGCCGCCGCGGCGCACGCCCAACAGGCGCCGCAAGCGGTGGTGGAAGTGAACGCCAGCGGCGACAGCTACGATGCGCGGCGTGACGATACGGCCGGCAAGATCGTCGTCAGCCGCGAGGACATGGTGCGCTATGGCGACGCCAGCGTGCTCGATACGCTCAAGCGCGTGCCGGGCGTCACCATCAGCGGGGGGAACGCACAACTGCGCGGCCTGGGCGCCGGCTACACCCAGATTCTTCTCAACGGCGAACGCGCGCCATCCGGATTTTCGCTCGACGCGCTCGCGCCGGAGTCGGTCGAGCGCATCGAGGTGGTGCGCGCGGCCACCGCCGACACCAGCACACGCGCCATTGCAGGCACCATCCACGTGATTCTCAAGCGCGCCGTATCGAAGGCGCAGCGTGACTGGAAGGCTGGCGCCGGCGCCTCGAGCGACATGGCCGAGGGCAAGACGAGCCTGAACATGTCGGATCGCGCGGGCGCGTTCTCGTACTCCTTCGCGGCCAACGCGTCGCGCAATACCTTTCGCCGCCCGGTGACGACTGTCGAAACAGGTGGCGATGCCCAAGGCCGCCCGCTGTACGAACATCAGCTGCGCGGCAGCGATGTGGGTAATTTCAATACCCTGAACCTGACGCCGCGCCTGAACCGGGAGCTCGATAACGGCGATACCCTGAGCTGGCAGTCGTTTATCTATGCGAACCGCCTGCATTACCACTCGCGCCACGTCACCACCTACGTGTCGGGCGCCCCACGGATCGATCCGCTGACCGGCAGCGTTACGTCGACCGCGCGGCGCACCATTCGCAGCGACGTGGTCTGGACAAGCAAGCTGGGCGACAGCGCCAAACTTGAATCGCGCGTCGGCATCGATGCGGGCAATTACGCGACCGCGCTCGCACAGTCGTCGCAGGCTGCGTCCGGCGCGTTGACGCTGGACCGCGTTGCCGATGGCCTCTCGCGCGACCGCGCCCTGCGCGGCAGCGGCAAGTACAGCGGCCGCACCGGCAGCGCGCACACCATCGGCGCGGGCTGGGAAGGCAGCGTGGCGCGCAATACGAGCGACCGGCAGCAGGCCGATTTTGGCCTCGCTGCCACGCCGGAGCGCTACCGCGCGTTGTCGTACTTCTTGGTCCAGCGCGGGATAGCATGTACCAATCCGCTGGCATCACAACTTCGCCGTGCGGCATCCGCTCTTCTTTGCTGAGCGACGGCTTGGGCGCCCGCAGATCTTCGCGCTCACCCCGTGTGATGCAAGGCAAGCGGCAGTTACGTCGAGCCTAGG
>NZ_JAVCWL010000025.1:0-113988 GCF_030846505.1 Massilia pseudoviolaceinigra | reverse complement strand
TTGTTCATTGAATCGGTCGTCATCAGCGCACACGACGATGCGGACCCCTGGGAGCTTGCCGCGAAGCGCCCTGGCTACTGGCTCCAGATTGCCCGCGTTGAAGGCGACCGCCACGGGGTAGCCCGTCACAGCAAAGAGGCTGGCGCCGGTAGCGAACCCTTCGCAGACCAGCAGGGTATCGGTTGGCTTGCCGCCGAAGCTGTAGTAGCAGCCCTTGACCTTGCCGTGCGACTTGAGGCGCTTGGTGCCATCCTCATAGATGAACTGCAAGCTGGTGACCGCGCCGGCAGCATCGCGGATCGGCACGATCAGGGTGCGCTTGTCCTTGAACTCTTTCAGGCCGTAAGGCTTGATCCCTTTGCGTACACAATACGGGTTGTCGTCGGTCGCCTCCTGGGCGCCAGCCAGGACGCGCACGCACACCGCCGCCGCGTCGGCTTCGAGCTGTAGGCGCGTGTGCTCGGCTTCCTGGCGGGCCTTGTCCACCCGTGCCCGGTATTCGGCATTCTCGATCGGCGTCATTTTCTGGTCAGACTTGCCGCACCACTTCTCCGACAGGTCAGTTTTCCAGTTGCCGAATGCCCCAGCTGGCACCCCGTCGCCATACAGGATGTACCAGGCGGATTTCTTCCCTTTCTTGTCGTCGGCGGCATCAAAGCGGCGGCGCTTGCCGTCCGCGATGATCTCGGCCGGCGCCAGGTCGTAGACGGCCATTGCTGCGCCGAACTCGGCCTCGATGTTGGTCATGGTCGCTTGCATTGTTACGCCTCCGCCCGTGGTTGGAAGTCTCGACCGTCGATCAGCGCGTACGCGTCCATGCCGTAGTGAATCGCAGCCGCAAACAGAAGCTGTTCACGTCCGCCGCGTCCGGTTTCTTGGAACTGGTCGATAACACGCAATACCGACTCGACTGAATGGGCAAGCCACTCCTCGCCGTTCTTGTCAACGAAATAGATCCACGGCTTTTGATCGTGGTTGGCGAAGGCCAGGTTGCCGCCGTCGTAGCGGTACGGAGGCACAGGGAGTTCCACCGCAACAGGGGCGCTCATGCTGCACCTCCGACCAGAGCAGCCAGGTCACGGGCAATCTCATCAGACATGCTGCCGGCGACGGCGAGGATGTCGGTTTGGTCTGCTGCTGCGAGGAAGTCGTAAGTTTCAAACAGGGCGGTGACGGCGTTGGAATAGCCGGCAATGCGCTTGATAATTTCGGATGGGATTTGTACTGGCGTGTTGGTGCTAGGCATGGTTGCCTCCTTGTCGGTTTTTAAACCGCACAACCCGCTGCTAAACGGGGTGAGCGACAGTGGCGGGTTAGCAGACCGGTGACAAAGGAAACCGGCAGGCCGAAGCCTCCCCCCACTGCCGCTCATAGAAGGCGCAATGGTACGGACGAAAAAATACCGCCAGGTGGCGGTCGTCCGCCTTTGTCGTTTCGAGCTGCTAAACCCGTGACGACCAGAATAGACCGAAAAAGTGCGCTCGGTCAAGCAAATCATGCTGGCGGCGCTCATTTAGTTTCGGCCGTGTAGTTCACGGGGTCCGCGAAGAAACGGTGCAGCTCACGGTTCTGATACGCGGTGCAGCGCTCCGACAGGCGGTGAGCTGGGGGCGCTTTGCCGGCATTGACCAGTTGGCGGTATTTCTCACGGCTGACTGGGGAGAAAGGTTCTATCTGCTTCCAACGGCTCATGCCGTCAACTGGAAGGGTCTTGCTAAGTTCTGCGGTCGAATGTGCCATGGTTGCCTACCTTTGCATGTTGCCGCCATAGTTCAGCGGATTGATGCAAAGGTTAGCGATTGAAGCTTTGTGAGTCGCGGAGCATTACACGGATTTCCCGGCGCTAATCTTCCGGTTGTGCCTTGTTCAGTTTAAGCATTTCCTTTTCTTCATTCCCAAGTGGAAAAATTTTACCCACTAGATTCGGAGTTATATCCGGGTCGTCGAGCGCCACACTGCAAAAGATAGCGATACGGGAAGGTGAGTAATCCGCGTACGTGATGAAGAAAAAATCTACAATTACTTTGGTGAAATAGGTTCGAAAAGTGTTCTTGTCGTTCACTTTCCTCGGTAGCCTCAGTTTGTTCGACTGTTGAACTGCTTCTTCTATTGCATTCTTGGAAAGGCGCGTCAATTGCTTGTCAATTGCCGGCAAGTAGTATGTCAGGCTAAACGGCGCTAATGTCCGTCTGCGCGAGAGTATGTCAGGGTGCATCATCAGGCGGGCACGTTCAATCTGTTCGCTATCCAACAAAGAGTGCAGAGGAAAAGGGTTGTAAGACGCACCCGCATTGCTGAATTTGCTCAACTTGCGCGCAAGGATATCGGCAAGCCTGGCAATCTCTTGCATTTCTTCCTTGTATCCCCTTTGTGTGAACTTCGGGTTTTCCTCGTAATTTCGCATCGCCCTATTAACGGTAGCTATCAGCCCGCCATTTGTTCGCAATGTACATATGACTTGATTGTCTAAGCCAATAATGAAGCGCCACACAAGTTCCATTTCCGTCCGTGTAATGAGCCGTGTCCACATCTCGTGAAAGCGCAGAGTAATTGCCGCCTCATCTTCGCTAAGCACGCCGAGTCTCCGATAGTCGCTAAGCTCGGTAAGGTACTCAATAATCTCTGGTGGTGCCCAGTTAGGAAAGCTCACTTTTAGCCCTTGCCACGGCGTCCAGGTAGTCCGCATATTCCTGCATCATCACGCGGCGCTCATCCATGAACATAGCCCGGTCGTAAGCCTCGCCGTAGGCGTCGCCGGACGCGTGCGACAACTGGCGATCGACAACCTCATGGCGGTAGCCCAAACGCTCCTTGATGACCCCCATCGCCAGCGAGCGGAACCCGTGGCCGGTCATCTTGCCGGCGTAGCCCATGCGCTTGAGTGCCGCCAGGATGCCGAAGTTCGTCGCCGACTTCGTGTGATCCCGCAGATTCGGGAACAGGTACTTGTTCCCACCTGTGATTTCGTGCAGCTCGCGCAGCAGCGCCCAGCCCTGGCGCGGCAGGAACACATGGTGGTTGACCTTGCGCGGGTTGACCTTCTTTTTGCCCATCTTCATGCGGTGCCAGTCGATCACCCAGGACTCGTTCACCAGGTCGATTTCTGACCAGGGCGTCTCGGTCAGCTCACTGGTGCGCACGAAGGTCATCATCATCAGCCGGAACATGACCTTGGTCGGCACGAACATGCGCCCCTCGATCTTGGCGAAGGCTTTCAGGAAGTCCGGCAGGTCGTCGGCGGTGATGGCGGCATGGTGGCCGCCTGCGGTGGGCTTGAGAGCGCCGCGTAGGCTCGGCACGGGGTCTGTGTCGGCCTTGCCCGATGCGATGGCGTACCGGAACACCTGGCCGCACACTTGCCCCTGGCGCTTTGCCATGTCGAGAGCGCCCCGTTTCTCGATCTGGCGTAGAACGTCCAGGATGACCGGAGCTTTGATTTCCGCAATTGGGTGCCGCCCGATCAGCGGGAATACGTCGACTTCCAGCCGGTGAATGATGTTTGCCGCCGTGCGGGGTTGCCAGGAATCCAGCTTGTTGGCGTGCCACTCGCGCGCCACAGCCTCGAACGTGTTGCTCGCTAGTGTTGCTTTCTGCTGCTTCTCGATGCGGCGGGCCTGGGCCGGGTCCACGCCGCCGGCCATTTGCTTGCGGGCCGCGTCGCGCTTCTCACGGGCCTCGGCGAGCGACACCTCGTCGTAGGAACCGAACGACAGGCGACTCTCTTTACCGTTGGCCTGCTTGAACTTCATGCGCCATAGCTTCACGCCGGTTGGCATCACCTCCAGGTAGAGCCCGCCGCCGTCAGCAAGCTTGTACGCGCGGTCCTTCGCCTTGGCATTTTTGAGGGTTTTGTCAGTGAGAGGTAGAACAATTTTGGGCATCTTGGGGGCATCGCCTTTTTGGGGCATCGGTTTGGCCCCCAAGACTGCCCCCAAAATACCTAGGTGTCAATGGGCAAACTTTGGCGCTATAGGCGTAAAAAAACCCCTAAGCGTTTGATTTCTTAGGGGTTTCTTGGCAAACTTGGTCATACTTTGCCATGTTTTTGGTGGTGATAGGTGGACTTGAACCACCGACCCCAGCATTATGAATGCTGTGCTCTAACCAACTGAGCTATATCACCCGACAGACCAAGATTATAGAGATCCGCATTTTGCGTGTCAAGGCCATGTGATTATTTTTGCTGCCGGCCCGCAATTATGTCCATCATCTGCCCGGCAGGGTTGTCACTCAGGCAATCAATCACCACGCGCTCCGGCATCGAGCGCAGCCAGGTCAGCTGGCGCTTGGCCAGCTGGCGGGTGGCGATGATGCCGGTTTCGCGCAGGGCGGCACGGTCGATCTTGCCATCGAGATAATCCCACGCCTGGCGATAGCCCACGCAGCGCATTGATGGCAAGCCCGGATGCAGGTCGCCGCGCGCGCGCAAGGCCATCACTTCGGCCACGATGCCGGCGTCGTCGCACGCGCCCAGCATCTGGTCGAAGCGGGTGGCGATGCGCGCATGCAGCACGCTGCGATCAAGCGGCTCCAGCCCGAACGACAGCAGGTCGAACGGCAGCGCGGTTTTTTCGCGTTTGGCCAGCAGTTCCGACATCGGCTTACCCGAGAGGGCGATGATTTCAAGCGCGCGGTTGATGCGCTGGGCATCGTTGGGTGCGAGGCGGTTGGCCGTTTCCGGGTCGAGCGCGCGCAGCTTGTCGTGCATGCCGGGCCAGCCGATGATGGCCGCCTCTGCATCGAGCTGCACGCGCAGGGCCGGATCGGCCACCGGCAGGTCATCGAGGCCGTCGGCCAGGCCCTTGAAGTACATCATGGTCCCGCCGACCAGCAGCGCCAGTTTGCCGCGCGCGCTGATCTCGGCCACCAGGCGCAGCGTATCGTCGCGGAACTGGGCCACCGAATACGACTCGGTCGGGTCGATGATGTCGATCAGGTGGTGCGGCGCGCTGGCCAGTTCCTCGGGCGTGGGCTTGGCGGTGCCGATATCCATCTCGCGGTACACCAGCGCCGAATCGACCGAGATGATCTCGGCGGGGATGACGCTTGCAATCGCCAGCGCGGCGGCGGTCTTGCCCGACGCCGTCGGGCCCATGATGGCAACGGCCAATGGCTTCATCGTCATGGCGTGGCCCTCGCAACCGGGGTGGCGGTCACGCGCACCGACGCGAACACGGCCAGGCCAAGTGCGCACGACATGAGCGCCAGCGGATACAGGGTGCCGTCGAAGCTCGCGCCGACGGCGGTGCCCACGCCGAACGCCACGCTCATATATAAGGCGCCCATCAGACCGGCGGCGGTGCCGGCTTGCTGCGGGAAGGGCGACACCGAACCCGATTGCGACACCGGAAAATTGACGCCGTGCGCGCCCATCGTCATGAACATGGCCAGCACCACCACGCTCCAATGCGCCAGGCCCGCGCCGACGGCGGCCACAAACACCGCGCCGGCGGCCAGCGACATGGTGCTGCCGATCCGCAGCGTGACGGCCGCGCCGAACAGCGGCAGCAGGCGGCGGCACACGATGGTGCCGGTCAGGTAGCCGGACACGCCGACCGCGAAGCAGTAGCCGAACCACTCGGTCGGCACCCCGAGCACGCCGATCAGCACCAGCGAGGAGCCCGAGATGAAGGCGAAGATCGATCCGAACGACAGCGCGCCGGGCAGCGCATGGGCCCAGAATTCACGCGAACCGAGCACCAGCCGGTAATTCGCCGCCAGGCCACGCAGCTCGGTCGCCTTGGGGTTTTTATGCGCATTGGTCTCCGGCAGGCGCAGCACGACCGCCGCCAGCAGCAGCGCCGACAGGATCGACAGCGCAACGAACGCGGCGCGCCAGCCGAAGGCCACCTGCAGGTAGGAGCCGAGAATGGGGCCGGTGAGCGGCGCGAGCGAGATCCACGAGCTGGCGCGCGCGATCACGCGCACGCTGTCGGCCGGCGCATACGCGTCGCGCACGATGGCGCGCGCCACGATCACGGCCGAGCAGCAGCCCAGCGCCTGCAGGAAGCGCGCCACGATCAGCAGGGCGATATTCGGCGCCGCGGCGCACAGCAGGCTGGCCACCACGTACAGCGACAAGCCCCATATCAGCACGGGGCGGCGGCCGAAGCGGTCCGACAGCGGGCCGATGACCAGCTGCGCGCCGCCGAAGCCGATCACGAACATCGACAGCGTCAGTTGCACGGTGGCGGCGGGGGCGCCGAAGCCGGTCGCCAGGCTCGGGAGCGACGCCAGGTACAAATCGGTGGACAGCGGCTGCAGCATCAGGAAGCCGATGATCAGCAGGAGGATCGGCGCATGCGCGTACTGCGCCAGCGGGGCCGTGGTGTCGGTCTGGCGCATCGTCATTGACCGCGCAGGAACAGCTTGTCGAGCGATGAGATATCGAGCTGCACCCAGGTCGGGCGCCCGTGGTTGCACTGGTCGGCGCGTTCGGTGCTTTCCATCTGGCGCAGCAGGGCGTTCATTTCGGGCTGGTTCAGGATGCGGTTGGCGCGCACCGCCGTGTGGCAGGCCAGGGTGCCGAGCAGCTCGTTGCGGCGCTCGATCAGCACGCGCGAGCCGCCGAATTCGCGCACATCGCGCAGCACGTCGCGCGCCAGCGTCTGGGCGTCGGCGTTCTTGAGCAGGGCCGGCACCGAGCGCACCGCCAGCGTGGTGGGCGAGAGCGCCGCGATGTCGAAGCCGAGCGCCTGCAAGGTCTCGCGGTTTTCCTGGGCGGTGCCCACTTCCACCGCGTCGGCGAAGAAGGTCACCGGGATCAGCAGGGCCTGGACCTGCATCTCCTGGCCGCCGACCTGGGCGTCGAGCGCGTTTTTCAGCTGCTCGTACAAGATGCGTTCGTGCGCGGCGTGCATGTCGACCAGCACCAGGCCCTTGGTGTTCTGGGCCAGTATATAAATACCGTGCAGCTGGGCCAGGGCGAAGCCGAGCGGGTATTCATCGTTCGCCATGCCCTGCGCCGGTGCGGTGTAGGGCGTGACGGGCGCGGAGGCCGCGTCGGCGCTGCCGGAAGCGCCGGAAAAAAGAGCGCCGTAGCTGTCCATGGTCTGCGCCACGCCGGGGCTGTCGTAGCGGCTGCCGGGCGGGTAGGGCGAGGGCGAATAGGTGGCCGAGAGCTGGGCGCCGAAACTGGTCTGCTCATGCTCGCGGCGCCACGACGACGTGCCGCCCACCTCGGCCGCCATCTGCGGCGCGGGCACGCTGCCGTGGTCCGTGGCCGAGGTTTTGGCCAGCGCGCGCTGGACCGCGTGGAACACGAACTGGTGCACCGCGCGGCTGTCGCGAAAGCGTACTTCGATCTTGGACGGATGCACGTTGACGTCGACCAGCGAAGGGTCGAGGTCGAGCGCCAGTACGTACGAAGGGAAGCGGTCGCCGTGCAGCACATCCTGGTAGGCGGCGCGCACTGCGTGCACCAGCAGCTTGTCGCGCACGTAGCGCCCGTTCACGTAGAAGAACTGGCCATCGGCGCGCGCCTTGGACGCGGTCGGCAGACCGGCGTAGCCGTGCACGCGCAGGGGGCCGGCCGATTCGTCGATGGCCAGGCGCGCCTCGGCAAAATCGCTGCCGAGGATATGGGCGCTGCGGCGCGCCATCTCGCTCACGTTCCAGTGATCGATGGTGCGGCCGTTATGCGACAGCGAAAAGGTCACGTCCGGGCGCGCCAGGGCGATGCGCCGCACCACTTCCGCGCAGTGGCCGTATTCGGTCTGTTCCGATTTGAGGAACTTGCGCCGGGCTGGCGTATTGAAGTACAGGTCCTGGACATCGATGGTGGTGCCGTGCGCGCCGGATGACGGCGCGACGGTGCCGTGATGCGAGCCGACGATTTCCCAGGCGTGGGGCGCATCGGCGGTGCGCGAGGTGAGCGAGACGGCGGCCACGGCCGCGATGGAGGCGAGCGCCTCGCCGCGAAAGCCGAGGGTGGCCACGTTTTCCAGGTCGGTCAGGGACGCGATCTTGGAAGTGGCATGGCGGGCCAGGGCGAGCGGCAGCTGGTCGGGGGCGATGCCGCGGCCGTTATCGGTGATCGCGATGCGTTTCACGCCGCCTTCTTCCAGGCGCACGGTGATCTGGGTGGCGCCGGCGTCGAGCGCGTTTTCGAGCAACTCCTTGACCACGGCGGACGGTCGCTCGACCACCTCGCCGGCGGCAATTTGCGAAATCAGCTGGTCGGGGAGGGCCTGGATCGGGCGGTGCGCGGAAATTGGAGCGTTCATGCGCGAATTATATCCCCTGCTCCGGCGATTGCCGCAGCGCGCCCCGAGTTCTCATCACCTGAGTCACGTTCCTACAACCGGGGTCAGAGCTCTGACTCGAAACATTGTAAAACCGGGCAGCGCAAACTGTGAACAGGGCGCCGTTCTACGACATAGGCTACGACATCGGCGAGGCGGGCAGGGGAAGTGTTGCGCGGATGCTGCACAACCGCGCTCTTTCCCCGGTTGTGCAACAAAAAAGTTTCGAGTCAGAGCTCTGACCCCGGTTAGGAAACAAAAAAATTTCGATTCGGAGCTCTGACCCCGGTTAGGAAATTATTGCTGTTCGCGCACGGGGATGGGGGCGTTGCACAGGTCGATGTGACCGGCGGCGACCTTGGTCCAGGGCCCGCCGCGGTTGCGCTGGGCTTCGACCGCCGCTTTGTAGGCCGCGCTGTCGGTGTGCATCACTTCGAATTTGCTGCGCTCGGCTTCGGGCACGTCGGCCGCTACCTTGAACGCGGCGATCGGGACGTGCTGCTCGGGCTTGTCGTAAAACCCCATCGGCGCGGGGCCGCGCGGCAGGATCGACAGCAGCGGCATGCCGGATATGACCCGCCCCACCACCGTGATGTTGCGGTCCAGGTGGCGCGGGGCGTGCCCGATCACCACGTACAGCGAGGAGCCGCCGCCGCTGTCGGCGCCATTGTCGCGCCCCACCCCGACCATGCCGTAGCAGTGGGTCAGCCAGGCTTGCCCGGATTTGGGGTCGCGCGCCGACGGGAAGCCGTTCGAGTGCCCCACCCGCGGCGCATAGCCGTCGCGATCGGGCAGGCGTGTGAAGTGGACGTCGTTTTTCATCGGTATCGTGAATTCGGCGGGCAGGGTGGCTTTGGCGCTTTTCATCGGACGCGGATTCTTTTCGTCCGCGTCGCCCCATTGCACCACCCAGTTGTCCTGCGAGCGGATGATCGCCAGGCCGTCGAAGTAGTTTTCGCGCGCCAGCGTTTTGATATTGGCAACATGCCTGGGCGCGAAGGTGGGCGCCAGCTCGATGATCACGCGTCCGCCCGGCACCTCCATATAGAGGGTGTTGTCGGGATCGAGTGCGCGCCAGTCCGACGGCTTCGATGCCTTGACCACGTCGGCCACGGTCGGCTTGCTCGCCAGTTCCTTGGCCGGCCGCGCCCCGTGCGCCGGCAGCGCCAGGCCGCCGGCGACGAGGGCCGCGAGCAGGCTTGCCTTGTTTATTCCATGTAATACATCCATCTGTTGTCTCCAGGTCGGTTGCTGGCATGGCGTCCGCTGCGCCGCTGGCGACAATTGTAATCCGCAAGATGGCCAGTCAGGAAACTTCTGAAGCGCCTGAATTTCTTGCCATTCCCCCGCCGGCAGATACAAATTTTGGCACCGAGTGATGTTATTATGCGGCGCTACCTTTTAGGATATTTATGGATCTGATGCAATTCTTCGACATGATTCTGCATGTCGATAAGACGCTGGGAGTGTTGCTGGCCAAGTATGGTGTCTACGTTTACGCCGTCCTGTTTGCCATCGTGTTCTGCGAGACCGGCCTGGTAGTCCTGTTTTTCTTTCCTGGCGATACGCTTTTGTTCATTGCGGGTGCGGCTTGCGCCACCGGGGAGCTGGACTACTGGATACTGATGAGCCTGCTGATCACCGCAGCCGTCACGGGTAATACCCTCAATTACTGGATCGGCGAAGCCATCGGGCAACGCGTATTTACCCATAATTACCGCTGGCTCAACAAGGATGCCTTGCACCGCACCCACGATTTCTTCGAGAAGCACGGCGGCAAGACCATCATCCTGGCGCGCTTCGTGCCGGTGGTGCGCACTTTTGCCCCGTTCGTGGCCGGCGTGTCGGACATGACGCATGCGCGTTTCCAGCTGTATAACTTCGCAGGCGCGTTCCTGTGGGTAGTCAGTCTGGTGACGGCGGGCTATTTCTTTGGCAACTTGCCGATCGTGCGCGATAACCTGACCCTCATCGTCCTGCTCGGTGTCGGCGCGGCCGTCGTGCCGCTCGCCCTCGGCGGCTTGTACAAAGTCAGCCGCAAGATGCTCAGCCGTTAAGCACTTCCCCATCGGCGCGACATTTTCGCGCCGATGTTGCTTTGTGGACTCAAGTTTCCGCGCGCACCCGCCGATAACCAGACTGTATTTCTTACTTTCTGGAACATCATGCGCAACCTGATCGCCCTCTTTGCTTGCAGTCTGGCCATCTCGACGGCAGGCGCCAACGATCCTCCCGCGGCCGCTTCGTCCGGCGCCAAGGCGGCGGCCAAGCCGGCGGCCAAGCCGTTGACCGCCGACACCATCAAGCTGGCGGCGCTGGCCACCAGCAAACCGGCGGCTGCGCCGTCGGCCAAGGAGGCCGCGTCGCAAGCCTTGAGCGAGGCCGATGCCGAAGCCGAACTGTCGGCCAAGATCGCCGCCCGCCTGGCCGTCATGCGCGCCAACCAGGCCGCCCGCCTGGCCGCTGCCGCCAAAGCCAGGAAGGCGTCGGTCTCGCGCCGCGAGGCGATCGTCGCCATCACCCAGGCGTCGCCGGCGCGCCCGTTCCACAGCGAGCATTGGTCGTACGAAGGCGAGACCGGTCCGGCCAACTGGGGCAAGATCAATTCGGCGTGGTCCAAGTGCGGCACCGGAACGCGCCAGTCGCCGATCGACCTGCGCGATGGCATGAAGGTCGACCTCGAGCAGATTACCTTCGATTACAAGCCGTCCGGGTTCAGCGTGGTCGATAACGGCCACACCGTGCAGGTGACGGTCGGCGGCGGTAATTTCATCACGGTGCAAAACCGCTCGTACGAGCTGCAGCAGTTCCACTTCCATCGCCCGTCCGAGGAGCGTGTCAACGGCAAGGGCTTCGAGATGGTGGTGCACATGCATCACAAGGATCCGGAGGGCAGGCTGGCGGTGCTGGCGGTGCTGCTCGAACGCGGCAAGCAAAACAATATGATCCAGACCGTGTGGAACAACCTGCCGCTGGAAAAGCTCGATGTCGTCAATCCGAACGTGGTGCTCGATGTGGCCGAAGTGCTGCCGCAGCGGCGCGACTACTTCACGTTCATGGGATCGCTCACTACGCCGCCCTGCAATGAAGGCGTGCTGTGGCTGGTGATGAAGCAGCCGATGCAAGCCTCACCGGCTCAGATGGCGCTGTTTTCCCGCATGTATCCGCTCAACGCCCGGCCGATCCAGGCCAGCTCGGGACGCATGATCAAGGAATCGAACTAACGCTTCATGCGCCGATCCTGATCGTGTGCGCGCCGCGCCAGGCGGCGCCCGCGGCCAGGGTCAACGGTTCGATCAGGGCCGGTTCGATGCACACAAAGCGCTGGTATTCGGCATCCTCCATGTCGTTCAGCGCGGCCGCGTCGAGCGCACCCGGGTTCCACACCACTGCGTCGCCAAAGCCGTCTTGCGCAAGGTGCAGGGTGGTGGCTGCGTCGGCGAGCGTCATGGCACCATCGATGCCGCGATAGATATGGTCGAACTTGTCGTCGATTTGCAGCAGTCCTTCCTGCACGCCGCCGATGCGCACCTGCCCCAGCTGGCTGACCGAAAAGTAGGTGTGCAGGGCGGCCGAAAACGCAAACGCATCGGCGCCGGTATTGCGCACCTCCAGCGTCAGCGCGAGCGCGGCGCCATGGACCTCCACCCGCAGCGCCAGCGCGAAGCCGTGCGGCCAGGCTTGCGCCAGCGCCGGCGCCAGGTCGCCATCTTCCAGCATGAAAACGGCAAACGCGGCGCCATCGTGCGCGCCGCTGTCGGCCAGGCGCCAGGTGGCCACGCGCGCAAAGCCGTGGCGCAAGCCGGTGCCGCGTTCGGCGAACTGGGGGAAGATCACCGGCACGCCGCCGCGGATGGCGCGGCTGCCGTCGAGTTTTGAAGCGGCGCTGCAGAACAGGCGCTCGGCGCCGTCGGCGCCCTGCCACGACACCAGGTGCGCGCCGTACAGGGTGACGATGGCCTGGGCCCCGTCGGCTCCGCGGATGCGCACGGCCGGCAGTTGGCCGTAGTCGACCATCTCGATTGTGTTCATGGTTTGCTCATGTCTGGCGGCCCTTGGCCAGCGGCGGATTGGCCGCGAAATAGCGCTTGATGCCCTTGGTGATGGCGGCCGCGATCTGGTCCTGGTAGCCGTTGTCGCGCAGCTTGGCTTCTTCTTCGGGGTTCGAAATGAAGGCCGTCTCGATCAGGATCGATGGAATGTCGGGCGCTTTCAGCACCGCGAAGCCGGCCTGTTCGACCGAGCCTTTGTGCAGGCGCGCGATGCCGCTGATTTCGCCCAGTACCGCTTTGCCGAGCTTCATGGAGTCGTTGATCTGGGCCGTCGTCGACAGGTCGAGCAGCACGCTGGCGATCTGCTTGTCGTGGCTCTGGATGTTCACGCCGCCGATGGCGTCGGCCAGGTTTTCCTTGTTGGCGAGCCAGCGCGCGGCGGTCGAGGTGGCGCCTTTTTCGGACAGCACGAACACCGACGAGCCGCGCGCGGTCGGCAGCATGAAGGCGTCGGCGTGGATCGACACGAACAGGTCGGCCTGCACCTTGCGCGCTTTTTCCACGCGCACGCCGAGCGGCACGAAGTAGTCGCCGTCGCGCGTGAGCATGACGCGCATGTTGGGCTGCTCCTCCAGCTTGAACTTGAGCCGCTTGGCGATGGCCAGCACGATGTCTTTTTCGCGCGTGCCGGCCGAGCCGATCGCGCCCGGGTCTTCGCCACCATGGCCGGGGTCGAGCGCAATGGTCATCATGCGCACCACCTTGCCGCCCTTGTCACCCTTTTGCGCGGCCACGCGCGGCGGGTCGGGACGCACCGGGGCCGGTTCGGGCAGGTCGGTTTTCGGTACCGGCAGCGCTGGCGCCACCGGCACGGTTGGCTGGGCCAGCACGGGACCGGCCGGGGGCACAAGAATTGGGGCCGGCACGGGTGCCGGCGGCGTCACCACCACGCTTGGCGGCGTGACGGCGGGCGCGGTGACCGGCGCGCTTGCCGGCGGCGTCGCCTGTGCTGCCGCCACCGGGGGCCTGGGCGCGGGCGCCGGCAGTTCCGGGCTGCCGACCGGCGCATCGGCGCGCGACCACTCGCCTTTTTCGATCATCGCCGCGATCGGGTCGACCGCCTTGACCGGATACAGGTCGAAAATGAGGCGGTGCTTGTAGGTGCCGACAGGTTCGAGCGTAAATACCTGCGGCTTGATTTCTTCTTTCAGGTCGAACACCAAACGCACCACGTTGGGCCGGTTCTGGCCCACGCGCACCTGCTTGATGTAGGGGTCGCCCGACTGGATCTTGGCCACCAGGCTTTTCAGGGTGGGATTGAGTTCCAGTCCTTCGATGTCGACCACCAGGCGCTGCGGGTCGGGCACGGTGAAGTGGGTGACCTTCAGGTCGCTATCGTTTTCGAGCGTGACGCGGGTGTAGTCGGCAGCCGGCCAGACGCGCACCGCGAGAATTTGCGCGGCGGCGGCGGGCAGGACGGGAAACACGGAAAGCAGCAGGGTGCCGCCAGCTTTGAGGATGGTGCGCCGGGTTACTGGTCCCGGAATCAAAGGTTTGGTGCGAATGTAAGGCGGTTGAGGCATAGCAAACCCAGGTCAGACAACGCTTGCAATTCTACATCACGGCCGAGCCCGGCAACGTGAAGGGAGACACTCAGGTCGGGCGGCGGCAGCACCGGATCGGCTTTTTCCGGCCATTCGACGATGCAGATGTTGTCCCCGTTAAATTCTTCGCGAAAACCGGCGTCCAGGAATTCTTCCGCACTGGCCATGCGGTACAGGTCGAAATGGATGACGTTCACTGCGCGCCCGTCGAGCTTGATGCTGTACGGCTCGGACAAGGTATAGGTCGGACTCTTGACGGTGCCCGCGTGGCCGGCCGCGTGCAGCAGGGCGCGGGTGAGGGCGGTCTTGCCGGCGCCGAGGTCGCCGTGCAGGTGGATTGCCAGGCCCGGCAGCAAGGCGCGCGCCAGTGCGGCGCCCAGTGCGGCGGTGCCGGCTTCGTCGTGGAGGTGGGCTTTGAAGTGCTGCATGGAATAGAATGTGGTCTGTGATGTTTGTCAGTTCCCCGATTGTACTCCCGCCCAGCATGCATTCTTCCCACGCCGAACCCGATTTGTCCGCATTGGCGCAGTCCATCAAGCGCTGGGGGACCGAGCTGGGCTTTGCCGACGTGCGCATCAGCGACGCCGACCTGTCGCATGCCGAAGCCGGCTTGCAGGCCTGGCTGGACGCGGGCCGCCATGGCGAGATGGATTACATGGCCAGCCACGGCATGAAGCGCGCCCGTCCCGCCGAGCTGGTGCCGGGCACGGTGCGGGTGATCAGCGCGCGCATGGATTACCTGCCGGCGGCTACCTCCGACGACTGGCGCGAGCGTGAAGCGGCGCGTCTGCGCGACCCCGGCGCGGCCGTCATTTCGATCTATGCGCGCGGCCGCGACTATCATAAGGTGCTGCGCAGCCGCCTGCAGCAGCTGGCCGAGCGCATCGAGCGCGAGACCGGGCAGCTGGGCTTCCGGGTGTTTACCGACTCGGCGCCGGTGATGGAGCTGCCGCTGGCCGAAAAAGCCGGCATCGGCTGGCGCGGCAAGCACACCCTGATTCTGAATCGCGATGCGGGGTCGATGTTTTTCATTGGGGAAATCCTGGTGGATGTGGCGCTGCCCGTCGATGCGCCGGCCAGTGCCCACTGCGGCCAGTGCAGTGCGTGCATCACCGCGTGCCCGACCCAGGCGATTCTGGCGCCCGGGCGGCTCGATGCGCGCCGCTGCATTTCGTACCTGACCATTGAACTGAAAAACAGCATCCCGGAAGAGCTGCGGCCCTTGATCGGCAACCGCGTGTACGGCTGCGATGATTGTCAGACCGCGTGCCCATGGAATAAGTTCGCGCAGCGCGCCGTGGTGCCCGATTTTGATGAGCGCAATGAACTCGGCAGTGCGGACATGGTGAGTCTGTTCGGCTGGAGCGAGGAGGAATTCGGGCGCAAGCTGGAGGGCAGTCCTATCCGGCGCATCGGCCACGAGCGCTGGTTGCGCAATCTGGCGGTGGGGCTGGGCAATGCGGCCGAGGGGAGGAAGGGCGATGCAAGGATCGTGGCGGCCTTGCAGGCACGCGCGGACGATGCCTCGCCGATGGTGCGGGAGCATGTGGCGTGGGCGTTGAAGCGACATGCTTGAGGTGCGGGTGGAGTCTGGTCTGTGCGCTCTTCCCCGATCCAGGGGATCGGAAGCTTGATTTGCTTGGTCTGCTCTAACGACCCAACAAAGTGCAGGCGTATAGATCGACGTTCAGACGATCTTATGCACACATAATTAGACGAGCGGGCGTTTGTGCGCGCGGAGGCCTAGCCGCTGATCCGGGAAAATTCATCGTATCGACGATCCGCACAAAGTCGACTATGCAGATGATCTGCACCGACCTGCTGGCGCAATACCGGCACTTCAAGCAGGAACTAGCCGCGCCTCTGGCTGCGGCGGGCGCCAAGCAGGAATAGGGAGCCGGTGCAGCGCTCATGCCGTCTAGCGTGTACCACGTAGGGCGCCGGATATGGAAGACAAAAATCACGTATGTTTTTGAGCGGGTACTTGGCAACTTGTCGGGTGCGCCATGAACGTCTTTTTTGGAAGAATGATCTGGAATAATCAGGTGCACGTAATGATGTGCGATGAGGCAATGTTCTAGCTAGTCAAGTCGATATTCTTGGTTTTCCCGCTGGCAATTGTCGCTAGCATTCTCCCGTAGAGGACAGGAAAACCATGCCCAACGCAAGCCCGTTTCCGTCGCTGAGTCATCTCATACGTTCGGCGCTGATACTGCTGCTCCTCGTGCACAGTAGTGCGCGGGCGGAAAGCGGCATACCAGAGGGAACGTGGGGCTGGTCGTATTACACCTGGAAACCTTGGCCGAATATTTATGCGGCCGATCCGGTTACTGCCTGTGAAACGACAGCGATGAATCACTTCCGAAGCCCGCTTGTGGAGATGCGGCCTTACAAAGACCGGCGCGATATGTTTCTATGCTACTACAGGATGAGTCCCGGAGGCAGCGTTCGCTGGTATGGGGAGGCCAATCTGAGTTGTAAACGGGGATACGAGACTTACCGACAGGGCGTTTGTCGCAAAGAAGGGCGGGAACCTCCCGCGCCCTTGAAATGTGGGGAGGCAGCAGGAAACCCGGTTCAGTTCATCAGCGGCGCAAAAATCCAGCATGAAAACGATCTGGGTGGCGACGCCAGTGATCTACTGCGCGTTCGGCGCACTTACCATAGTATGCGCGTCAGCGCGGGCGGACAATCAGCGGGCGTGGGCTGGTCCTTTTCTTTCGAGCGGGACTTTTCCGCACCTCAACAATTGATGGACAAGGCCAGGTCGAGAGTCACTGGCGCGCTCAGCGACGGCAGTCATTTTGAGTTCTGGCGGCAGGATGACGGCAAATACAAACCTAACTATGACAGGAGTACGACCCTCGAAGTGCAAGGCACCGATGACTCTGTCTGGCTTGTAACGACGCCGGATGGCACGGTCGAACGTTACCTCCGCAATGGCGACGATTTCAGACTCGGCAGCGTTCATAGGCGCTCCGGCACGGCCGCGCATTACACCTACGACGCCAAAAACCAGCTCACCAAGATTGTCGACACAAGCGGCCGTAGCCTGGCAATCGTGTGGGAGGGTGATGTCATCGTGTCGATTTCCAATGCCACCGGCAGCGTGCGCTACGAATATGAGCGGACTGTCATACGCGGCTACCCGGCCATTGAAGGCACGGCCCGCCTCATCGGGGTGCATTTTCTTGACCGCTCCGGTGTTGAGACGTCATCGCGCGCGTACCACTACGAAGACGCCACCGATCGCTTCCTGCTCACCGGAATCTCCGATGAACATGGCAAGCGCTTTGCCACGTATGCGTACAACGGCGACGGCCAGGCCGTGCTGACGGAGCACGCCGGCGGCGCGCAGCGCTACACATTTTCCTATCCCAGCTCGAACAGCAGAGTCGTAACCGATCCGCTCGGCAGTAGCCGTAGCATCGACCTTGGGTACGACTCCGATCACAGCAAGAGCCGGAATCGGATTACCGGCGAAAGCCAGCCCGCTGGCTCTGGCTGCGCCGCAAGTGCCAAGGCAACCACCTACAGCGACAAAGGCGACGTGACCAGCCGTACCGATTTCAATGGAAATAAGACCTGCTTCATCAGCGATCCCGTCCGTGGAAACGAGCTGGCAAGCATGACCGGGCTGGCCAAGGATGCCGCATGCCCCGCGAGCATCGACAGCGCGATTTCAGCCGCTGTGCGCAAGACGAGTACGCGCTGGCATCCGGACTGGCCTCTAGCCACCACTACCACTTCGCCTGGGCGCATGGAAACGACGGTCTACAACGGCCAGCGCGATGCCGCTGGCAAGGTCGTGGAATGCGCTGGCGGCGCCGTGCTGCCAAATGGGAAGCCAATCGCCGTCGTATGCCGCAGGACCATCGAGGCGACCAGCGACAGCAATGGCGGCCTCGGTTTTGCTGCGGCGCGAACCGGCCCTGCCCAGGAATGGCGCTACACCTACAATCGCACCGGGCAGATGCTGACTAGCAGCGGCCCGGTTGATGTCAATGGAAAGGCCGAATCGTCGAGCATGGTCTACTACGCCGACACCAGCGCAAGCCACCACCCTGGCGACTTGGCAAGCGTGCGCAACAGCGTCGGCGAGGTCACCAATTACCTCGAATACAGCGAGGATGGCTTGCCGACCAAAATCCGGTATCCCAGCGGCCAGGTAGTTGAATCCGAATATGGCCCGCGCCAGCGCCTGGTGTCGAGCACGATCCGCGATGCCAGCGGACGCGCTGAAACAACGCGTTATGAGTACGACGTTGCCGGACAACTGGTCCGTATGACTGCACCCGACGGCTCTGCGCTGGAATACACGTATGACGACGCGCATCGCCTCACCGGCATGCGGGACCGTGCCGGGAGCAGCATCAGCTTCACGCTCGATGCCATGGGCAATGCAGTACGCCAGGATGTGAAAGACCCGAGCGGTAAACTGGTGGCGCAGACCACGCGCGCCTTTGATGCGCTCAATCGCCTGCAGCGGGAGCAGCGCAGTGCCAAAGACCCGGGCGCGCGCTTTGAATACGATGCGGCCGGCAACCTGACATCGAGTACCGATCAAATGGCGCGCGTCAGCAAGGGAACTTACGACACGTCTCATCGTCTGATCCAACAGACGCTGCCTGCTGCGGATGCCACGGGCAAGCCGTCAACGGTCGACTACGCGTACACGCAGCAGGATCAGCTTGCATCGGTGCTCGATCCGCGTCGATTGCAGACGCGCTACGTCGTCAACGGGCTGGGGCAGCAAACGGCGCTCATCAGCCCAGATACCGGAACCACGACCACGCAGTTCGATGGCGCTGGAAAAGTGATATTACGCACCGATGCGACTGGACGCAAGACCGTCCATCGATACGACGCGGCGGGTCGCGTGACAGCCATCGGCACCAGCACGTTTGAATATGGGGCGGCCGGCAGTCCCGCAGCCGGCCGTGTGACGGCAATGTCGGATGAGGCTGGAAAAACGATGTACGCCTACGACGGCATGGGGAGGCTGGTGAGGAAGGAACAGGCGAGCGGCCCGGGGTCAAGGCGGTTCGTAACCGCGTACACCTATGGCAGCGAAGGAAGTGCCGTTGGACACGTCACCTCGATGACCTACCCCAGCGGCAATCGCATCGACATCACCTACGACAGCAATGGGAAGCCGTCGACACTAGGCCTGACGCGTCCGAATGCTGCGCGCACCACAATTCTAAGTCAGATCACCTACCAACCGTTTGGCGCCGTGCGCGCATGGATATGGGGCAATCACAGCGCGGGAACTCCGAACAAATACGAGCGCCAGTTCGACCTGGAAAATCGCATTGTCAGTTACCCTCTCGGCCACCTGAAAATTGGAGGTGCGACGCGCACGCTCAGTTACGATGCCGCCGGACGGATCGTGGCGAGCACGCATACGGGGAACGTCACGTCAAGCAGGCTGGACCAGCGTTACAGCTACGATGGACACGATCGCCTGATCGGCTTTACCAGCACCACTGCCACCCAACGTTTCGAGTACGACGCCAACGGCAACCGTACCAAAGTCGTTATTGGCGCCAATAGCTACTCCAACACGATCCCGCTCATCCTTCAGTCCGTCGTTCCCCCAAAGGCGGGAACCCAAGTTCGTGCTGTAGCCATCAGCTGAGCGAGCAACTTGGGTTCCCGACGAGTGCCGCCTTGGCGCGGGAACGACGGCCAGGAGTGTAACGAAATAACAGTTTAACGACGGCCAGGGGCGTCGCGATATAACAGTTCAGCCCCTACAACCGCTTCAACCTCACCGCCGACCAGTCGCTGTCCATCGATATCATCGCCACGCCGGTCACCCCGCGCTCCTTGGCCCACGCGAAAATGGAATCGCGGGTGAGGTCGGTCGCCTTCGGCGCGCTCGGCTTGAGGTAGGCAACCCACAAGGACCCCTTGTCGCCCAGCCGCTCCAGCGCGGCCGGAAACCAGCGTTCCAGTTCAGCCTGGCTCAGCGCGAACACCAGCACCACGTCCGCCGGTCCTTCGTCTTCGTTGATCAAGCTCTTCGGCAACTGTTCCATCATGGCCGGATGCACCCCGCCATTGAAGACCGCGAGCGACTTCGCGGTCTTCAGGTACATCTTGTCGGCTATCGTTTTCTCGCTCATCGGATAGTACCCAGATTGAATTAGGAAGCGAAATTATGCTACCAGTGTTTGACCCGGGTACGCACCGTTGCGTTCATTTTCATTTTGATTATGTTGTTCAATTTCTTTGCGGCCACCCTTGCCGAAGCGGTCCCACAGGCGGTCGTGGAAGGGCAGGGCGATGACGTTGAGCACCGGTTCGATCAGCGCCGCCAGCCCGCCGAAGGCCAGCGAGCCGCTGGCCCAGGCCATCACGCCGAAGGCGACGGCGATGTGCAGGCCGGTCTGGCTGAGCTTTTCCAGCCCCAGCGCCAGCATGCGGCCACGCGCCGTGCGCGCCAGCCCCGCCAGCGCATGCCAGGCTGTTTCATGCAGCGGCAGCAGCGCCACGTTGAGCACCGGCTCGATCAGGGCGGCCAGCCCGCCTAGGGCGATGGAACCGGTCATCAGCCAGGTCAGGGCGAAGGCAATGGCCATGTGGGTGGCGATCCTGCTCGTCGTTTTTGCCGCTGCCCTGACCATGATGCCGTCCTTCCCGTTGCGTGTGCGATTAGTGAATGATAATCGTTCGCATTTGGAAAAGACAGTTGATTCTGTATCTGATTCCGATAGGGGAAAGCTATACCCGGGTTATTTGAGCAGGCCGGCCAGTTCCACCGCGGTTTTCACCTGCATCTTGTCGAAGATATGGGCGCGGTGCACCTCCACCGTGCGCATGCTGATGCCGAGCTGGTCGGCGACAACCTTGTTCATCTTGCCGGCCAGGATCAGGTCCAGCACTTCGCGTTCGCGCGCCGACAGGCTGGCCAGGCGCGCCTGCACCAGCGCGCTGGCGCCCGCCTGGCGCGACATCGCCAGCGCTTCCTCGACCCGGTCCATCAGGCGGTTGCCGTCGAACGGCTTTTCAAAGAAGTCGAAGGCGCCGCGTTTCAGGCTGTCGACCGCCATCGGCACGTCGCCGTGGCCGGTCAGGAAGATGACGGGCAGGCGCGCGGTCAGGCCGCGCGCGACCAGCTGGTCGAACACGGCCACGCCGTTCAGGTCGGGCATGCGCACGTCGAGCAGCAGGCAGTCGCCCTGCGCATCGAAACGGGCCGCGGCCTGCTCCAGGAAAAGATGGGCGCTGGCGTGCCCGCAGGCGTCAATGCCGCGGGAGCGCGCCAGCCAGACGAGGGAGTCGCGCAGGACGTCCTCGTCATCGACGATATGCAACATGGGAGTCTCCGGTTTTTCGCGTAGTCTACCCCAGCGGCGCCGCTTGCGCCGGCAAGCTGAAGCTGAAGATGGTGCCGCCGGCCGGATTGGCGGCGTGTTTCAGGCTGCCGCCGTGAAATTCGACGGCGCTGCGGCACACCGACAAACCCATGCCCATGCCTTCGGCCTTGGTCGAGAAAAACGGCGAAAACAAGCGTTCGGCCACCTCGGGCGCAATGCCGTGGCCCTGGTCGGTCACGGCCACGCACACCTGGCCGTGCTCGCAGGTGGCGCTGATGCGCAGTACCCGCCGCCCGGGGGCGATGTCCTGCATCGCTTCGATGCCGTTGCGCGTCAGGTTCAGCAAAACCTGTTCGAGCATCATGCGGTCCGCGCTCACGCACGGCAGGTCGGGCGCGATATGGGTCTCGAGCACCACGTAAAACTTGCGCGCCTGCAGTTCGATCAGCGCGTAAATGCCCTCGACCAGGGCATGGACGCCGATCTGCTGGCGCTGCGGTTCGCGCTTTTTCACGAACTCGTGCACGCTGCGGATGATCTGGCCGGCACGCTGGGCTTGCAGGCTGGCCTGTTCCAGCGCCGGCTTGAGCAGGCCGGCGTCGACCGCCTCGGCGCTGGCCTGGGCCCGTCCCAGCACGTTCAGCGCGCCCGTGGTGTAGCTGGCGATCGCCGCCAGCGGCTGGTTCAGCTCGTGCGCCAGCATCGAGGAAATCTCGCCCATGGTGGCCAGGCGCGCGCTGGCCTGCAGCTTTTCCTGCTGCTGGCGGTTGAGTTCCTCGACGCGTTTCAGGTCGGAGATGTCGAGAATCGAACTCATCCAGCCGGTCTGGCGCCCGTCGCTGTCGACCAGCGGGGCCTCGAAAATGAGCACCGGCACGCGCACGCCGTCGGTGCGCTGGAAGATGGTTTCGAACTGCTGGGTCGCTTCGCCGGCCAGCACGGCGGCGAAGCGCTGCTGGTAGACCGCCATCGCTTCCGGCGCCCAGTAGGGCATGGGCGGGGTCTTGCCCAGCAGTTCCTCGGCCGGCAGGCCGACCATCTGGCAAAAGGCCGGGTTGACGTAGGTGACGCGCCCTTCCAGGTCGCGCGCGCGCAGGCCGGTGACAAGCGAATTTTCCATGGCCGTGCGAAACGCCATCTGCTGGCGTAACGCGCCTTCGGCCGCCAGCCGGCGCGCGATGTGGCGCCACAGCGCCGCCAGGCTGGCCACCAGCCCCAGCGCCAGCAGCACCACCGATCCGACCAGCAGATTGGGCAGCAGGCGCGGTTCGCTCTTGACGCTGTCGGTGGCCAGCATTACCGAGGCGCCCGTCAGGTCGAGCGCGCGCTTGTGGGTGTACACCCCGCGCCCGGGACCGGCGGCGGCGCGCTTGGCCAGCAGCGCGTCGTCGCGGTCGAGCAGGGAAATGGCGTTATCCTGGGCGAACCACCAGGGCACGGTTTCGTCGAGCAGGATCTTGAGGTCGACCGTGGCCACCAGGCTGCCCACGTAGGCGCCGTCGCGAAACAGCGGCAGGTGATAGTCGAGCAGGCGCTGGTGGGGCAGGACGCCGCGATACGGTTCGGCGTAGCGCCCGCTGCGCCCCGCGCGCGCCATCTCGGCGGCGTCGCGCGCGGGCTCGCGCAGGGACGGGGCGCCGGGCGCCGCGCTCGACAAGATCAGGCGGGCGTCGGCATCGTACCAGCGCACCTGCTCCAGCTCGTGGCTGAGCTTGATCATCTGGGCCAGGCGCGCTTGCAGCACCGGCGTGGCCAGCTTGCCTTCGGCCAGTTCGGCGCCGAGCGCGGCCAGCGCTTCCTCGTTGCGGGTCAGTTCGAAGCGGATGGTTTGCTCGACCCACAGGGTGTCGGCGATCAGTTGCTCCTGGCGTTCGTTGGCTTCCATCTGACGCGCCTGCCACGGCAGCCAGAACAGCACCGCCAGAAACAGCAGCACCAGCAGTACCGGCAGCAGCCAGCGCCACGGGCCGCCGAGCACGAAAGGGGGACGCGTGGGCTTGGATGAGGAAGTCATTGGCGCAAAGTGTCCGAAATTGTGTCTATTGGCTATTGTGGTTATCCACAATTGCAGTGCAGAATGGCGATTGGCAGACTGCCTTGCAGTCAAGAAATGTTGGTTACCATTAACAGGGAGTCAAGTATGCAAATTAAATCGCTCGTCGTCGCGCTCGCCGCCGCGGCCAGTTTCAATGCATGGGCGCAAGCGCCAATCGTGATCAAGTTCAGCCATGTTGTGGCAACCGACACTCCCAAAGGCCAGGCCGCCGAGCGCTTCAAGATGCTGGCCGAGAAAGCCACCATGAACCGGGTCAAGGTCGAAGTCTACCCGAACAGCCAGCTGTACAAGGATAAGGAAGAGCTCGAAGCCTTGCAGCTGGGCGCGGTGCAAATGCTGGCGCCCTCGCTGGCCAAGTTCGGCCCGCTGGGCGTGAAGGAATTCGAAGCCTTCGACCTGCCTTACATTTTCCCGAGCAAGGCGGCGCTGTACAGCGTGACCGAAGGCCCGATCGGCAAGGGCTTGCTGCAAAAACTCGAACCGAAGGGCATTACCGGCCTCGCGTATTGGGATAACGGCTTCAAGGTGATGTCGGCCAACAAGCAGCTGCGCGTGCCGGCCGACTTCCGCGGCCAGAAGCTGCGCATCCAGTCGTCCAAGGTACTCGACGCCCAGATGCGCGCGCTCGGCGCCAACCCGCAGGTGCTGGCCTTCTCCGAGGTGTACCAGGCGCTCCAGACCGGCGTGGTCGACGGCACCGAGAATCCGCCATCGAACATGTTCACGCAAAAGATGCACGAAGTGCAGAAGCACGTGACCCTGTCCAACCACGGCTACCTGGGCTATGCCGTCATCGTCAACAAGAAATTCTGGGATGGCTTGCCGGCCGATATACGCGCCAGCCTGGTCAAGGCCATGGCCGAGGCCACCACGTTCGAGAAAGCCATCGCCCAGCGCGATAACGACCTGGCGCTCGAAGCGATCAGGAAAACCGGCAAGACCGCCATCTACACGCCAACTGCGGCTGAACAGGCCGAATGGCGCAAGGTATTGCTGCCAGTGCACAAGCAGATGGAAAGCCGCATCGGCGCTGAGCTGATCGGTTCGATCAACAAAACGGCCGCAGCAGCGAAGTAAACACACAGGCCCCCGGCGCCCCTGCCTGGAGCAGGGCGCCGGCGCGTGCCGCACCTATCTCCCTTTCCTTTTTATTGAAGGATTCGACATGAAATTTCTCGACCATCTGGAAGAGTGGATCATTGCGAGCCTGATGGGCGCAGCCACGCTCGTTGTGTTCGTTGCGGTGGTCCACCGCTATTTTTCCGGCCTGCCGATTCCGGTCGTGCAGGACTGGCTGATTCAAATTAACACCAGCTGGGCCCAGGAGCTGTGCATCTACATGTTCGTCTGGATGGCGAAATTCGGGGCGGCGTACGGCGTGCGCACCGGCATCCACGTCGGCATCGATGTGATCATCAACCGCCTGAGCGCCCCGTGGCGCGACAAGTTCATCGTCTTCGGCCTGCTGGCCGGCGCCACGTTTACCGCCATCGTCGGTACCCTGGGCGCCAATTTCGTCTGGCACATGGCGCAGACCGACCAGACCTCGTCCGACCTCGAAGTGCCGATGTGGCTGGTGTATCTGGCGGTGCCGCTCGGTTCCTACCTGATGTGCTTCCGCTTCATCCAGGTGGCCGTGCACTTCATCCGCACCGGCGCCTTGCCCAAGCATGACCACGGCCATGTCGAAGGCCTGGAAGACGAGATCGCCGCGGCGAAAGGCGGTGCCGCATGAACGCCGCCATCATCTTCGCCCTGCTGATCGTGTTGATGTTGACGGGCATGCCGATTTCGATTTCGCTCGGCCTGACCGTCCTGACTTTCCTGTTCACCATGACCGACGTGCCGATCCAGTCGGTCGCGCTCAAGCTGTTTACCGGCATCGAGAAGTTCGAGATCATGGCGATTCCGTTCTTCATTTTGGCGGGTAATTTCCTCACGCACGGCGGGGTGGCGCGGCGCATGATCAACTTCGCCACGGCGATGGTCGGCCACTGGCACGGCGGCCTGGCGCTGGGCGGCGTGGTCGCCTGCGCGCTGTTTGCGGCGGTGTCCGGTTCCAGCCCGGCCACGGTGGTGGCGATCGGTTCGATCATCCTGCCGGCCATGGTGCGCCAGGGCTATCCGCGCGGCTTCGGTGCCGGCGTCATCACCACCTCGGGCGCGCTCGGGATCCTGATTCCGCCATCGATCGTGATGGTGATGTATTCGGTCACCACCAATACCTCGGTCGGGCAGCTGTTCATGGCCGGCGTGGTGCCGGGCCTGATGCTGGCCAGCCTGCTGGGCCTGACTACCTGGTTCCTGGCGCGCAAGCACAACTACCCGCGCATGCCGAAGGCGAGCTGGGGCGAGCGCTGGAACGCGTTCCGCAAGAGCGCCTGGGGCTTGCTGCTGATCGTCATCGTGATGGGCGGGATTTATTCGGGCAAGTTCACCCCGACCGAAGCGGCCGCGATGGCGGCGGTGTACGCCTTCATCATCGCCGTGTTCGTCTACAAGGACTTGAAGATCAAGCAGGTCGCCAAGGTACTGCTCGATTCGGCGTCGATGTCGGCCATGCTGCTCTACATCATCACCAACGCGATGCTGTTCTCCTTCCTGATGACCAGCGAAGGCATTCCGCAAGCGATGGCGGCCTGGATTACCGATCAGGGCCTGGGCGTGGTGACCTTCCTGCTGGTGGTGAACATCCTGCTGCTGTTGGCCGGCAACGTGATGGAGCCATCGTCGATCGTCCTGATCATGGCGCCGATCCTGTTCCCGGTGGCGATGAAACTGGGCATCGATCCGGTGCACTTCGGCATCCTGATCATCGTCAACATGGAAGTGGGCATGTGCCATCCGCCGGTCGGCCTGAACCTGTACGTGGCCTCGGGCATTACCAAGATGGGCATCTCGGAACTCACGGTGGCGGTGATGCCGTGGCTGCTGACGATGCTGGGCTTCCTGATGGTGGTGACGTATGTACCACAGATCTCGCTGTGGCTGCCTAATTTAATTTACAACTGAAATATATTTTCCCCTAGCGTGTAAAAAAAGCCACATTTTCCGAAATTAAATACGTTATGATGAGCACCGATTCAGCACCATACTGGTGCGAATGGGGCGAACGGATTGCAGGTTGGGGGAGTGGGAAGATAGAAGAAACGGTAGTTCATACCGGAGAAAATATCGAGGAGACACGCGTTTTACAGAATGCTGTTGGCATGACCAAACGGCCGGGAACGTGAACAAAATTTGGAACGCACCGCAAGGTGCGTTTTTTTTCGTCTGCCGGAAAGTGCGGCGGATTGGTTTGACGCCCTCGCTGCGCTACACTGCGTACATGAACAATCAAGCAGAGACTATTTTTTCGGCCATCGTGGCAGCGCCCTTCGGGGCGGTCGGCATCCGCACCGAAGCCGCGCGCGTGCGCGAACTGGTTTACCTGCCGCCCCACTTTGATGAAAAAGACGCGCTCGATCCGGTCGCCGAACTGGCCGCGCAGCAGGTGGCGCACTACCTGATCGATCCCGATTTCCGCTTCAGTTTGCCGCTGCTGGACGCTGGCAGCGTTTTCCAGCGCAAGGTGTGGGATGCGATCTCCTCGATCCCGCGCGGCACCGTGCGCACCTATGGACAGGTCGCCAAGCACATCGGCTCGGCGCCGCGCGCGGTGGGCCAGGCTTGCGGCGCCAACTGGTTTCCTATCATCATACCCTGTCACCGCGTCACCGCCGCCGGCGGACTGGGCGGCTTTTCGCACCACGATGATGGAAATGGTTTCCACCTGGGCGTCAAGCGCTGGCTGCTTGCGCATGAAGGGGCGGGCAAGGGACCATGGCAACAGCAGTCAATCTTCAACTGATCGACGCCTTCTGCGACCAGCTGTGGCTGGAGCAGGGGCTGGCGAAAAACTCGATCGACGCTTACCGGCGCGACCTGAGCCTGTTCGCGCGCTGGCTGGAAGTGACGCGGCCGGCGCTGGCCAGCCTGCATGCGGTGGGGCCAGGCGAGCTGGAAGGGTATTTTTCGGACCGCCATGCGGAATCGAAGCCGAGTACGGCCAACCGGCGCCTGTCGGTGCTCAAGCGCTTTTACCAGCTGGCGCTGCGCAACAAGGAAATGACGGCCGATCCTTGCCTGCAGATGGCCTCGGCCAAGCAGCCGCAGCGTTTCGTGCATACCCTGACCGAGGCGCAGGTGGAAGCCTTGCTGCAGGCGCCCGACGTGAGCACGCCGCTGGGACTGCGCGAGCGCACCATGCTCGAACTGATGTATGCGAGCGGCTTGCGCGTATCCGAGCTGGTGACCTTGAAAATGATGGAGCTGAGCCTGAACGACGGCGTGCTGCGCATCACCGGCAAGGGCAGCAAAACGCGCCTGGTGCCGTTCGGGCAGGTAGCGCGCCAGTGGATCGAACGCTACCTGAAAGAGGCGCGTGGGATCATCCTGAACGGCCAGATGGACGATGCGCTGTTCGTGACCGGACGGGGGGGGCCGATGTCGCGCCAGATGTTCTGGATTTTGATTAAAAAGCATGCGGGCAATGCCGGCATCACGGCGCCCCTGTCGCCGCATACCCTGCGCCATGCGTTTGCCACGCATTTGCTCAATCATGGCGCCGACTTGCGGGTTGTGCAACTGTTGCTGGGGCACGCGGATATTTCGACTACACAAATTTACACGCATGTTGCGCGCGAGCGCATGAAGCGCCTGCATGCGGAGCATCACCCACGTGGTTAATTCAAATGCCGAACGCATAACTGGGTCATAATGCTGTCTTACTACCCCCCTTTCTTTTATAACCCAAGAGGTGATCCATGGCTAAAACTAATTTCCAGTACGAAAAGCGGCAGAGGGAATTAGAAAAGAAGAAAAAGGCGGACGAGAAGGCCAGGCGCAAGCTGGAAGCCAAGACCACGCCTGGCGGTGAAGAGAACGAGACACCGGATGAGGATGATGCCGAGGAAGCGAAGCCGGAATAAATTCCCCATCGTCCCGGCGACCGGCGCGCACGATTCGCGCCAGCGTCCTCCCGGGACCGTCGGCGCGCCGCACCAGGGCGCGCACAGCCAGCTTACTTTTTGCTGACCTGGCGCGCAGTGTCATGGTACTGCCAGAGCACATTGACGATCTTCCACTCGCTGCGCTGGTTCTTATACAGGTGCATATAATCGATCCACTCGTCGGCGCTCAGCTTGACGGTCGCCACACGCTGGTCGACATCGAGGATCTTGATGTCCACCCGCGGCTGTGCCGGAAATTTCGTGCCGTCCTTGTTGTAGGTCCGGGCAACCTTGAGCATGGCGTCGAAGTCGGTATTCATGATGAATTCGCTGCCGTCGGCCGCCTGCCAGTACGTACGCTTGGCGAGCCTGGGATCGAGACCGCGTTCCATGCGTTGCGGATCGGCCTTGTGTTGCGACTCGATATAGTCGCGCACTGCGCGTTCGATCAACTGATTATCGGTGGCATCGGCTGCCTGTGCAGCCAGCGGCGCGACGGCGAACAACAGAAACAGTAAAGAGCGTTGCATGGGTACCCTTCAGTAGCAGGCGCCCAGTGCAGGGGACCGGACAAGCTGTCCCCCTGCACCGGGCGATCGTTGCGATTGTTGCGATTCACGGATGGCGCGACGGATGCTCAAGCGCCGACGGCGGCCCGGTCTTCCTCATGCTTCGCTTCGTGTTGCCCGTCATGCTCCTGGTCCTTCTCGTTGCCCCTGAACCAGCGCGCCACGCGCTTGCCCAGGCTATCCAGGTAGGTGTACGCCACCGGCACCACCACCAGGGTCAGCAAGGTTGAGGTAATCACCCCGCCGATCACCGCGCGTCCCATCGGCGCCTGCGTTTCGCCGCCGTCGCCCATGCCGATGGCCATCGGCAGCATGCCGAAGATCATCGCCAGGGTCGTCATCAAAATCGGCCGCAAGCGCACCTGGCCGGCCTCCAGGATCGCATCGTGCTGGCTCTTGCCTTCGCGCTGCCCGTGATTGGTAAAGTCCACCAGCAAGATCGCGTTCTTGGTCACCAGCCCCATCAGCATCACGATTCCGATCACCGAGAAGATATTCAGGGTGCTGCCCGTCACCAGCAAGGCAATCAGCACCCCGATCATCGACAGCGGCAGCGACACCATGATCGCGATCGGCTGCAGGAAGCTGCCGAACTGCGAGGCCAGCACCAGGTAGATGAAGATCACCGCAATGCCCAGCGCGGTACCGGCCGCGCCCATCGTTTCGGCCATCTGCTCGGCGTCGCCGCCGACGTCGAAGCGCACGCCCTCGGGCAGTTCGATGCTCTTCATGGCCAGCTTGACGTCGCCGTCCACGTCGCCCGTCGGACGCCCTTCGGCGCTGGCGTAGATCGCCACCCGGCGCTCCAGCGCCTGGCGCTTGAGCACCTGCGGGCTGGTCGAGGGAACGAATTGGACTACCTGGCGCAGCGGCACCATCACCGGATTGCCTTCGGCATCGCGCTTGCTCGACGCCAGCGACAGGTCGCCCAGATCGGCTACTTTCTGGCGCCCTGATTTGGGCAACTGCACGTTGACGTCGTAGTTCTGCCCGTCCGGCGCCAGCCAGCGGCTGATCTGGTCGCCCGCCACGAACGGCCGCAGCGCCAGCCCGATCTGCTGGGTCGACAATCCCAGGTCGCTCGCCAGCTCGTTGTTGATCTTGACGATGGTGGCTGGACTGGCGCCTTCCTGGCTGTATTCCAGGTCGGCGATGCCCTTGATCGCGCGCATCTTGTCGATCAGCTGGTGCGCCACGGCGTCCAGCTTGGCTTCGTCCTGGCCCAGGATCGCGATGAAGATTGGCTTCCAGCCCACCGACATGGTGATCCCGGCGATCGACTGCAGGCGCTCGCGGATCAGGCGTTCGACTTCCTTCTGCGAGCGGCGTCCGGTCTTGTGCACGTCGGTCAGTTTCAGGTTCATCTGGGCCGAGTGGCGCCCGTTGTCGGTGCCCACGGTGGTGATCGCCGCCTCAATTTCCTTGAACGGTTTCAGGGCCGCTTCGACCTGCTGCATCTTCTGGTCGGTGTATTCCAGGCTCGATCCGACCGGCGCCTTGAATTCCATGTGGATGTAGCCGTCGTCCGTTTCCGGGAACATTTCGCCGCCGATCATCGGCATCAGCGCCAGGCTGCCGACGAACAGGGCCAGCGCCAGGGCCAGGGTCGATTTGCGCCAGCGCAGCGCCAGTTCCAGCACCTTGCCGTACCACACGTGCAGGCGCTCGATGCCGTGTTCGATTTTTTCCATGCCGCGGCCCAGCCACGGCAGGTACTTGAAGCGGTCCTTGACCGGGTCGCGCCAGACCGAGGAGAGCATCGGGTCGAGCGTGAAGCTGACGAACAGCGACACCATCACCGCCACCGCCACCGTGATTCCGAACTGCAGGAAGAAGCGCCCGATGATGCCTTCCATGAAAGCGACCGGCACGAACACGGCGACGATGGCGAACGTGGTGGCCATCACCGCCAGCCCGATTTCATTGGTGCCGTCGTTGGCGGCCTGGGTGTGGCTCTTGCCCATGCCGAGGTGGCGCACGATGTTTTCGCGTACCACGATGGCGTCGTCGATCAGCAGGCCAATGCACAGCGACAGCGCCATCAGGGTCAGGAAGTTGAGCGTGAAACCGAAGAACTGCATGGCGATGAAACTGGCCATTACAGAAATCGGCAGCGTCAGCCCGGTGATGATGGTGCTGCGCCACGAGTGCAGGAACAGGAACACGATCAGCATGGTCAGCAGCGCGCCTTCCATGATGGTGCGCTTGACGTTGTCGAGCTGCTTTTGCACGCGGTCGGACTGGTCTTCGAGGATATCGATGCGGATGTCGGCCGGCAGGGTGGTGCCCATGGCGGTGACGGCTTTCTTGATGCCGGTGCCCACGTCGACCACGTTGGCGTCCTGGATCTTGGTCACTTCGAGCGTGATGGCGCGCTTGCCGTTGATGCGCGAGATCGAGGTTTCTTCCTGCTCGCCATCGATCACGTCGGCCACCTGCTCGAGGTAGACCGGGCCGCTGGCGCGGCGCGCCACGATGATCTTGTTGAAGCCGCGCGCATCCTTGATCTTGCCTTCGATGCGCACCAGGCGTTCGGCCGCGCCCCAGGCGATGTTCCCGGCCGGCAGATTGGCGTTGGTGCTCTGGATCGCGCGCAGCACTTCATCGACGCCGATGTTCTGGCTGGCCAGGCCCTCGGGCCGGATATGCACCAGGATCTGGCGGTTGGTCGTGCCGCGCACGCGCACCTGGCCGACCCCGGCCACGCCCTGCAGGCGCTTGGTGATGACTTGCTCGGTCAGGGTCGACAGTTCGCGCAGGCTGCGCTTGTCCGACATGAGCGACAGTTCCACGATGGCGCGGCTGTTGTCGCCTTCTTCACGGGCGATGAACGGTTCCTTCGCTTCCTTGGGAAAACCGGGGCGCGCGAGACCAATCTTGTCGCGCATGTCGGTCATGGCCTTGTCCATGTTGGTCGAGAGGTGGAATTCGACCTGCACCCCGGCCCGGCCTTCCCAGGAATTGCTGCGTATTTTCTTCACGCCGCTGACGGTGTTGATGGCGTCTTCGAGCGGGCGGGTAATGTCGTTTTCCACCTGTTCGGGCGAGGCGCCGGGGTAGTTCACCTGCACGTAGGCGACCGGAATGGCGACGTTGGGCATGCTTTCCACGCCCAGGCGGCGGTACGAGAACAGGCCGAGCACGACCAGGGCCACCATCACCATCGTGGCAAATACCGGATTCTTGATACTGGTTGTCGTGATCCACATGGCTCAGCCTTTCGGAGCGGCGGGGGCGGCCGGCGCGGCGGTGACGCTGGCGCTCGCCGGCGGCTCGCTGAGTTTTACCTGGCTGCCGGGCTTGACCGCGTCGAGGCGGGCCGTGATCACGCGCGCGCCGTGCTCCAGGCCGGCGGTCACTTCGACCATGCCGTCATCGTCGTTGCGCAGGCCGAGGGTGACCGGGCGCACCACCACCTTGCCGGACTCGACGACGTAGACCACGTCGATCTCCTTATCCTTCCTCAGGGCGGCGAGCGGCAGCAGCGGACGGCGCGCCGATTTTTCGGTGGTGATCGCGCCCTTGGCGAACATGCCGCCGCGCAGGGCGCTGTCGGCATTGTCGACACTGATATACACCAGCATGCCGCGCGAACCGGTTTCGGTGGTCGGGTTGATGCGCGCCACCTTGCCCAGGAAGGTGCGCGATGGATAGCCATCGACCTGGAAACGCACTTCCTGGCCGGCCTTTACGCGCGGGATGTCCGAGGCCGGCACTTGCGCTTCGAGCGTCAATTGCTGCAGGTTGACGATGGAAAATGCCGGCATGTCGGGCGAGAGCTTGTCGCCGGCTTGCACGTGGCGCTTGCTGACCACGCCTGCCAGCGGGGCGCGGATCACCGTGTCGTTCAGGGCGATGCGCGCCAGGTCGAGCTGGGCCTGGGCGGCCTGCACGCTGGCGCGCGCCAGCGCCACGCTGTTTTCGGTGGTGTCGTAAGCGTTTTGCGAAATGTATTTTTGCGCCAGCAGCGCCTGGCTGTTGGCATTGTTCTTGGTGGCCATCGACAGGCGCGCATTGGCTTCGTCGAGCGCGGCCTGCTGCTGCGCCACGCGCGCCTTCTGGTCGGCCTGGTCGAGCCGCGCCAGCACCTGGCCGGCCGCCACGTTCATGCCTTCCTGTACGGTCGTTTCCAGCACCTGGCCGGAGACCTTGGACTTGACGGTGGCCTGGGTCAGGGGCGCGAGCGAACCGGACAAGGGCATGTTCACGCTCAGCTCGCCGGCGGCGATCGCCGCCACATCGGCGCGCGCCAGTTCATACACCGGCGCCGCCTTTTTGGCGCCCGCGCCCTGGGCCGTCGGGGCGGCGGCCGGCTTGCGCGCCTGCACGGTAAACCAGGCGCCGGCGCCGAGGGCGACGATCAGCACGCCGAGCGCGGGAGCGCGCCAGCGTGGCTTGCGGAGGGTGGGCTGGGCCGGCGCGCTGGGCAAGGTCTCGAGTTTCATGGTGGCTTGGTCTTTTTCTGGTCGGGCGGATGGTTGGGGCGCGGTGCGGGGCGCCTTGCGGGGCGCCGGTGCACCGTCCTGGGCGCAGGATGGTGTCACGGGCGCATGTTGTCACTATAGAAAACCGGCGGCCCGGCTGCACGCCGAATGCGACAGACCGCCGTTTGTGCACGACGAACTGCAAAAAAACCCGACAAAGCGCAAATTTTGCGTAATGGAAACAATTCTCCCGGCCAGTGCTTTGCGTTCGCGCAAACGGAACCGAACGTCCACGGTCAAAAATGGGTCTAAGGAGTATGGGCCAGCCTGCCGGCGGCCTCTGCCACAACGAGAAGAAGGGAACACCGTGAGTGCTGATAAACCTGCCGAAACGGGCAGTGTCGAACCGGAAGGACCGGGACTCCAGGCGCTCGACGTCCTGTACCGTTTCGTCGCTGCCCTTGAACTGGCGCCGACGGTGGCGGTGCACAGCACCGACCGCAACGGCATCGTGCGCTACTGGAACCATACCTGCGCCGACGTGTTCGGCGTTACCGCGGCCGAGGCGGTCGGGCAGCCCCTGACCAGCCTGGCCTCGCACCTGGACCGCGAGGAAGATTTCCGCAACACGCTAGAAACGGTCTGGAAGACCGGGCGCACGGCGCCGCCGCGCGACTGGCACATCCGGCGCCGGGACGGCGCCGAGCGCTGGCTGTACTCGACCCACTTTCCGGTACTGCGCGACGGCGTGCCGCAGCAACTGTTCTGCATGGAAGTGGACATCAGCAAGCGCAAGGTCGACGAAACGGCCCTGATCGAAGCGGGCACCAACTTCCGCCAACTGTTCGAGCGCTCGCACGACGCCATTGTCCTGATCGAGGGCAACCGCATCATCGATGCCAACCCGGCCGCCATCGTGCTGTTCCGCTGCACCGACAAGCAAGACATCGTCGGCAAGACCCTGCTCGATTTTTCGCCCGAGGTGCAAGCCACCGGCGAAACCTCGGTCGTGGCCGACGCCGCCCTGACGGCGCGCGCCTTTATCGACGGCAATCACCGCTACGAATGGGAGTACCGCCTGCCCGACGGTGCCCATATCTGGGCCGAGGTGCTGCTCACCTCGGTCACCCTGGACCATGAATTCCGGTCCTACGCGGTGCTGCGCGATATTTCCCCGCGCAAGGCGGCCGAGCATGCGCTGGCCATGGCTGCGCGCGTGTTCGAGAATTCGCGCGACGCCATTCTCATCACCGACCGCTTTTACCGGGTCATCGCGGTCAACCAGGCGTTTACCGAGCTGACAGGGGTGGCGGCGGCCGAGGTGATGGGCGGCGACGTGCCGGGCTTGCGCTCGGGCATGCACGAACCCTCGTTCTACCAGCAGATCTGGGACTTCGTGGCGGTGCACGACCACTGGGAAGGCGAGGTGTGCTGCGTGCGGCGCGGCGATGGCGATGTCCCGATATGGGTAGCCGTGACGGCCATTCGCGACAGCGCCGAGCAAGTGTCGAACTACATGGCGATCATGACCGACATTACCGAGCGCAAGCGCGCCGAGGAACAGACCCGCTACCTGGCCGAGCACGACTTCCTGACCGATTTGCCGAACCGCGTGCTATTTCTCGACCGCTTGCAGCAGGCGCTGGTGTCGGCGCGGCGCCAGCACACCAAGGTGGGCGTCATGTTCCTCGACCTGGACCGCTTCAAGGGCATCAACGACAGTTTCGGCCACCACGTGGGCGACGCCGTGCTCAAGGAAGTGGCCACGCGCCTGATCGGCTGCGTGCGCGGAGTCGATACCGTCAGCCGCCAGGGCGGCGACGAGTTCGTGGTCATCCTGGCCGACATCGGCGGGGTCGACCAGGCCGCCCACGTGGCCACCAGCGTCATGCACGCGGTGGCACAGCCGGTGCGCAGCGATGGCCACACGATCAGCCTGTCGGTCTCGATCGGCATCGCCATCAGCCCGGACGACGGCGCCGACATCGACACCCTGCTGAAAAACGCCGACGTGGCCATGTACCACGCCAAGCAGAACGGGCGCAACGCCTTCAGCTTCTTCAATGCCGACATGAATGCCCACGTCATCGAACGGGTGCAGATCGAGAACGAATTGCGGCATGCGCTGTCGAACCAGGAGTTCCTGCTCGAATACCTGCCCGAAGTGAACATCGCCAGCGGCCAGACCATCGCGGTCGAGGCGTTGCTGCGCTGGCGCCATCCGCAGCGCGGCCTGCTCATGCCGCACCAGTTCATTGCGGTGGCCGAGGAATGCGGGCTGATGGTGCCGATCGGCGAATGGGTGCTGCGCCAGGCGTGCGCGCGCGCGAGCGCGTGGCGCGACGAGGGCTCTCCGGTGGTGGTGGCGGTCAATCTGTCGGGGGGGCAGTTCATCGACAGCGGCCTGGTGCACAGCGTCGAGGAAGCGCTGCGGCTGTCCGGGCTGGCGCCCGAATTTCTCGACCTCGAGTTTACCGAAAGCGTCATCATGCGCGGCGACGATGCCACCATGGCCACCATCGCCACCTTGCGCGCGCTCGGGGTGCAGCTGACCATCGACGACTTCGGCACCGGGTATTCGAGCCTGAGCTTCCTGCGCCGCTATCCGCTGACCAAGCTGAAGATCGACAGCTCGTTCGTGAAAGACATTGCGGATGCGAATACGGATGCGGTCCCGGATGCGGTCCCGGATGCGGTCCCGAATGCGGTCCCGAATGCGGTCCCGAATGCGGTCCCGGGCCCGGGACCGGACGCGAACGCCAAGGCGGACCTGATCCCGGCCATCATCGCGGTGGCGCGCAGCCTCAACTTGCGCGTGATCGCCGAGGGTGTCGAGACGGCCGAGCAGCTGCTGTTTCTACGGCAGCACGGCTGCGACGATTACCAGGGGTATTACGCGAGCATGGCGTCGAGCGACCCGGACCTCAAACCCCGCCCTCACTGAGGCCGCGCGGCCCGTCGAACAGGCGCATGCGCGCCAGCACCTGGCCGTGGTCGGACGCCTCGGGCAGTTCCAGCACGACGTGGTCGTTCAGGTACACCACGTCGACCACCTCACCGATCGCGTTGGGCAGGGTAGCGTTGAATTCTTCCGACACCAGGATGTGGTCGATGGTCGTGTAGTGGCTGTCGTGCACGATGGAAAAGCCCACGTGGCGCAGGTGGTCCTGGCGCTGCTGCAGCTGGTAGGCGTCGAACATGCGGTCGCCCAGGGTATTGCCGTTACCCAGCACGATCATGGTGGTCACGGCGTCGGCCACATCGTTAAAGTCGCCCAGCACCACGCGCGGGCGCTGGTGTTCTTTGGCCAGCTGGCTCAGGAACACGCGCAGGGCCGCCGCTTCGGTGCCGCGCCGGATCAGCGAGCGCAGGCAGGCCAGCGCGTACAGTTGCGGGTCTTCGCTGCAGTCGCCGTTGCGGTAGTCGGGACGCTTGGACTTGAGGTGCACCACCACCACGTCGACCGTGCAGTCGGGCGAGACGATCACCGGCGCATGGATCACGGCGCGCGAAAAGCGGTCGGCCTCGCGGCTGCCGGGCGGCAGCGCCACGCCCTCGGGGAACTGCAGGTGAGCCACGCCGGGCGCGGCCAGCGGCAGGCGTGATACCAGCGCCACGCTGGGCGTGAGGCGTTCGGCGGCCGGATCGGGATCGAAGCCGACGTGGAAGGCGTCGCGGTAGCGGCGGGTGCGCGCCAGCGCTTCGCGCAGGGCGGCCTGCGAAAAAATCTCCTGGAAGCCGATCACGTCGGCATCGAGCAGGTCGATCTGGCGCGCGGTCCAGTTCAGCTTGGCCTCGTATTCTTCCGGCGTGGACGGCAGGAGATTGTCGTACAGCTTCGCGCCCGGTGGGGCGAGGTTGTACACATTGAAGGTGGCAAAGCGAATTTCTTGCTGCATAATAAGAAACTCCTCATTGAACGTTTAGCGTATCACGCATGGCCAAGAAAGAGCATATTTCCGAAACACCGGCGACGCAGTTCCTGCGCAAGCACGGTGTGATTTTCAGCGAACATCCCTATCCGTATGAAGAGCATGGCGGCACGTCGGTGTCGGCGCGCGAGCTCGGCGTGCCCGAGCATTCGGTGGTCAAGACGCTGGTGATGCAGGATGAAGCGGCCAAGCCGCTGATCGTGCTGATGCATGGCGACTGCAAGGTGTCGACCAAGAACCTGGCGCGCGCGATACCGTGCAAGTCGGTCGAGCCGTGCAAGCCCGAGGTGGCGCAGCGCCATTCCGGTTTCCAGATCGGCGGCACGTCGCCGTTCGGCACGCGCAAGGCGCTGCCGGTGTATGTGGAAGAGAGCATCCTGGCGCTGGAAACGATCTATATCAACGGCGGCCGGCGCGGCTACCTGGTCGGTATCGCCCCGCGGGTGCTGGTCGATCTGCTCGGCGCGCGCGCGGTGAGCTGCGCGCTGGAAGAATAGGCGCCGGGCCATCCAGCGCTTGCCTGGCAATTAGAATAAATGCATGAGTGAAAGTATTTGAGGCCGTTAAACCACCTAGCATGCCTTCGTCGCATCCTCAAGCGTGGTTTTGTTACAAATGTCCTATGAAAATCTTACTAATATTCTTAACAAAAGTTTACTTTGTCGAGTTCGGCAGGATATTGTGCAGCCTGGTTGCATAGAAATAATCCTAGAAACGCTGATCCGGAGTAGATATGAGACGTTTGTTGAAAAGCCTGGCAATGATTGCCTTAACCAGCGGGGTGCTGACCGCATGCGGCGATAACACAGGCGCCTCGGGCGCCCCCCGCGCCGCCGGCGCCGCCGCCCCACCGCCTGTCGTGAGCACGGCCGATGCGGCCGGAACCGGGGTGATGACTGGCGGCGGCGCCAACGCGGGCAGCGCTGCCGGCGTGGCCGATGCCGGCGCCGCCCCGACCGCCATTACCAGCGCCATGGGCGTGGCCGCCGCTGCATCGACCACGCGATGGACATTTTGCGCGAACGAAAACAGCCGTTGCGTTTTCACCGGCAACCAGACCGTGCGCTATGGCGCGGGCGACCGCTTCGTCAGCAAGACGCTGGGCTGGGGCGCCTCCTGCAACAACGCCACCTTCGGCGATCCGGCGCCGGGCGCGGCCAAGCGTTGCGAAGTCACCAGCACCTGGGAAGCGTGCGGCACCGAGGGCGGCCAGTGCGCTTTCGGCGATACGCGCACCGTGCGCTATGGTTCCGGCACCAGCTTCATGAGCAAGACGGCGACCGGCGGCGTCGCTTGCAACAGCAATGTGTTCGGCGATCCGACGCCGGGCATCGCCAAACGCTGCGACAAGGCCGCCGTCACGTGGACCTTGTGCGCTCCGGAAGGCGGCCGCTGCAATTTCAGCGGCACCAGTGCGGTGCTGTTCGGGGCGGAAGGCAAGTATTACACCTATACCAAGACCGACGGTGTCGATTGCAACACGACCGCCATGGCCAACCCGGCCCCCGGCCTGGTGAAAAGCTGCTATATCCCCGGCGCGCCGATTGCCGACGCCACGCCACCGGTTGCTGGCGATCCACGCATCGGCAGCATCCAGCTGGCGCAATCGCAGCTGTTCGACAGCGGCGACAGCGCCCTGATTTTGATCAGGGGCAAGGCGGTGATGGTCAAGGTCAATGCCCTGAGCAACACCCCAGGCGTGGCCAAGCCGGACGGCAAAGTCCAGGTCAAGGATGCGAATGGCAATGTGCTGCGTGAAATTGCCCTGAATAAGCCGGCCGGTGCACTTCCAGCCAGCGTGCCGGTCGTGCCCGATGCGAACACCTCGTACATCGCGGTGGTGCCGGCCGACCTGGTCCGCCCTGGCCTGCGCCTGAGCGTGGTCCTGGCGAATGGCCAGAACAAGACCATCAATCCGCGCGTTGGCGGTGGAGTTCCGATGGAGCTGGTCACCATTCCGGTCCAGATCGGTAGTTCGGTCGGCCGTGTCGTCGGCAACCTGCGCGACTTCGTCCAGGATCGCATTCCGGTGTCGGGCGTGAACCAGTTCGGCCGCGCCGCGTATGTGTCGTCGCGCGTGACGCGCCTGCCCGTCAATGAAACCGAGTGGCGCGATGCGTTCGGTAAAATCCTGGGCGAAATCGCCGACTTGCACCGCCTGGAAAACGCCAACGATCGCCAGCATTACTTCGGCTTCATTCCGAAAGCGACCTACGGCCTGGCCGGCCTGGCCTATGTGCCGGGCACCAGCGGCGTTGCCGCAGATATTCCATCGATGAATGAAGATGGCTTGCGCGGTATCGTGGTCCATGAACTGGGCCACAACTACCGTCTGAACCACGCCGCTTGCGGCGGCGCCGGCTCGCCGGACCCGAAGTATCCCTACCCGAACGCGCAGCTGGGTACGGGCACCCACTACACCTGGGGTTATCTGTTCAGCAGGTCTGCCTTCTTCGATCCGCGCAACCCGAATACGCATGACATCATGAGTTATTGCGGCGGCAGCACCTTCTCGGACTACAACACCAATCTGATGCAGGCCTTCCTGACCCCGGCGGACACGCTCATGAAGGCGACGGCTGACAATGCACCGCAGGATCTGATCCTGGTCAGCGGCCAGATCAGCGGCGACAAGGCAACGCTGTCGCCCCTGAAATCGTACGTCGGCCGCGCCCGGGTGCAGGACAAGGGCGAGTACACCTTGCGTATCGTGACGGCCAAAGGCGCGCTCGACTATCCGTTCTCCACGCTGGTGGTCGACCATGCCGAGGAAATGAAGTCGCAGAACTTCAGCTTGTCGATTCCGAACCCGGGCCCGATCGTCAGTATTTCGGTGGTCAAGGGTTCGGCCAACCTGATGCAGTCGACCGCCCGCCCGACCCCGGAAGGCAGCGTCCAAGGCGGGAGAGCCGTGGTGCAGGTGCGCGAGCAGGCCGGCAAGGTGCAACTGAACTGGGATCATTCGCGCTATCCTTACCTGACGGTGACCTTGGTCACCGATGCCAAGCGCTCGACCCTGGCGCAGGATCTGCAAAGCGGCAACGCGGTCTTGTCCCTGGGCCCGCTGCCAGCCGGTGGCGCGTTCGAATTCAGCCTCTCCGATGGCGTCAATACGATGCTGGTCAAGCAGGAGCGCGACAGCGCACTGTAACGAGGCGGGGGCCAGTGAGCCCCTGGTAACGCAAAGCGGCCCGAAAGGGCCGTTTTGCGTTGTGCGTCCCTTTTTTCGGCGCCTTGCATGATCGGACTTCGCTTGGGCCATGGACATGCTGATTGAATGACATGGGCCGCAGGGAAGAGCGCACGATGTTCTCCGCGCAGGCTGACCGTGCCGCTGCGGGCCAAGGTCTGATGGGGTGGATGTTGCGCCGTTGATGAAAGAGCGTCCCGAACGGCCCCGGCAAGAGGGTGAACAGGGGTAAGCAGGGGTGAGCCGGCCGCGACTATGGTGTATATTCACGCCCGGCGCATGGCGCCTCTTCCCAACGAGAGAGACAACAATGAATACAGCAATTTTCACTATCGTCGCCTATCTGATCGGCTCGATTTCATTTGCCGTGGTGATGAGCCGCCTGTTCAGCCTGTCGGACCCGCGCACCTACGGTTCCAAGAACCCGGGCGCGACCAACGTGCTGCGCAGCGGCAACAAGGGCGCGGCGATTGCCACCCTGATCGGCGACGCCGCCAAGGGCTGGTTCGCGGTCTGGCTGGCGGTGCGCCTGTCGGGCGAGTATGGCGTGGGCACGGCCGGCATCGCGCTGGTGGCCGTTGCCGTGTTCCTGGGGCACCTGTGGCCCGTGTTCTTCCGTTTTGTGGGCGGCAAGGGCGTGGCCACCATCCTGGGCGTGCTGATCGGCATTAATGTCTGGCTGGGCCTGGCGGTGCTGGCGACCTGGCTGGTGGTCGCCTTCGTCTCGCGCTACTCCTCGCTGGCGGCGCTGGTGGCCGCGATCCTGGCACCGATTTACTACGGTCTGGCGTTCGGCATCGATGAACTGTTTTTCGCCGTGGTGGCGATGAGTTCGCTGCTGCTGTACCGCCATACCCAGAACATCGCCAACCTGATGGCCGGCAAGGAAAGCAAGATCGGCAGCAAATCAGCGGGCGCCAAAAAATAGGGTGTGCGGGTGCGATGTGCCGCTTGGCGCTAGAATGGAACGCCCGACCGACAGGAGCACCTGGTGACCAAGCTGAAAATTGATTTTGTATCCGATATCTCCTGCCCCTGGTGCGTGATTGGCCTCAAGTCGCTGGAACAGGCGCTGGGCCGCCTGGACGGCGTGGCGAGCGCCGAACTGCACTTCCAGCCCTTCGAGCTCAATCCGAACATGGTTGCCGAAGGCCAGGACATCGGTGAACACCTCACTGAAAAATACGGCGCCACGCCGGAGCAGGGCGCGCAGACGCGCGACATGATCCGCGCCCGCGGCGCCGATTTGGGCTTTCGCTTCGACATGGATGCGCGCAGCCGCATCTACAACACCTTCGACGCGCACCGCCTGCTGCACTGGGCCGAGCTGCAGGGGCGCCAGCGCGAACTGAAAATGGCGCTGTTCGAGACCTACTTCACCAAGGGCGAGAGTCCGGGCGACCACGCCGTGCTGGCGCGGGTGGCGGGCGAAGTGGGCCTGGACGCCGCGCAGGCGGCCGAGGTGCTCGCCAGCGGCGCGTATGCGGGCGAGGTGCGCGAGCGCGAGCGGTTTTATCAGCAGCAGGGCATCAGTTCGGTGCCGGCCATCATCATCAACGAGCGGCACCTGATTTCGGGCGGGCAGCCGCCGGAAGTGTTCGAGCAGGCGCTGCGCCAGATCGCAGCCGAATCCACGTCACAGGAGCATTGAGATGCCTACAGCAAGCTGGAACGGCGCCGTGATCGCCGACGCGCCCGAAGATCAGGTGCAGATCGTCGAAAACAATGTGTATTTCCCGATGTCGGCGGTCAGGCAGGAGTATCTGCAGCCGAGCGCGACCGAGACCAAGTGTCCGTGGAAGGGCACGGCGAACTATTTCAGCTTGCTGGTCGATGGCGAAACCAACCGCGATGCGGTGTGGACCTACCGCGCGCCGTTCGATGCGGCCAAGCAGATTGCCGGGCATGTGGCGTTCTGGAAGGGCGTGACCGTTCAACGCTAATTTGTCGTTCCCGCAGGAGCGCTTAGTCCCTGCGCGGGTAGTCGTTTCTGCCAATGGCAGGAACGACGGTTCAGCGGGCAGCCCACCCGTTCTGGTGCACCGCACAATAACGGTGCCGAAAACCTCCCATCACGGCGCTTTCCGCCGCTAAGTTCTTCCTCTCTCACTCTCATTTCCCCTTGGCACGCCATTTGCTGATGCTTTGGTAACGGCGCACGCCTGCGCCTCGCTTGCCAAACGAGGGAACCATGACGACCGACCGCACCACCCTGACCCGCCGCACCCTGCTCAAGGCCGGCGCCGCCGCCTCGCTGACCGGCCTTGCCGGCGGCGGTGTCTTCGCCGCCGGCTCCGACAAACCCGAAAAAGAAGAAATCAAGATCGGCTTCATCCCCCTGACCGACTGCGCCTCGGTGGTGATGGCTTCGGTACTCGGCTTCGACAAAAAATACGGCATCAAGATCGTCCTGAGCAAGGAATCGTCCTGGGCCAGCGTGCGCGACAAGCTGGTCAACGGCGAACTCGACGCCGCGCACGTGCTCTACGGCCTGCTGTACGGCGTCCAGATGGGCGTGGGCGGCGCCAAGAAGGACATGGCGGTCCTGATGAACCTGAACCACAACGGCCAAGCCATCACCCTCTCCAAAAAAGTGGCCGACAAGGGCGGCGTGGACGGCGCGTCGCTCGCCAAACTGATGCAGACCGATAAGCGCGAATACTCCTTCGCCCAGACCTTCCCGACCGGCACCCACGCAATGTGGCTGTACTACTGGCTGGCCACCTACGGCATCAACCCGCTCAAGGACGCCAAGGTCATCACCGTGCCGCCCCCGCAGATGGTGGCCAATATGCGGGTCGGCAACATGGATGGCTTTTGCGTGGGCGAGCCGTGGAACCACCGCGCCATCGTCGACGGCGTCGGCATCACCGCCGCCACCACCCAGGATATCTGGAAAGACCACCCGGAAAAAACCCTCGGCACCACACTCGAATGGGCCAAAAAATACCCGAACAGTGCACGCGCCCTGATCGCCGCCGTATTGGAAGCGAGCAAGTGGATCGACGCCGGCCTCGTCAACAAAACCAAGATGGCCGCCACCATCGCCGACAAGTCGTACGTGAACACCTCGGTCGATGTCATCAACCAGCGCATCCTGGGGCGCTACCAGAACGGCCTGGGCAAGACCTGGGACGACCCCAACTACATGAAGTTCTACAACGACGGCTCGGTCAACTATCCCTACCTGTCCGATGGCATGTGGTTCCTGACCCAGCACAAGCGCTGGGGCTTGCTCAAGACCGAACCGGATTACCTGGCCACCGCCACCAGCGTGAGCCAGATCGGGCTCTACACCGAGGCGGCCGCCATGGCCAAGGCGAGCGTGCCCAAGTCGCCGCTACGCACGGTGAAAATGCTCGACGGAACGGTCTGGGATGGCAAGAATCCCAAGGCCTACGCCGAATCCTTCAAGATCAGAGCCTAACCGGGAGCCCATGATGAGTGCCGTGCTCGAATCGATGCCGACTACCCCGAGCGCTGTGCCGCAGGCCGCGCCGGTGCCTGAAAAACGCCCGCGCAGCGAGCGCCTCGCCAGCCAGGGCGTGATGCTGAGCGATGGCAGCTCGCGCCTGCGCGGCGTGGTTTTGGCGCTGCTGCCGCCGTTGATGGGACTGGGCTTGCTGGTGCTGCTGTGGCAGATCTTATCGGTCAACAACACCAGCTTTCCCTCGCCCGCCGTAACCTTCGCCGAAGCGGTGCGCATGTTCGCCGATCCTTTCTACCGAAACGGCCCCAACGACCAGGGCATTGGCTGGAATATCCTGGCCTCGCTCAAGCGTGTGGCGCTCGGCTTCGGTCTGGCGGCCGCGGTCGGCATTCCGCTCGGCTTCATGATCGGGCGCTTCCATTTTCTGGCGGGCATGTTCAATCCCATCATCAGCCTGCTCAAGCCCGTCTCGCCGCTGGCCTGGCTGCCGATTGGCTTGCTGGTGTTCAAGTCGGCCGATCCGGCGGCGATCTGGTCGATCTTCATCTGCTCGATCTGGCCGATGATCGTCAATACCGCCGCTGGCGTGCAGCGCGTGCCGCAGGACTACATGAACGTCGCGCGCGTGCTGCAACTGTCGGAATGGAAAATCTTCACCAAAATCCTGCTGCCGTCGGTCTTGCCCTACATGCTGACCGGCGTACGCCTGGCCATCGGCACCGCCTGGCTGGTGATCGTCGCCGCTGAAATGCTGACGGGCGGGGTCGGCATCGGCTTCTGGGTGTGGGATGAGTGGAACAACCTGAACGTGCCGCACATCCTGATCGCCATCGTCGTCATCGGCGTGGTCGGGCTGGCGCTTGAACTTGCCCTGGTGGCCCTGGCCAAGGCATTTACCTACGAAGAAGCGGGGACCTGACATGAACAAGAAATTCATTGAAGTGCAGCACGCCGAGATGGTGTTCGAGACCCGCAAGGGGCGCTTTCACGCCCTCAGCAACGTCAGCCTGACGGTGGCGCAGGGCGAGTTCGTCACCCTGATCGGCCACTCGGGCTGCGGCAAGTCGACCCTGCTCAACCTGCTGGCGGGATTGAGCAGGGCGACCGATGGCACCCTGATCTGCGCCGGCCGCGAGATTGCCGGACCGTCGCCCGAGCGCGCGGTGGTGTTCCAGAACCACTCACTGTTGCCGTGGCTGAGCTGCTTCGAGAATGTGTACCTGGCGGTCGAGCGCGTGTTCTCGAGCAAGGAATCGGTCAGCCAGCTACGTGACCGCACCAGTGCGGCGCTGGCGCTGGTGGGCCTGAGCGCGGCGGCGCTCAAGCGCCCCAACGAGATATCGGGCGGGATGAAGCAGCGCGTGGGCATTGCGCGCGCGTTGTCGATGGAACCGAAGGTGCTGCTGATGGACGAGCCCTTCGGCGCCCTCGATGCCCTCACGCGCGCGCACCTGCAGGACGAATTGCTGCGCATCGTGGCCCAGACCGGATCGACCGTGGTGATGGTAACCCACGACGTGGACGAGGCGGTGCTGCTGTCGGACCGCATCGTGATGATGACCAACGGGCCGGCGGCGACCATCGGCGACATCGTGCAGGTGCGGCTGGAGCGCCCGCGCGACCGGGTGGCGCTGGCGCATGACGCGCTGTATATCGAGTACCGCACGCGGGTGCTGGAGTTCCTGTACCACCGCCAGTCAAGGCCACAGGCGGCTTGACGGCACGGGGCGGCGAGGCGGCACCCGGACACCTGACACTAGCGGCGGCGCGGACCGCTCTCAGGCCGGCGGGCCGGTTGCCGCCGGAAGTGGCCTTGCCTCCAGCGCCGGCGCCGGTGGCAGGCCGGTGATCGCCAGGATATCGTGCTCGTCCAGCGTTTCCTTTTCCAGCAGCGCGCGCACCAGGGCGTCGAGCTGGGACCGGTGCTGGCGCAGCAGGCGTAGCGCGTCGGCGTGGCAGTCGTCGATGATGCGCAGTACCGCGAGGTCGATACGGCGTGCCGTTTCATCGCTGAACGGCTTCTCGCCGCCGTAGCCGATGGCGCCGCCCAGGTAGGGATTCTGGCGCGGCGCCAGCTGCACCATGCCGAGTTCGTCGCTCATGCCCCAGCGGGTGACCATGTTGCGCGCCAGCGTCGTGGCCTGCTCGATATCGTTTTCGGCGCCGGTGGTGCGGGTGCCGTACACAATCTCTTCCGCCACGCGCCCGCCCAGCATGCCCACGATGCGCGCCCGCAAGTACGCCTCGGGATAGTTATAGCGGTCCGTCTGCGGACGCTGGTACGTCACCCCCAGGGCTTGCCCGCGCGGCACAATCGTTACCCGGTGCACCGGGTCCGCGCCGGGTACGACCAGGCCCAGGATGGCGTGGCCGCTCTCGTGGTACGCAATCCGTTCGCGGTCCGCCTCGCTTAACAGGATCGGGCGCTCGGGACCGAGCACGATCTTTTCCAGCGCGTCCATGAAATCCTTTTGCCGCACGTCGGACTGCTCGCGCCGCGCGGCAAGCAGGGCCGCCTCGTTGACGAGGTTCTTCAGGTCCGCGCCGGACAGGCCCGGCGTGGCGGCCGCCAGGTCCGCCAGGCTGACGTCTTTCGACAGCGGCACCTTGCGCACATGCACGTTGAGAATTGCCTCGCGCCCGGTCTTGTCGGGCAGGTTGACGATCACGCGCCGGTCGAAGCGTCCCGGGCGCAGCAGCGCCTTGTCCAGTACATCGGGCTGGTTGGTGGCGGCGAGCACGATGATGCCTTCGCGGCTGGAGAACCCATCCATTTCGGTCAGGATCTGGTTCAGCGTCTGCTCCTGCTCGCTGGTGCCGCCAATCGCCATGGCACCGCGTGCGCGGCCGATGGAGTCGAGCTCGTCGATAAAGATGATGGCAGGCGCATGCTCGCGCGCTTGCTTGAACAAATCGCGCACGCGCGCCGCACCGACGCCGACGATCATTTCAACGAACTCGGCGGCGCTCATCGAGAAAAACGGCACGCCAGCTTCACCGGCCACGGCCCGGGCCAGCAGCGTCTTGCCGGTACCGGGCGAGCCGACCAGCAACACGCCCTTGGGCGCGGCCCCGCCAAGGCGCGTGTACTTGCCGGGATCTTTCAGGAAGTCGACCACTTCCACCAGCTCGTTTCTGGCCTCGTCGATCCCGGCCACGTCGTTGAAGGTCACGCGCGTGGCGCTTTCCTGGTCGTAGCGGCGGGCCTTGCTCTTGCCAATGCCGAAAATGGAGGCGCCCAGGCCAGCGCCGTGCTGTCCGGCGCGCCGGTACAGCCAGAAGTAAAAGCCGATCAGCAGCAAGGCCGGCCCGAATCCGTAGAGCAAGGTAGCCCAGGCACTGCCGGCCTGCAGGGATACGGCACTGATTTCGACGCGGTGGTTGATCAGAAATTGTTCCAGACCGGGATCGACGAACGCCGGCAAGGTGGTGCGAAATGCCTGTGCCGGCTTCGGTGGCACCGTGAAGAGGGGCGCGGCCGGCGCATTGCCGCCGTCCGCTTTTTTGGGCTCGGCGGGAGGCCACGTGAAAGGCGCCGCGAAACGGCCTTCGAGCACCTCGCCCCGGCTGTAAATCGCATTCACATTCCCTTTCGCCACTTCCTGCTTGAACACCGTGTAAGGAATCGTGACAGGTGTGTCCGCAGGGGGGAGAAAGGCTCTCATCACGAGATAATTGATAAGAAGAATGATCGCAAATGCGAGCCAGGTGTTGCGTGGCGGAAGCTGATTCTGCGCGGCCGTGCCGGTGCCGTCGGCCGCAGGCGCAGCCGGGCGTGATTGCAGGGGAGGACGGGAAAAATCATCGCGCTTCATAAGATGATTTGGCAACTCATCCAGCTAAAAGTTGCAGTGATCTGAAAAATATATCCGGATTTTTGCCAGTGGCCGGGCGGCAATCGCACCTTCACAAGCAGGCGCGATGGATCGCCGCGGCAGCGCCCGGCGGTGTATCACCGCCGCCAAGCCGGACTCATGCGATATCGAGCACGATCGGCTGATGATCCGAGGCCGCCGTTTCCGACTGCACTTCCACCTCGGTCACGCGCGAGGCCAGATCGTTGGTGAGGAAAAAATAGTCGAAGCAATCGGCCCGCTCCGGCCACTTGAAGCCGTGCAAACCGGCGGTGGGCGCGCGCGCGATTTCCGGATGGCGCAGGCGCCACGCGTCGACCAGCGGCAGCGCGATGCTGTCGTCCGGCGCAATCAGTTCCTGGTAGTCGGGCGAATCGGGCGTGAAGTTGAAGTCGCCGCAATAGATCGCCGAGCCCGGCCGGAATCCGAGCTGGTACGGCGGCTCCATGGTCGGGTCCGGTTGAAAGATGCGTGCCCGCTCGCACGCTTCCCAATGCAAATACTTGATGTGCCGCACCTGCGCCATGCGCTGCACCGGCGAGTAGTATTCCAGATGCGTGGTCAGCACGCGGACTTTGCCGCCGGGCGCGTCGATGACCGCCTCGATCAGCCCGCGCGGCATGCCGGCCGGACTGTTCGGATCGGGCGGCCACGGCAGCAGGTAGCGGTGCACCTGGTTGATCCGGTATTTGGAGAGCAACATATTGCCGAACTGGCGCGGCATGTTGTTTTGGTAGATTTCGCTGGTCGGTTCGATCACCGGCTGGTAGCCACCGAAGGCCCCCGCCAGCTGGCGGAACTGGTTGGCGTTGGCGTTGCCTTCGAGCTCGGCATGATTTGACGCAACTTCCTGCAAGCAAATCACATCGGGATTTAATTTGCGCAACACATCGATGATGGCATGGATGCGGATCCTGCCATCCTTGCCGCAACCCCAGTGAATATTCCAACTAACAACACGCATACAGCACCTCCGGAAAAACAGAACCGGGCGAGTTTGCCATTCTTTGGGAAAATACGGTACACGGTAGGATCGTCATTCGCGCCGAACGTTCACCGCGCGGCGGTTTTTTCAGACCACCTTGATCTCGTCGAGCGGCCAGCGCGGGCGCACATTGAAGCTGTAGTCGCGTTTGGCGGCGTTGGGATTGATCTGCAGGCGCATGGCGCCGGCGAAGGCGATCATGGCGCCGTTATCGGTGCAGAATTCCAGCTCCGGATAGAACACGCGGAATTTCTTGGCCGCGGCGGCGGCGTTGAGCGAGGCGCGCAGCTGCGCGTTGGCGCCCACGCCCCCGGCGATCACCAGGCGCTTCAAGCCCGTGTGGCGCAGCGCGCTGACGCACTTGGCGGTCAAGACATCGACGATGGCATCGACGAAGCCGCGCGCGATGTTGGCCTTGTCCTGTTCGCAGATATTGGCGATGACTTTTTCGTCGTGGTTCTTCACCACCGTCAGCACCGCCGTTTTCAGGCCCGAGAAGCTGAAGTTGAAGTCCTTCGAGTGCAGCATAGGGCGCGGCAGCTTGTAGGCCAGCGGATCGCCGAATTCGGCCAGGCGCGAAATCGCCGGGCCGCCGGGGTAGCCCAGGCCGAGCAGCTTGGCCGACTTGTCGAAGGCTTCGCCGGCGGCGTCATCCAAGGTTTCGCCGAGCAGGGTGTACTGGCCGACGCCGTCGACCCGCATCAGCTGCGTGTGGCCGCCCGAGACCAGCAGCGCGATGAACGGGAACTGCGGCGGATCGCTCGCCAGCAGCGGCGAGAGCAGGTGGCCTTCGAGGTGATGCACGCCGAGCACCGGCTTGTCGAGCGCAAGTCCGAGGCTGCATGCGATCGACGAGCCGACCAGCAGCGCGCCGGCCAGGCCCGGGCCCTGGGTGTAGGCGATGGCGTCGATGTCGGCCATGGCCACGCCAGCGCGGGACAGGGTTTCTTCGAGCAGGGGGATGGCGCGCCGGATATGGTCGCGCGAGGCCAGTTCGGGTACCACCCCGCCGTACTCTTCATGCATGGCGACCTGCGAATGCAGGGCGTGGGAGAGCAAGCCGCGTTGCGTGTCGTACAACGCAAGGCCGGTTTCATCGCAGGAGGATTCGACGCCGAGAACAATCATGGAGGGTGCGGAAGATAAGAGGGAATGCGCCATTGTAAAGCACCGGGTGTGCCGTCGCGAACCACGTCGTGACACGTCGAACCGTCGTTCCCGGCCTCGGCGGCCCCCTTGGCGGGAACCCAAGTTCGTAGCGCAGTTGACGGCTGATCGAAAGACTTGGGTTCGCGCCGAGTGCCGCCTTGGCGCGGGAAGTCGTTTCTGCCAATGGCAGGAACGACGGTTTTGAGGGTGTTGGTACTTAAGGGCGCTGCAACAGCTCCGCGTGCGCGGCACGCAGCATCTTCTCGGTCGCATCCCAATCGATGCAGCCGTCGGTCACCGAGCAGCCATACTTCAACTGCGACAAATCCGCCGGAATTTTCTGGTTCCCGCCCACGATGTTCGATTCGATCATCACACCGACCAGCGACTTGTTGCCGTGACGGATCTGCTGCACCACGTCCGACATCACCAGCGGCTGCAGTTCCGGCTTCTTGTAGCTGTTCGCGTGCGAGCAATCGACCACCAGGTTGGCCGGCAGCTTGGCTTTTTCCAGCGCCTGCTCCGCAATCGCGATCGACACCGAATCGTAATTCGGACGCCCATCGCCGCCGCGCAGCACCACGTGCCCGTAGGCGTTGCCGCTGGTGCGCACGATCGATACCGTGCCCTGGCCGTTAATGCCCAGGAAGGAGTGCGGATGCGCCGACGACAAGATGGCGTTGATCGCGATGCTGATATCGCCGTCGGTACCATTCTTGAAGCCGACCGGCGTCGACAAGCCCGACGACATTTCGCGGTGCGTCTGCGATTCGGTGGTGCGTGCGCCGATCGCGGTCCAGGCGATCAGGTCGCCCAGGTATTGCGGCGAAATCGGATCGAGCGCCTCGGTGGCGGTGGGCAGGCCCAGTTCGCATACGTCGAGCAGGAACTGGCGCGCCTTTTCCATGCCTTCGTCGACGCGGAAGGAATCGTCCATGTGCGGGTCGTTGATATACCCCTTCCAGCCGGTCGTGGTGCGCGGCTTCTCGAAATACACGCGCATCACCAGCAGCATGGTGTCGGCCACGTCGGCCTGCAGCGCCTTGAGGCGGCGCGCATAGTCGATGCCGGCCACCGGGTCGTGGATCGAGCATGGCCCGACGACGACGAACAGGCGCTTGTCCTTGCGGTCGATGATGTCGCGCAGCGCGGCGCGGCCCTGCATGACCGTGGCAAACGCGCTGTCGGTCAATGGAAGGCGCTTGTGCAGCTCTTCCGGGGTCGGCATGGTCGCGAACGACGTGACGTTGGTGTTTTCGATGTCTGGAGTAGTAATCATGAAGGCTGCTTTTTCTCGTGTTTTACGGCGTGGATACAGGAGTTTAGCCCGAATCGGGCCTTCTTGCATCGCTGGCATCAAAAGCTGGCCGATTACGGCACATTGTCATCGGCGAGTCATGCCGATCATTTAAGCTTGCCGGCTTCTCAACTCTTTATAGCGAGCTGCCATGACCCAACCGAATTCCCGCCGCAAGTTCCTTCGCAATCTCTCGCTCGGGACTGTCGCGGCGTCCGGCGTCGCACTGGCCGGCTGCGGCGGCAGCGATGGCGGCGACAGCGATGTCCGCTTCGCGCATGGCGTGGCCAGCGGCGATCCGATGAGCGACCGCGTCATCCTCTGGACCCGCATCAGCACCGCCGCCAGCGGCGATATCGAGGTCAAATGGGAACTCGCCGTGGACAGCGGCTTCGCCGTCATGGCCGCCACCGGCACCACCACCACCGGCCCCGCGCGCGACTACACCGTCAAGGTCGACGCGACCGGCCTGGCCGCCGACCGCGCCTATTTCTACCGTTTCATCGCATACGGAATTGTTTCGCCGGTCGGCCGCACCAAGACCCTCGGCACGGGCAACCTGGCGCAGGTCAAGCTGGCCGTGTTCAGCTGCACCAACTACCCGGCCGGCTACTTCCACGTCTACGCCGAAGCGGCAAAGCTGAACGACATCGACGCCGCCATCCACCTGGGCGACTACATCTACGAATACGCCAAGGACGGTTACGCCGCCAAGGACGCCGAGGCGATGGGCCGGGTATCGGTGCCGGCCAACGAGATCGTCACCCTGAGCGACTACCGCCGCCGCTACGCCCAGTACCGCGCCGACAAGGACCTGCAGGCGATCCACGCGCGCATGCCCTTCATCACCGTGTGGGACGACCACGAACTGGCCAACAACACCTGGCGCGAAGGCGCGGAAAACCACGACCCGGCCACCGAAGGCCTGTTCCTGGCGCGCCGCCAGATGGCGATCCAGGCATACAACGAATGGATGCCGATCCGCCTGCCCGACGCCAGCAAGCCTGACCGCATCTACCGTTCCTTCGACTTCGGCAACCTGCTCTCGCTGCACATGCTCGATACGCGCCTCATCGGCCGCGACAAGCAGCTTGGCTATGCCAGCTACGTCGGCGCCGGCGGCGCCTTCAATGGCGCCAGCTTTGCCGCCGCCGTTGGCGATCCGGCGCGCCAGCTGATGGGCGCCGACCAGGCCACCTGGCTCAAAGGCCAGATGAGCAAATCGAGCGCCACCTGGCAGATGCTGGGCCAGCAGGTGCTGATGGCGCGCATGAACCTGCCGGCGCCGCTGGTCTTGGGCGCGATCGGCTTCAGCGCCTACGTCGCACTGGTGGCAAAGGCGCAGAGCGCGCCAACGACCTTGACGCTGGCCGAGCAACAGATCCTGGCCCAGCCATCGGTGCCGTACAACCTCGATGCGTGGGACGGCTACCAGGCCGCGCGCGAAACCGTGCTGGCCACGGCCAGGGCGCTGAACAAGAACCTGGTGGTGCTGGCCGGCGACACGCACAACGCGTGGGCCAGCGACCTGGCCGATATGAACGGACACGCGGTCGGGGTGGAGTTCGGGGTGCCGTCGGTGACGTCGCCGGGCTTTGAAGAGATCTTCAAGAACGAAGATCCGGCGCAGGTGGCGGCGGGCCTGGAACAGATCATCGGGCCGCTGGTGTATGGGGAAACGAAGTCGCGCGGCTTCATGGTGGTGTCGGTGACGCCGACCGAAACGCGCGCCGAGTACCGCTACGTCAGCACGGTCAAGTCGACCAGCTACACCGTCGTTGCCGGAAAGGTCCTCAAGACGCTGCCGGGCGCCGCCAACCGCAAGCTGATCGCGGTGTAAAAAAGGAGGACGGGGCGCACGGTGGAATGCGGCTCCGTCCCCAAAACCACGCACTTACTCTTTACACGGGCAGCACTTTCATATCGAAAGCGCGCTCGAACAGCCATACGGCAGCGATCAATGCGATGACGACCGAGCCGGTGGTCATCAACTGGCGGTAGAACCAGGTGCGGCGCGTCAGGTAAGCCAGCGGCAGGAAGACGGCCACAATGGCCAGCTGCCCCAGTTCCACGCCCACGTTAAAGCCGGCCAGGCTTAACACCAGCGCACCTTGCGGCAGGCCCAGGTCGGCCAGCACGCCGGCAAAGCCGAAGCCGTGAATCAGCCCGAACACGAACGCCGCCAGCGGGCGCCGTCCGCGAAACAGCGAGACGATATTGTTCACCGCCGCCAGCACCACCGAGGCCGCGATCGCCGACTCCACCCAGCGCGAGGGCAGCGCCAGCACCTGCAGGCTGGCCAGGGTCAGGGTCAGCGAGTGCGCCAGCGTGAACGCGGTCACCACCTTGAGCACATCGATAAAGGCCGCCCTGAGGGTCTGGTCCTGCTTCATGGCGATTGGCGCGAGCACCGCCGGCAGCAGCAGCGAAAGCAGGAACAGGATGTGATCGAAGCCGATCCAGATATGCCACACGCCGTGCCTGACGTAGTCGGCGAACTGGGCAAGCTTGCCGGGCGCGCGGAGCAGCAGCTCCTGGCGCGCCGCTTCCGGGCTGAAAATGGCGGTCGAGGTCACGCCGTCGTGCTCCAGCTTCACCAGCCCCTTGTGCTGAGGATCGAGGTCGGCGAAGAGGCGGTAGCCAACGCCGAGCGCCGCGCCACCCGTTGCGCAGGTGGCGCGAAAGCGCAGCACCGTGTAGGCGCCGTCGGTGTGCTGGTCGATCAGCTGCTCGCCGGCCACGATGGGGCAGGCCGCGTCGCCGCTGGTGAGCGCAAGACGCGCCAGCGCGTAGTTGGCGATGGCGGCGTGCTGGCCGCGGATTTCATCCCAGGTCAGGTCGCCGTCGCCGTTCTGGTCGAGGTTCAGGGCAAAATCGAGGTCGCGCAGGGCGATGTCCCACTGGCCGTCGACCTGCTGGCCGGCGACCTTGAGGGTCAGGTAGCTGTCGCTCGGCTTGTGTGCGCGCGCCGGAGCGGCCACCAGCACCAGCGCCAACATCAGCAGGCCAATGAGGTAGCGGCCCATCATGCGCCCGCCTTGATCTGCCTGACCAGGCGCGCCACGGCCACGTCTTCCACCGCATGTTCTGCCACCCAATCGATGACCGGTGCGGCGGCGGCCTTGTCGCCGGCCTTGGCGGCAGCTTCGAGCAGCACGCGCATGTCGGCCGATTCCTTCTGCACCGCCCAGTTTTGCAGCGCCAGCGCCAGCGCGGTTTTGGCGTCGCCGCGGATGTGCAGCTCGTAGCGCGCCTGTTCGCGCTGGTGGACGGTGTCGCCGCGCCGCATGGCGGCGTCGAAGCGCGCCTTGAGTTCGGCGTCGGCATTGCGCAGCGCATCGCCGGCCGCGCCGTTTTGGCGCAGGGCCAGCGCATGGCGCAGCAGCAGGCCGTCGATGCGGGTGTGGTCCTTGACCAGCGCGATCACGTCGGGCGCGCGCTGCTGATCGAGCAGGAAGTCGGCGTAGGCGCCGAGCAGGTAGCTGTCGCGCGCATCGAGCGCCAGCGCGCGCTTGAAGCGTACTTCGGCGACTTTGGCGTCGCCGCGGCGCTGCGCCATTTCGCCGAGCAGGGTCAGGACCCAGACCTGCATGCCGGCGTCGGCGTCCTGGTTGCGGCGCAGGGTGAGGTCGAGCAGGGCTTCGCTCTTGGCCGAGCGTCCGGTCACGGTGCCGACGTTGGCCACGCAGGTGATCGTCACCAGTTCGGTCGACAGCGACGACAGGCGGGCGCAGCTTGCGGTGGCGGCCTCGTAGTCGCCGCGCACTGTTTGCACGATGGCGCGCGTGAGCCAGGCTTGCGAATTTTTAGGGTCGGCGGCGACGATGGCATCGAGGTCGCGCAGCGCTTCGGCGAAGTGGTGGGTACTTTGCAGCAGGATGGCGCGCAGCAGGCGCACCTCGGGCGGGGGCGCCGCCATCGCCCACCACGGCGCCAGCGCAGCTTGCGCGTAGCCGAAGTAGCGTGGATCGGTTTCCTGGCGCGCCACCGTGATGTAGCGCTGCGCGGTGCGCGTGGCCAGCGCCAGATCCCTGGGGCTGGCGGCCAGTTGCGCGCGCAGGGCTGCCAGCTCGCGCTGGGCCGGGTCGGCGCGGCGCGGCAGGCGTTCGACCACGGTGCTGCCGCTGGCGGGAATGTAGGGCGCGGCGTGGACGGCCGGTACAGCGAGCGCGTATAGCAGCAGCGCCGGCACGGCAATGCGAGCGAATCGATTCGGCATGATGTGTTCTCAGTGCGTGAGAAGGTTTTCTGTTTTTTTGGGTACGGCACCGGCCGGGAAGCACGCCTCCCGGCCGGATTGACTACAGGTGCTTACAACGCCGACGGTTCCGCGTCTTCTGGCGCGGTGCTGGCGATGGCGTCGATGCTGGTCGCCTCGCTATCGTCGGGCATGGCCGCCACGGTGGTCTTCACCGAGTTGTAGAAGGCATCGGCGACCGGCCCCGTGGGTGGCGGCGGCGGTGGCGTCGGCACTTCCGGCGGGGACGAGGTGCGGGTATCGCTGCCGCACGCCGTCAGCAGCAGCAAGGCACAGATCAGGCTCAGTTTTTTCATGGTGCTCTCCGGTTCATGTGATTGCGGCGGCCATTACTTCTGTGGGGAACCCGGAATCGGCGATTTGAGGTACGGGAAGCTGGCGTTGACCATGCTCTCGTCCAGATACGCGCCGTCGGTGAAGCGCAGTGCGCCGGCCGGTGCATCGGCAGGTGCGCAGCCGATATTGATGGTGCACAGCTTGCCCATGACGACGCGCAGCGCCACGTCGACCACATCGTCGCCCGGACGGCGGCCGTTCGGAAAGCCCGCGTTGTCGCCTTCAATTACGCCGAGGCGTTTTTGCGCGCCCGGGGCGGTCGGTGCGATCGAGGTGTTCAGGCGCAGCATTTCCGAGGCGGTGACGGTCTTCGGCTGGTTCACGCCCTTGATCCCGGTGAGGAAGGTGGCGACCAGGTCGGCCCGCGGGAAGTTGGTCGGGGCCTTGGCGCCGGCGCTGCCGTACAGGATTTCGACCAGCGCAGGCAGGGTCGGATTGGTGACGTAGTCGGCGAACTGGCCGTCGGCCGATGGCTTGCTGTGGTTGAAGCGGTCCTTGTCCTTCAGGCCGATGACGACTTCGTTCACCAGCGGCATGCCCAGGCGCGATACCTGGACCCAGGCGCCGCCTTCCTTCGAGACGTCGGCGTCGGACTTCGGCGTCGGGTTGATCAGGCGGCCCTGGCGCAGGCTGGCCGTGGTCCAGCCGCCGATGACCGGATCGCCCGCGCTGGCGCTGACCAGGCACGACGTCGGCACTTCCATGCTCAGGGTCGTCACGTTCTTGTCGGCCAAATCATCCTTCGCGCCTTTTTCGGCGTTGGCGCTGAACTCGACGGCCGGCGCCTTGATGTTAATCAGGTCGAACGTTTCGCCGAGGTTGACGACGAACGGATCCTTGCGCTGGCCGACGAACAACTTGGCCGGCGCCGGGCAGCCGGGGATGGTGACGTTGTAGAGATGCTTGGCAGCGTAGGCGTCGTAATTGGCGATCGACTTGGTGCCGATGTTGTCCAGGGGCTTGTCGAAGGCGGTGTGGCCGCTGTCGGCGTTGACCACCATGGCGCGGGTGCCGCTGCGGCGGTCGCCGCGCACCACGGTGACGGTGAAGGTTTCGCGCACATTGGCGCCGGCGGCATTGGTGTCGGCGATCGGGCCGCCATTGATCACGAGGGGAATCGATACCTTTTTACCGCCCACGGTCAGCTGCGTGTCTTTATTGGTATTCTTGAAGCGGAACTGGAAGGTGAGGTCTTCCCTGGCGTCGCCATTATTATCGACATGAATTTCGTAGAGCGCGTCCGGGTCCATCATGAAGTAATTCGGGCCGCCGTAGGCATCCTGCAGCGGGACATAATTGGCGATCAGCGTTGTAAAATCGCTGCGGCCCGGCTGGTAGCTGCGGAACATGTAGAAGTCGGTGGCATCGATCTTCGGATTGCGCGTAATGAACGGCGCTTCCCGGTGGCTCGATGCGTTCGCCATCGGCACGAATGCGCAGGCCAGCAGGTTTCCCGCCAGGACCGCGCCGATAGTCGCCCGTAGTCTCATCTGTTTCATGTTTCTCTCCTCGTTATAGGGTTCACACTGATGTGCATGCAGATATACGCGGCGTTACCGTCGCCGGATTCACTTTATGCCAAATAATTTTTTCGTAGAGGAGTGTTAAGCTGGAACCCATGAACAAAACAACCGAACCATTCCTCGCCGCCACTTTTATAAAAGAAATCGGACGCGGCAAAAAAGGAGCGCGTAGCATGACGCGCGAAAATGCGCATGCGCTGTATGAAGCGATGCTCGACGGCAGGGTGTCCGACCTGGAGCTGGGCGGCATTTTGCTGGCGATGCGCATCAAGGGCGAGTCGGTGGAAGAGATCGCCGGTTTCCTCGATGCGGGCGAGGCCTCGTTCGCGCCGCTGGCCGCGCCGGCGGGCATGTATGCGCCGGTGCTCATCCCCAGCTACAACGGTGCGCGCAAGTTGGCCAACCTGACCCCGCTGCTGGCGCTGCTGCTGGCGCGCGAAGGCGTGCCGGTGCTGGTGCATGGTGTGAGCAGCGATCCCGGGCGGGTGACCACGGCCGAGATTTTCGCCGAGATGGGTATCGGGCCGGCCGCTTGCGCCGACGATGTGCAGGCCGCGTTTGCAGCCGGCAAGCCCGCCTTCATGCCGATCGAGACGCTGGCGCCGAAGATGGCGCAGTTGCTGTCGCTGCGCCGCATTCTGGGCGTGCGCAACTCGACCCATACCCTGGTCAAGATTTTGCAACCGTTTGCCGCGCCGGCGCTGCGGCTGGTCTCGTACACGCATCCGGAATACCTGGAGATGCTCGGCCAATACTTCACGACCATCGCGCGCGAAGGGCGGGGCGACGCCTTCCTGATGCGCGGCACCGAAGGCGAAACGGTGGCCAATGCTAACCGGGCGCAGCAGATCGACTGGTTCCACGGCTTTGAACGCACCGTCCTGGTGCAGCGCGATGCACCAACGGATGACGTGGCCGAGGGACCGGCCGAGCGCGACGGCGCCACCACGGCAGCCTGGATTGCCCGCGCTCTGGAGGGTGGCGTGGCCGTTCCGGCGTCGATTACCGAACAAGTGGCACAGTGCTTGCTAGTTTCAAAGTCAATACAGGCAAACACGGGTGCGCATCATGGAGAACAACGGTAAGGTTTATCTGGTCGGGGCCGGTCCGGGCGACCCGGAGCTGCTGACCTTGAAAGCGGTGAAGGCGATTGCGGCGGCCGATGTGCTGCTGGTGGATGACCTGGTCAACCTGGCGATCCTGGAGCACGCCTCGCCGTCGGCGCGTATTGTGCCCGTTGGCAAGCGCGGCGGTTGCCAGTCGACGCCGCAGGCATTCATCGAACGCTTGATGGTGACCGAGGCGCGGGCCGGGCGCAAGGTAGTGCGGCTCAAGGGGGGCGATCCCTTCATTTTCGGGCGTGGCGGCGAAGAGCGCGCGCATCTGATGGCGGAGGGCATCGCGGTCGAGGTCATCAACGGCATCAGCAGCGGGCTGGCGGCGCCATCGTCGATCGGTGTGCCGCTGACGCACCGCGACTGGAGTTCGGGTGCCATCTTCGTGACGGGGCATGAGCGTGGCGACGAGCCCGGCAGCGCCCGCACGCCGGACTGGGCCTTGCTGGCGCAGACCGGGCTGACGCTGGTGATCTACATGGGCGTGGCGCGCTGCCGGCAGATCCAGGCGGCGCTGCTGGCGGGCGGCAAGGCGGGTGCGACGCCGGTAGCCGTGATTCATTCGGCGACCGGGGCGGGGCAGACGCAACTGCTGACGACCCTGGCCGACCTGGCGGACGACCTCGCCGTGTCCGGGCTGGGCAGTCCCAGCATCATCGTGATCGGCGACGTGGTGCGCTGCGCCGACAGCGCGGTCCAGCACGTCCAGGCGCTGGGTCCAGCCAGTGTAAAAATTTCCTAAGCAGGGTCGGAGATCCCGCCAGACCTACCGGCGTCAAAGTCCTACAACCGGGGTCAGAGCTTTAATTAGCAATAAAAGTGTTGCTAGTCAGAGCTCTGACCCTGGTTGTAGGATTTTCTACCGCTGGTTCAGGCACTTGGCAAGGCTGCGCGGTTTACAATCACTGTTTTAGTGATTAGCGGAAACCGGCATACGCCATGGCAAAACAATTTGATGTAGCAGTGATCGGCGCGGGCGCGGCCGGGATGATGTGCGCGGCCGTCGCCGCCCAGCGCGGCAAGCGCGTGGTGTTGATCGACCATGCGGAGAAGCTTGCGGAAAAGATCAGGATTTCTGGCGGAGGGCGTTGTAACTTCACCAATATCAATACCGCGCCGCAGAATTTTTTGTCGGACAATCCCCATTTCTGCAAGAGCGCATTATCGCGTTATACGCCGCAGGATTTTCTGGCACTCGTAAAGAAACACCGCATCGGCTATCACGAGAAGCATCGCGGCCAGCTGTTTTGCAATGAGTCGGCCGAACAGATCATCCAGATGCTCAAGGCCGAGTGCGCCAGCGGCGATGTGACCTGGCGCATGCCGTCCAAGGTCGAGTCGCTCGACAAAACCGCCGACGGCTTCTTCATCCTCACCGACAGCGGCGAGATTTTGGCCGACAGCGTCGTCATCGCCACCGGCGGCTTGTCGATCCCCAAGATCGGCGCGACCGATTTCGGCTACCGCATCGCGGCCCAGTTCGACCTCAACATGGTCGAGCCGCGCCCGGGCCTGGTACCGCTCACTTTCGACGGCCCCAGCTGGGAAGCCTTCGTCCCGCTGGCCGGCATCGCGCTCGAAGTCGAGATGGAAACCGGCAGCAACAAGGGCAAGGGTAACAAGCGCGGCCATTTCCGCGAGGACTTGCTGTTCACCCACCGCGGCCTGTCCGGCCCGGCCATCCTGCAGATTTCCAGCTACTGGCAGCCGGGCACGCCGATCATCGTCAACCTGCTGCCGGAGATGGATGTGGCGCAGGAGCTGATCGACGGCAAGAGCACCCTCAAGAAGCAACTGGGCAACGTGGTCTCGCAGTGGCTGCCGGTGCGCCTGGCCGAGGTCTTGATCGGCGTCGCCGGCCTCACGCCCGATGCACGCCTGGCCGACCTGCCTGACGCGAAACTGCGCAAGCTGGGCGACGCCATCAACCGCTGGGCCATCGTGCCGACCGGCTCGGAAGGCTACCGCAAGGCCGAGGTGACCCTGGGCGGCATCGATACGCGCGAGCTGTCGCAGCAATCGATGATGGCCAACAAGGTGCCGGGCTTGTATTTCATCGGCGAGGCGGTCGACGTGACCGGCTGGCTGGGCGGCTACAATTTCCAGTGGGCGTGGGCATCGGGCGTGGCGGCCGGGCAGGCGGTGTAAGCGGACGGTGGGTTGTTGCGAAACAGCAAAAGCGGATGAGTAAAAGCGAAATACTTCCAAAGCTGGGTGATCGGTGCTATTATCTCGTTCTTCCCTAAATCTAACGGTTTGATTTTTACATGACCACTATTCGCCTTAAAGAAAACGAGCCGTTCGAAGTCGCAATGCGTCGCTTCAAACGCACCATCGAAAAAACGGGTCTGCTGACCGAACTGCGCGCACGCGAGTTCTACGAAAAGCCAACGGCTGAGCGCAAGCGCAAGCTGGCAGCTGCCGTGAAGCGTCATTACAAGCGCATCCGCAGCCAGCAACTGCCTAAGAAATTATTCTAAGACTGTCCAGTCGAACCTGATCCGGTGACGGCCAACAGCCTGACCGGGTCACTGTTTTTACTGTAGTCGCAGACCCGCTCCGGTTTACCGCAGCGGGTTTTGCTATTTGGATTTTGCTGCTTGTACCTGCTATTAAATCATCATTTATCGATACGAGGATTGCCATGGGCTTGAAAGAACAAATTACCGACGACATGAAAACGGCGATGCGCGCGAAAGAAGCGGCCAAGCTGGGCACGATCCGCCTGATCCTGGCCGAGATCAAGCGCCGCGAAGTCGACGAGCGCATCGAGCTCGACGATGAACAAACCCTGGCGATCATCGAAAAAATGATCAAGCAGCGCAAGGATTCGATCACCCAGTTCGAAGCGGGCAACCGCGCCGACCTGGCCGACATCGAAAAAGCCGAACTGGCCATCCTTGCCGCTTACATGCCGGCCGGCCTGTCGGAAGAAGAAATTGCCGCCGAAGTGGCCGCCGCCGTGACCGCGTCGGGCGCTGCCGGTCCGCAAGACATGGGCAAGGTCATGGGCTTGCTCAAGGCGAAATTGCCAAAAGGCACCGACATGAGCGCCGTTTCGGGCTTGATCAAGAAGGCGCTCGCGCCCGCCTGATCGTCCTACGGAACATTCCCGCGGAAGCTGCCGCGTCCAGCCGACGCGCCCAGGCGACACGGTACCCGACGCGTCCGCGTCTTGTCGCAGATCAAATCTGTGGCGGGCGCGGCGGTATAGTCTGACCTGACACAAAGACTGTTCATCGCACGTGATTCCACAATCCTTTCTGACCGATTTACTCAACCGCATCGACATCGTCGATGTGGTCGGCCGCTATGTCCAGCTGAAGAAGGGCGGCGCCAATTTCATGGGCTTGTGCCCGTTTCACAGCGAAAAATCCCCCAGTTTCACCGTCAGCCCGACCAAGCAGTTCTACCATTGCTTCGGTTGCAGCGCGCATGGCAACGCGGTTGGCTTCCTGATCGAGTATTCCGGCATGGGCTTCATCGATGCCGTCAAGGACCTGGCCCAGGGCGTGGGCATGGTCGTGCCCGATGCGGACGACAAGATTGCGCCGCTGCAGCGCGCCGCCAACCAGGCCCAGGCGCTGGCCCTGACCGAAGCCATGACCCAGGCCTGCGATTATTACCGCGGCCAGTTGCGCGGCGCCACGAATGCCATCGCCTACCTGAAAAACCGCGGCCTGACCGGCGAAGTGGCGGCCCGCTTCGGCATGGGCTACGCCCCGTCCGGCTGGGATAACCTGCGCACCGTGTTCCCCGATTACGAGGTGCTGGCGCTGGTCGAATCCGGCCTGGTGATCGACAAGGTCGACGAAGACGGCGGTAACAAGAAGCGCTATGACCGCTTCCGCGAGCGCATCATGTTCCCGATCCGCAATACCAAAGGCCAGGTGATCGGCTTCGGCGGCAGGGTGCTCGACCAGGGCGAGCCGAAATACCTCAATTCCCCCGAAACGCCGCTGTTCCAGAAGGGCCTGGAGCTGTACGGCCTGTTCGAGGCGCGCCAGGCCATCCGCGACGCCGGCTACGTGCTGGTCACCGAAGGCTATATGGATGTGGTCGCGCTGGCCCAGCTCGGCTTTCCGCAAGCGGTGGCCACGCTCGGTACCGCCTGCACCAGTACCCACGTGCAAAAGTTGCTGCGCCAGACAGACAGCGTGATTTTCAGTTTCGACGGCGACAAGGCCGGCCGCCGCGCCGCCCGCCGCGCGCTCGAGGCCTGCCTGCCGCAGGTGAGCGACAACAAGACCATCAAGTTCCTGTTTTTGCCGGCCGAGCACGATCCGGACAGTTTCGTGCGCGAGTTCGGCGCCGATGTGTTCGAGCAAGAGATTCACGAAGCGATGCCGCTCTCGCAGTTTTTGCTGCGCGAAGTGTCGGGCGAACACGATCTTTCCACGTCGGAAGGGCGCGCCCACGTCCAGTTCGACGCCAAGCCGCTGCTGCAATCGATGACGCCAAGTTCCCTGCGCCTGCAGATCGTGCGCGGCCTGGCCAGCATGACCGAGTCCACGCCGGCCGAAATCGAGGCGCTGTTCGAGTTGTCCAAGCCGGTGTCGGTGGCGCGCCGGGCGCCGCCGCGCCAGGGCCGGCCCGAGCCGGTCGGGCTGGAATTGCAGATCCTGCGTCATCTGGTGGCCCATCCGCCGCTCAGCCTGGAACTGGACGAGGCGGCCCTGGCCGCGTTCAACCATTTCGGCCCGGACGCGGCCGAGCGCTTGCTGTACCTGGTCGCCTGCGGCCAGGCGCTGGGGGCGAACGGCAGCTTTGCCGCCTTGTCCCAGCATCTGAAGGATACGAGCAACGAATACGATGGCCTGGTGGCCGAGATCGCCTCGGAGCCGGAATCGGACTTCGACAGCGTGAAATTGTGGCTCATCGGGGCTGTGAGGCAGATCAAACTTGCAGCGCTTAAACAGGAGCTGACCCAGTTGTTTTCCGCCGGGCTGACCTCAGATCAGGTAGGTGTGCGGTACCGCGAAATCATGGCGGAGCAAAAGCGTCTGGAGGATGACGGCGCAGCGGCCTAGACCCCTCGCAAAGGTGAAATCGGGGTCCGGCACAGGGGGCGTTTGGCACTGGAAAAAGACGGACTGCGTGCTATAATAAAACGATAAGTGTTGTGTTCGCAGAAATTTTTTCGTTGTCCGTAAGTTGTATTTCTTTCAGTGAGTTAGGCTCTTGATCGGCGCAAAGATGGTGGGCGTCGGCGGCCAGGGCCAGCTTTGGTTGCGACGGCGCGCTGCGCGGTCGATGGCAAACATCGGTTTGCTTTTCAACCACACACGGCTCGCGCCTCCAACCGCCGTTGTTTGCAGTAGACTACTGCCGAAATCGCGCGGGTCGTGCCCGTAAGGTGATGTAAAGGTGTTATGAGTGCAGCAATGCCGGAGCGGTCTGCGAAGGCCGGTCCGGGACGTAGGGCCCAAAAGGCCGGCAACAAACTTTATCTTAATCCACCATAAAGCTAGTCGTTGTGACATCGAAAGCGCCTGTGCCAATCAAGAAACCTGAAACCCAAACGGCTGATAAGCCAACGAGAATGTCTGCCAAGGCGGATAAAGCGCAAGACAAGGCGGAAACGCGGACCACGAGTACAAGTTCGGGTACGAGTACGAGCGCGACCCCTGTCGTCAGCCAGACCACCGATGCCGCCGCGCTGGCCGCGATCGACACGTCCGGTTACGTGCTGCCCTCAGTCAAGGTACCGGGCAGGCGTGGGCGCAAGCCGAAAGAATTCCAGCCCGAGAACGATGAAGTGGCCGCCCTCAACGCGGTCGAGCGGGCCGAGCTGAAAGCGGTCGACAAGGCCAAGGCCAAGGACCGCAAGGCCAAGGAAAAGGCCCTGCTGAAAGACGCTTTCTCGTCGGATACCGAAGCGACCGAGGAAGAACTCGAGCGGCGTCGTCAAAAGCTCAAGACCCTGATCAAGTTCGGCAAGGAACGCGGTTTCCTGACCTACGCCGAAATCAACGATCACCTGCCCGAAAATATCGTCGATCCGGAAGCGATCGAAGGGATCATCGGCACCTTCAACGACATGGGGATCGCGGTCTACGAGCACGCGCCCGATGCCGAGACCTTGCTGCTGTCGGACAATGTCGCCACGGTCACCAGCGATGACGAAGCCGAGGCCGCGGCCGAAGCGGCGCTGTCGACGGTCGACTCCGACTTCGGCCGCACCACCGATCCCGTGCGCATGTATATGCGCGAGATGGGCTCGGTCGAGCTGCTCACGCGCGAAGGCGAGATCGAGATTGCCAAGCGGATTGAAGATGGCCTCAAGGACATGATCCAGGCCATTTCCGCCTGCCCGGTGACGATCGCCGAAATCATTTCCGCCGCGATCCGCATCCAGAACGACGAAATCAAGATCGACGAAATCGTCGACGGCATGGTCGACCCGGACGAACCGCTCGAGCCTGTCGTGGCGCCGGTCGCCACCGACGAGGATGAAGACGAGGAAGAGGCCGACGAGGAAGAAGAGGAAGAGGAAGAAGAGAACAACGCTTCCGGCGCCGCGGGTTTCTCGGCCGAACAGCTCGAAGCGCTGAAAAACCAGGCGCTGGAAAAGTTCGACATCATCTCGGTGCAGTTCGACAAGATGCGCAAGGCCTTCGAGAAAGACGGCTACAACTCGAAAGCCTACGTCAAGGCGCAGGAATCGATTTCCAACGAACTGCTCGGCATCCGCTTCACCGCCAAGGTGGTCGAGAAGCTGTGCGACACCCTGCGCGGACAAGTCGATGAAGTGCGCCATATCGAGAAGCAGATTCTCGACGTGGCCGTGAACAAGTGCGGCATGCCGCGCGCCCACTTCATCAAGGTATTCCCGGGCAATGAAACGAATCTGGAATGGGTCGATGGCGAAGTCAACGCCGGCCATGCTTACTCCGCCATCCTCGGCCGCAATATTCCGACGATCAAGGAACTGCAACAGCGCCTGATCGATCTGCAGGCGCGCGTGGTACTGCCGCTGCCTGACTTGCGCAACATCAACCGTCAGATGGCGGCCGGTGAAATGAAGGCGCGCAAGGCCAAGCGTGAAATGACCGAGGCCAACTTGCGCCTGGTAATTTCGATCGCCAAGAAGTACACCAACCGCGGCCTGCAATTCCTCGACCTGATCCAGGAAGGCAATATCGGCTTGATGAAGGCCGTGGACAAGTTCGAGTACCGCCGCGGCTACAAGTTCTCCACGTATGCAACGTGGTGGATTCGCCAGGCCATCACGCGCTCGATCGCCGACCAGGCGCGCACGATCCGTATTCCGGTGCACATGATCGAAACGATCAACAAGATGAACCGCATCTCGCGCCAGATCTTGCAGGAAACCGGCGCGGAACCTGATCCGGCGACCCTGGCGATCAAGATGGAAATGCCGGAAGATAAGATCCGCAAGATCATGAAGATCGCGAAAGAGCCGATCTCGATGGAAACGCCGATTGGCGACGATGACGATTCCCACTTGGGCGACTTCATCGAAGACAACAACACCCTGGCGCCATCGGATGCGGCGCTGCACGCTTCCATGCGTGGCGTGGTCAAGGATGTTTTGGATTCCCTGACGCCGCGCGAAGCGAAAGTGCTGCGCATGCGTTTCGGCATCGAGATGTCGACCGACCACACCCTGGAAGAAGTGGGCAAGCAATTCGACGTGACGCGCGAGCGGATCCGCCAGATCGAAGCGAAGGCGCTGCGCAAGCTGCGTCATCCATCGCGCTCCGACAAGCTCAAGAGCTTCCTGGAAGGTAATTAAGCCTTGACGGGCTGATGCGAAAAGCCATATCCTCTCGCCACTTTGTGACGGGAGGCTTTTCTTCTGGTGGCCGTGTCGGCATCCCCGTCGCATCGATTTCGGGCCTCTAGCTCATGCTTGGTTAGAGCAGCGGACTCATAATCCGTTGGTGCCGTGTTCGACTCACGGGAGGCCCACCAATATTCCGTACAAAAAGAGGGAGACATGAGATTGTCTCCCTTTTTTTCGTTTCAAGACCCCGCGGATCGATGTGGGGGGCGGTCGTGCCGGCCCCTTCGGCACGAAGGATGTATGCATCGGTTAAAGCACACCGCGATCTTATCCTGCATTAAGATTTAGTCCGCATGAGCGCAATCTCGCGCTCGTCGCTGGTGTCGGCGCGGTCGTAAACTGACGGGCGCTCCGCATTTCTGAACAGGAGCATCGATTGAACAAGGCATTCTTTTCGCTGGTTGCGGCATGCGCATTCGCACTTCCGCTGCACGCCTCGGCGCAAGACCCCGTGCAAGCCACGGCTGACCACGCCCAACTGCTGTCAAGCCCGGATCCCAAACTTGCCGCGAACAAGCGCTTTGTCTACGATTTCTGGCGCGAGGTATTGGAAGGCGGCCATCTCGAACTGGCGGACAAATACCTGGCTGAGTCCTACATCCAGCACAATCCCACCGTGCCGACCGGCCGCGAGGGGTTCGTTAAATTCTTTTCCAAGTTGTCGAAGGTAAAACCCATCGCCGCGACGATCAAGTCGCCACTCGTGACGATCATGGCCGAGGGCGACCTGGTCATGCTTGGTTTCGTCAGGGAATATCCGGACCCCGCCGCCGCTGGCCAAAAATATACCACCACCTGGTTCGACATGTTCCGCATCAGGGATGGGAAGATCGTCGAGCATTGGGATCCGGCGCGCAAATAAGCCATCCCGGAGGTCGGCGACATCCCCGAGGAGGCTATTCTGCGCCGTGACCCGGAAACCAGGCTGAAAGGCGTGCCATCCGAACAGGATCCCGGCCAGTATTGGCCTGCCGATGGCGAGACCCGGCGCGAAAGGCGGCGCCCGCGCGCGCCGCCCCGCAGTGCCCCGCTAACTGCCCGACAGGATAATCAGCGAACTGTATTTTTCCAGCAGTACCGCGATCGCGTACAGGGACGCGCCCAGTGCGCCGGCGCCGATCAGCATATTGGTTTTGAAGCCCAGATAGACGATCCATTCGAGCACCAGCAGGACAAAAAAGCACAACAGTATGCTGGCGATGACTTTCAGGTCCAGGAACAGGTAGCCCAGGCTCGCCAATACCGCCAGCACGATAAACAAGGCCAGATACCGGTTGCGGTGCGCTCTGCTGGGCCATGGCGATGCGCCGATCAATAGCGCGAGCGCCAGGCCGATGGTGCAGTAATACTCCAGGCCCGCCTCGAAATACTGGATGGATTCCCGATGGATGCCATTGGTGCGCACGATGCAATAAGCCGCCAGCACGATCAGGTGGCCGAAAACAACGCCCTTCAACATGCGCTCGTCCAGTTTCAGATACAGCGTGCCCGGCGTATAGACCATGTAAAAGGAAAGCACGCCCGACAAACACACCGCGGCGAAAAATCCGAAAATGCTGGACTGATGCATCAATGCCAGCGCGCCAAAATACACCATCCCCAGCGCACAAGCCGTACTTGCCGGCGCCCGGCGAAACAGCGGTATCATTTTTTTCAGCGTTTCCGGAACCACTTTGTAGGTATCGGCAATCCAGGCAACCAGGAGCACGTTGGCGAATCCGCAAAACAGCGCCAGGTAGAAAGCCTGCGATGGCCACATCGCCGCCGGCCACAGCGTTCCAAGTCCTGTGAGGGACAGGAAAACCAGCTGATACACAATGGTCGGCACCTTGATCACATAGGTCCATAGCGCCTTGGCCACCTTGAGCACCGTTTCGTAAAACACCACCAGGAAGCAGATCACCGCAACGACCTTGATGAGATTGACCCAGGACATATAGCGCGACCAGACCGATGGCTGGCTCGCTTCCGCTTTGACGGCGCCTGCCGCCGTTTCCCGGAAGTCGCTCGGGCTGACATATTTGCCGGCGGCTTCCTTTGCCATCCGTTCGCTCAGATAGCCATCTTTCTGCATCTGCCTGATCAGCTCGGTCTTGATATCGCCAGCCGTACGTGAGGACGGGGCGCTTGCCGGCGCCTGATGAGGTTCAGCGGCGGGACCCTGGGCAAAAGCGCGCGCGCTCATGATCAGCATCCATCCAAGGAAGACAAGTCGCCACGCCATACTCATATTTTTTTCGCCTGATTATATTAACAGGATGATAACGCATCCGATGCCGGTTGCGGCGCCAGCAAATCGCCTTTCGCTGCACATCGCGCGTTGAATTGCTAGCCTGCACCTGGGTGATCATGCCGAAAGATAGCGGTCTCAGCGGTTGAGAAGCATCAAACGGAGGCCAGAATCGACCGATACACTCGACTCTTGAAGCAGCCCGTTCGCACTGCGTGCGGGGCGGCATCGACCTTTCGCTGCCACCTTTTTGCGCAGCAATTTCAAGGAGAAACTCATGAAAACAATACTCTCAACCATCGCCGCAGCGTTCGCCATGGCGTTTGCCTGCGGCGCCGTCTCGGCCCAGCCGACCGTGACCACCTCACAAGCCGGCACAGGCAACACGCTGTACGTGGACCAGAAGGCGCCCGATTACGAATACTATGAACTGCGCGCCGCGATCAAGCAGACAGGCAATCACAATGTCGCCGGGGATCCGGCAGCGAAAACGCCGGGCATCCTTCAGGTGCGGTCCTACGATGCCTATGCCGAGATTGTCCAGACCGGAAACAAAAACGCGGCAAGCATAGCGCAGGACAATATCCACCGCAGCGGTACGAACATCAAGCAACTCGGCAGCGACAACAAAGCTGTCGTGAAGCAAAAGAATTCCGGTGAAGTAGCCAATACGATCGAGCAAATTGGCAACCGCAATGCGGTCAATGTCGACCAGCTCGGGTTATTCCCTTTCAGTATCCGGGCCTACCAGACCGGCAACGACAACGACATCACGGCGAAACAGGTCAATTCGGGTTTTGGCGGGCCGCTGGTCGTACAGACCGGCAATTTGAACAAGGTCACGATCGATCAGAATGACGCCGTGTATTCGGGTGTCGAAGTGCAGCAGCTGGGCAATGCGAATAACGCCAGCGTCAGGCAAAACAATTCCTACTTCACGCGCCAGCAGTCCATCATCCAGAAAGGAAACAACAACCTCGCCAGCAGCGACGAACAAGGCAACGATAATGCCAGCCTGATTGTCCAGACCGGTAATCTCAATAAAGCCACTGTCGTCCAGCGTCTGGACTACAGCCAGTCGCTCATTACCCAGACCGGTAACAGCAATATCGCGTCCGTCACGCAAAACGGCGGCAAGAACTACGACACGCCGAACATCGCGACGATCGCCCAGAATGGCAATGGCTTTTTCGCCAGCATTACCCAATCGGGCAGCGCCAATCGCACCAGCATCGTGCAGCACTAGCAGTAGCCCGGGAGCCTGGCGGTGGCAGGTTCCCTGGCGCGACTGCCGTTCCTACCCGGCCCGGTCCAGATTGTCCTTCACCTGCAACAGCAGGGCGAGCAGCACTTCCTGCTGCTCCCCGTTCATCCCCCGTACCGCCTGCGCGTTCAGCTTGCCCGCTTCGGCCTGGGCCGCCTGCTGGATGGCCCGGCCGGCGTCGGTCAGCGACAGGCGCGTGTTGCGGCGGTCGGCCGCATCGGCTTGCCCATGCAGCAATCCGCGTTCGCGCAGCCCCGTGATCAGGCGCGCCACCTGCGCCTTGTCGCGTCCGCTGTGGCGCGCCAGCTCGCTCTGGGTCGAGCCCGGATGATGGCCGAAAAACGCCAGCACGTTCGCTTCCATATGCGTCAGCTCATGCTGGCCGTCGCGCAATGCCTGGAATTGCTGCGAACGGTACTGGTGCATGATCGAATGAATCAGCTCCAGCACGACATCCTGCCGCGCCGCGCCAGGCCGGGCCGCGCCAGGCCGCGCCGCGCCAGGCCTAGCCTCAGCAGAATGGTTGACATTGTCATTCGATTCGTGGATGATAGGTGACATTGTCAACCAATTGAAAGATAAAGACATGAGTATAGACTCTCGCGTCAGCCGTGTGCAGCGTGTGCGCCACGAGCTCAAGATTCGCCAGGTCGAGGTGCTGAGCGTGCGCGCCATCGGCAGCCATTTCCGCAGCATTACGTTCGGCGGCCCGGCGCTGCACGACTTCCACAGCGCCTCGTTCGACGACCACGTCAAGTTCATTCTTGGCGACGGTTCCGACGCCATCAGGCGCGACTACACCCCGCGCAGCGTCGACCCGGCCGCCGGCGAGCTGGTCATCGAATTCGCCCTGCTCGGCGACGGCCCCTGTGCGGCATGGGCAGCCCAGGCCGAGCCGGGCCAGCAGGTGATCATCGGCGGCCCCAAGGGCTCGCTGATCATTCCGGTCGATTACGAGTGGCATTTGCTGGTCGGCGACGAAACCGGCTTGCCGGCGATTTCGCGCCGCCTGGAGGAGCTGCCCGCCGGCGCCCGCGCCACCGTGATCGTCAAGGTGGACGATGCCGCCGACCGCCGCGCCTTTGCCAGCCAGGCCGAGGTCGACCTGCGCTGGGTCGCCAGCGATGCCGAACTGCTGGCCGCCGTACAGGCCTGGACGCTGCCGGCCGGCGACGGCTATGCCTGGTGCGCCGGCGAGGCTGCCACCATGGCCGCCGTGCGCCAGGAGCTGGTCGGCGTCAAAGGCATGGACAAGACTGCCATCCGCGCCGCTGCCTACTGGAAGCGCGGCGGCAGCGGGTTTCACGAGAACCTGGAGTAAGCCGGTGCGGCTTGCGTGTCGTCAACTGGGGCATCCACCCAGATGCCGTAGCGGTCGCCCTGCCACGACAGCAAGTAGAACAGATACGCCGTGGACAGCATGATCAAGCCCCCGGCCAGCGCCGCTTCGCTCACAAATCCCAGCAGGCAAAACAGAAACCCGCTGGCGTGCGACACGGCTTCGATGCGTTTGGCCACGCGCCGGGTCGGGTGCATATGCAGAAAGCTGAAACCGAACCAGCAGCGCAGCCACAGCGGCAGCGTGTGCCAGTCGAGCGCGTGTTTGTCGATCACGAATGTCTCCTCGTTCAGGGTCGACACCTCCACTTCAAGCACCGCCGCAAGACATTTGAGCGATTCCACACTGGCCTTGTGGCCGCTTTCGATGCGCTGGATCGTCCTGACGCTCAAGCCCGACATCTGGGCCAGCTGTTCTTGAGAAAGATGGCGGCTGATACGCAGTTGTTTAAGAATCATCATGGTTCCCGAGGCTGGTGAACCATGAGTATTGACCGATTTGTGCCGTGTCGGTGACGAAAATCACCCGACAGCGGCCCGACAGCGGTCTTTTGCGCTATCCGCCAGCCTTTTCCCGCGACCGCAAGGCTTGCGCGACCGCCGCCACCGCGCGCGCGACATCGGCGTCGCCGGTCTGCCAATTGCATACCGATACCCGCATGCAGCGCTTGCCGCGCCAACTGGTGTTACTGAACAGCGCCTCGCCGCTGGCCAGCACGGCGCTGGTGACCGCATCCGTCCGGCGGTCGTGCTCGCGTTGGGTGGCGCCCGGGGTGGGATCGAGAAAACGCACCAGCCCCTGATTGACCTGCGGTTCCCACACAAGTTCAACGCCGGGCAGGGCGGCAATGCCGGTCACGAGTGCGTGCGCCGCCGCGCAACAGCGCTCGATCATGGCTTCGACGCCACCGCGTCCGAGCTCGCGCAGGGCGGCATAGGCGGCCACGCCGCGCCCGCGCCGCGACCATTCCGGATTCCAGTCCGCCGGCTCGCGCACCTGATCGCTGTGGGCAACATAACTGGCTTCGTAAGACATGGCGCGCCGCTGCGCATCGGCATCGGCAATAAAGGCAAACCCGCTGTCGTAGGGTACGTTGAGCCACTTGTGACCGTCGGTCGCCCAGGAATCGGCCTGCGCCACGCCAGCGAGCAGATGGCGGTAGCGCGCGCTGGCGTTAGCCCACAGGCCGAAGGCGCCATCCACGTGCACCCAGGCGCCGTAGCGGTGCGCCAGGGGAATCAGATCGGCGAAACGATCATAGGCGCCGATGTTGAGGTCGCCCGCCTGCAGCAGCACGATGACGGCTGCGCCGGCGCTGTCGATCAGCGCCTGTTGCAGCGTCGCCGCTTCGAGCTGGCCGGCCTGGTTGACGGGCAGGCCGCTCACGGCGCCGGTGCCCAGGCCCAGCAAGCGGGCCGCGCGGGTGATGCTGGCGTGGAACTGGTCGCCGCTCAGAATGCGGATCGGCGGCGCGCCGCACAGGCCATTGCGTTCGACATCCCATCCACGGCGCGCCAGCAGCGCATTGCGGGCCGCCGCCAGGGCGGTCGCATGCGCCATCTGGCAGCCGCTGGTGAGGGCGAAGCTGGCGCCACCCGGCAGGCCGAGCAATTCCTTCAGCCAGGCGCCGCAGACCTCTTCAATCACGGTCACGGCCGGCGCGCAGGCATACGCGGCTGCGTTCTGGTCCCAGGCGCTGGTGAGCCAGTCGGCCGCCAGCGCGGCCGGCAACGCGCCGCCGATCACCCAGCCGAAGAAACGCCCGCCTGCGCTGCCAGTGATGCCGCCGGCCGTGTCGGCGGCCAGTTCGTCGATCACTTGGGCGGCTGGCATGCCGCCATCGCTTAACGGCCTGGACAGACGTGCGCGCAGCGTGTCGAGGCTGGCGCGGGCCCCGACCGGTTGCTGTTCCAGATGATCCAGATGGGCCAGTGCGTGGCTCAGGGCACGTTCCAGTGCCGGGCGAAACGGGGAAATGGTAGTCATGGCGATGCGCGGCGGCCTTGTTCAAATGTGGAGCCCCGAGCGTAAAGCCGGCGATCGGTGAGCGCAAACGATCTGTTGCCGCTGTCACGTTAGCTGAGCTAAAGTGAAGTCATGCACATCCCGCTCCAGAATTTTTATACGTTCTTTGTCGTTTGCCGCGCCGGCAGCATGAAAGAGGCCGCGCGCGAATTGCATGTCAGCGCCGGCGCCATCAGCCAGCGCATGCGCGAGCTGGAACTGCGGCACGGTCAGCGCCTGTTCGAGCGCACCCGTGCCGGCGTCACGCCAACCGCGGCCGGCGCGGCCTTGTATGCCGATATCCAGGCGCCGTTTCAGCAGATCGAAACGGTCTCGCGCCGGAGCCTGGCGGATCACGCCACCGGGCAACTGGTGGTGAGCGTGATGCCATCGCTCGCTTCCGGATGGTTATTGCCGCGCCTGGGCGATTTCGCCAGCCGCCATCCGGACGTGTCGCTCTCGATCGACAGCGATGCGCGCGTGGTCGACCTGAAAAATGACGCGGTCGATTTTGCCATCCGGCACGGCCTGGGAAGCTATCCCGGACTCGAATCGCGCCCGCTGATGTCGCCCGAAATGATCGTGGTCGGCGCGCCGGCCTTGCTGCGCCAGGGGCCGCCCATTCGCTGCCCGGCCGATTGCCTGGCCTACCCCCTGCTGCATGACGGTGAACGCCGCGATTGGTCGTTGTGGCTGCAGGCCCACGGCAACGCATCGCCCAAGGCGCGACGCGGCCTCTCGTTCAGCGACGAGCATTTGCTGGTGCGCGCCGCCATCGAAGGGCAGGGGCTGGCGCTGGTGCGCGATATCTACGCCGGCGCCGACCTGGCGAAAGGTCATCTGCGCAAGGCGCTGGAGCAGCAATGGCCGACGCAGTTCGGCTATTACCTGGTCGGTCTGCCGGACACCTTTGCCGCCTCGGGCGCGCGCGCTTTCGTGGAATGGATCCAGGCCGAAGCCGCGCAATCGCGCGCCACGCCGGCGCTGCGGCGGTAGCGCTAACACCGTCAACGTGGCGATGTCACCCCTGCCAAGCTCATCAATTACATGGCACAATCGCGCCCTCGGTGCCCACGGCATCCCATCCGCGTAAATCGTTCCCATGTCAGAACAACAAATCGTCATTGCCGGCGGCGGCGTCTCCGGCCTGTATTGCGCCATCCGGCTGGCCGAAGCCGGGCACCAGGTCCTGATCCTGGAAGCGTCTTCCGATCGCTGGGGCGGGCGCATCGAAACCGAAGACATGGATGGCTTCATCGCCGAATACGGCCCGATGCGCTTCGAGCCGACCTTGCAGCCGCGCTTTGCCCAGCTGTGCGCCGAACTGGGCGTGGGACTGGTCGATTTTTCCGGTCCCTCGGCCGACGAAATCAGCGCGCCCGACAGCCAGTTGCCGCCCGAAGAACAGGGCCTGAACTCGCTGCAACTGCTCAAGCGCGGCATCATGCTGGTGATGGGACGCGACCCCAACGACCAGGACTGGATCGACGGCTTGAGCGAAGCGGATTACAACCGCCTGCGCCGCCATGCGCAGCTGCACGGCCATCCGCTGTGGGCCACCGGTTTCTGGAACGTGATGTCCGGCCACGGCATCCTGAGCCACCGTGCGCTGGTCAAGCTGCGCGACACCGGCACCTTCTATCACATGATTCCGGAAAACCTGAACGCGATCGAATGGATCATCTGGTGGCTGCGCGCGCTCAAAACCGTGGGCCGGAAGCTGGCCAGCATCGCCGGCGGTTCGGCCAAGCTGACCGACGGCCTGATGGCCAAGATCCACAGCCTGCCCAACATCACCCTGGCCGGCGGCCACACCCTGCTCGGTTTCCGTCCCACCGCGCTGGGCCAGGCCACCATGGAACTGGACGTGCGCACCAAGAACGACACCATCAAGCTGCAGGCGGCGCGCCTGATCCTGGCGCTGCCGCGCATGCCGCTGGTCAAGCTGGCGCAGCACCTGCCCGAACACATCGCGACCCATCTGGATGCCGTCAACGGTTTTCCGATGCTGAAGATTTTCTTCGTGAGCAACGCGCCTTGGTGGGATTACGACCAGCCGCCGCAGCAATACGCCAACTGCCTGCCCACCCGCGAAGTGCATTACTTCCGCCGTCAGCAGGGGCGCGATATGGACGGCCACGGCATGGTGCTGCTGTACATGGACCGCCCGTCGACCGAATTCTGGCGCCATTACCTGAGCGAGCCGGACAAGCACGACCGCGCCGAAGTCGACCAGGATGCGCGCATCGTCGACGCCTTTGCCCTGTTCGTCGCGCGCGACGTCAAGCGCCTGCTGGAAACGAACGAATCGCACCTCAAGCTCAACGACCACTCGAAGGCGGTGTTTCGCGACCAGACCCTGGACCAGGCCACGGCCTACATCCGCAATTCGATCATCACCTACGGCATCCGCGACTGGGCGCGCGCGCCGTACGGCGCCGCCAACCATGGCTGGCAGCCTGGTGTGCGCTCATGGAAAGTGATGGATGCCTTCAAGGCGTTCGACTTCGGCAGCGGCGCGAAGAACGTGCACATCGTCGGCGAAGCGTATTCCGATTACCAGGGCTTTGTCGAAGGGGCGCTGAACAGCTCCGAGCTGGCGCTGGAAGCGATCTTGCAGGGGCGCTGAAGCGCCTGTCGCCGCCTAAAAATTGACATTCCGGCTACGTGCGCTTCCGAACGGACGGGCCCGCTCAATGCGGGCACACTGGTCTCATTCGATTGCAATGCGCCGGCCCCCAGCCGGTGCAGTTTCCGTTTAAGGCGCGGCCCAGAATGCCGCGCCGTCTTTTTGCGTCGCGCCTGATATCCCTGGCCGTCGTCCGCGCACGATCACGCTTCATCTCAAGGAATACCACCATGTCATTCAATCACGTCGTCGTCTGGCTCGACCAGGCCGAAGCACACGTTATCCATTTCACGCGCGATGCCGCCGAATCGGAAGTCATCAAGACCGCCTCCGTGCACTCGCAGCACAAAAAATCCGGCGTCGATGCCAGCATCGAATCGGAACAGAATCCCGATTACCTGAACGAAATCGCCGCCGCCATCGAAGCCGCTCAGGAAATCCTGATCGTCGGCCCTGGCCAGGAAAAGCTGGTCTTCATCAAGCACCTGGAAAAGCAGCACGCCGCCGTGGCTGCCAAAGTGGTCAGCGTCGAAACCGTCGATCATCCGAACGACGGCCAGCTGCTCGCTTATGCGCGCAAGTATTTTGTCAAAGAAGGCATCATGCATTAATTGATGCGTAAAAAAGCCGGGAGCGCCGTTAGCGGGCGCTCCCGGCTTTTTTTTGTCCGCGTCACACCGGGCGCGTCAACGCGCCATCAGCCCGGGCCGGGGCCATCGAGCCGCGCCGCGCGCGGTGCACCCGTGGGCACATAGCGCAGCAGGTAAATCGTCACGCCGGCGCCGATACAGAGCAGCAGCAGGGTCAGGCTGGTGCGCTGCAGGCGCAGCATCGAGTACCCCAGCGAGGCCCACATCAGCACGAGTATGGTGATCTTGGCGCGGCGCGGAATGCCGCGTCCCTGCTCGAAATCGCTCAGATATTTCCCGAAGACTTTGTTCCCCAGCAGCCAGGCGTGCATGCGGGTCGAGCCGCGTGCAAAACAGGCCGAGGCGAGCAGCAGGAAGGGTGTGGTCGGCAACAATGGCAGGAAAATGCCGAGGACGCCCAGCAGCACGGCAAGGCAACCGATCGTGTTCAGCAGCAGTTTCATGGAAGTCCTTGGTGGCCGTGGAGGAGGGCGCCGCACGCGGCGGCCCGCCGCGCGCATCCTACCATGGTGGCCAGGGTCGCCGCCTCACGCCATCAGGAATACGGGCGGGTGGCCGTCATGCGTTCCCACAGGCGTTCGAGCAGTGCTTGCACAAAGCAGACGGCGCGGTTGGCGACGGCCTTGTATGCCATCGCAAACGGTGCCGGCATCCGCGCCTGTGCCCGTGCCCGCGGGGCCGGCACCCGCGGCGCGCCGGGCGCCGCAGCCGGCTTGGCCGCCGCTTTCTGCGCCGAACGCGACGGTTCTTTCTCGACGCTGCAATTGCAGCCGAGCAGGTGCATGGTGGCAACCAGGCGCTGCGCCGTGACGTGGTCGAGCCGGCTGCGCAGGACCGCGTTCGGCGTGGCCAGCATGGAGGCCGCCTGTTCGGGCGTGCATTTAAGCAGCGGCACCAGCTTGCCCAGCATGGCCGCCGTATTCACGTTTTTCTGGATGCTGGTGAGCACCACGCGAAAGCGCGCCGGACGGTACACCAGGCCGGCCTGGGTATCGATCACCGTCAGCGACAGCGCGCCCGCCCGGCGCAGCACGAAGGAAAGCACTTCGATATTCTTGTACGACAGGCTGATCACGCCGATGTCGCCCGTCAGGCAATCGATCAGCGGCGTGTCGGCCCACGGGCAGGCGGCCGCGCTGGCCCTGCTGTAGGCGCCGCTCGACGCGCACGGATACCTGGCCGTGATCGCTTCATAGAATTGCAGCAAGCGCGCCGACGGCGGCAAGTCCATCGACGTATGCGCGAGCGTGTTGGCAAACCCCCGGACAGACAGATTGTCGGAAGGCACTGGCGGGACCACCACTTTCAAGATGTAGCTCATCCGAAAATATTGATGCTTATAGGAAACTCGTAGTGTATGCCATTTCGACGCGTGTACGGAAGAGTCACGCAGCAGCGTGGCGCGATTGAGACAGAAAAGGAAAAAACGTCGGATCGGAATGGCGCAGCTGGCAAGGGCGGTGCGCGCTCTTGCCGTTCAGATAAAAGCGGCGGCCTTACACGACCTCATTCGGCGTCGGCGACACCGCGCCGCGTTCCGGCGCGGCAGCCACTGCCCGCCACCCGGTGCCTGTTGCGCATCCGGCGCTTTTACGCGGCTCGTGGCCTCGGAGCAACAAAATAATGCGTCGAATAATGGCGGCGATGGTACATTGAACACACCGTCCGACCACCTGGCCAACCCATGTTCAAGCGTTCCGCCTGCCTCGCCGCGCTGATTGTCCCTCTCGCAGGTGTTGCCGCGCCGGGCGCCGACCTGATCATGATCGCGCCCCTGAACCAAAACATGCCGCTGGCGCGGTTTCACAACGATAAGCTCAGCGGCGGCATCCTGAAAGACCTGGACGAGGCGATCGCGCAGCGGCTCGGGCGCGGCATCGTCCATGTCAGCGTGGCGGGGGAGCAGGTGAGCGAGGCGCTGGCCGCCGGCAAGGCCGATGGCATCTGTTATGTGCGCCCGTTCTGGATCGACGGGCAGTACGACTGGAGCCAGCCGCTTATTCCCGACGCCGAACTGGTCGCCTCGGTCGAGGGCGCGCCGCCGGTGCGCTCGCTGGCCGACCTGCGCGACCGCCCGGTGGGCACGGTGGCCGGCTACCGCTATCCGCGCGTCGAGCAGGTGCTGGGGCTGCGTTTCCAGCGCAGCGAATCGCCCACGATGGAAGAAAACCTGCGCAAGCTGATGGCCGGCGGCGTGCGCCACACGGTGATCGGGCAGGCGACCCTGGCCTACCAGAAGCGCATCAACAAGACCCTGCGCCTGCGCCAGGACCTGGTGTTCGCCTCGTTCAAGGCGCAATGCGCTTTCTCGAAGACGGCGCGGGTGCCGTTCGTGGAGATCAACCAGGCCATCAATGGCCTGATCGACGACGGCAGCGTGGAACAGATCCTGGCGCGCTACCGCTGAGCGCCCGCAACCGGATCAGAAGTAGCTCAGGCCCATCGCCCGCTTGACCTCGTCGGCCGTGCGCGCCGCCACTTCGCGTGCGCGCGGCAGCTCGATTACGTTGGCGGCATAAATAGCTCATGGCGTTGCTGCTTCACGGGTGATACCCCGACCATGCTCTCCAAGATGATGTTTTGCTGCGACGGCAAGCTACATTTTTCGGCGCGTTCTTGAGGAAAAACAAGCCGTGCGGAGATGCCACTTGTTGTGCATTCAACGGTTTCATAAAGTGGAAGGCTGGTTCCCCTCCATTGCTCAGTTTGTCAAATTTAAGCTGGGATGTTTATGAAACCGCCAAAAGTCATTTTCATTTCGCTGTTGTTCCTATTGCCCTTAAAGGCGTCCGGGATTCCAGAAATCACCGACACCAACAACGTGGCGCGAACTCTGCAAGGTACTGTAGAGAACGGGATGATCGTGGTGCCTGTGAATGGAGAGCGGCCGAAACCGGAGTCGTTTATTTTCGATTTTCGCGCCGGTTTTGGTCTCGACAGTTACACGATAAAATCAGATAAAGGTGGCGGTCCGCTCAAGGCCGCGCCTCCGTCGCAAGGTAATTCGAACAAAGAGTCTGAACAGGACTGCAAGACAACCGCCAACCCGGTAGTGCTCGCTACTGGAGAAAAGGTTGCGACGGAATCCGACTTCGAATCCCAAGGTTTGTATGGCTTGTCGCTTACGCGAACTTACCGCAGCCAGCATGCGGAAGGAACTCTGTTCGGCAAGCACTGGCTTTCTACCTTGGACACGCCAAGGTTGACCTACGCTGCTTGTTTTAAACCTCATCAGGATTTCGACTGCGTGCCCCAGAGAATCACGCATATTGCCGAAAACGGAACCGCGATTGAGTACAAATATAGTGGACACGGTCCGCTTATCGAGCAAGACTGGTTATGGCTGCCCTCTGACCAAAAGCGGGCGATCAGCCCGGACGCGCGCGCCACTCCTGAAAAGCCGCCTGCAAAACGACCTGACGAATATTATTACCACTACGGAAAGGGTTCGACTCTCGCGAAAATTACCTTCAAGCCGCGCGAAAACGTCACGCTTCAAAAGGAAAGGGCCAGATTCGTCTTCGGCGTCAATCGCGGGATCGAGGAAATATACGACAAAGCGAACCTGCTCGTGCGGAAATTTTATTACGACGGCCCCAAGCTGGTAGCGATTGAAAACAGGCCGGGTCAGTCGGTCAAGCTGAGCTGGGGCGGTGACGGGCGTGTTGCAGCGGTCCAAGACACCAACGGCAGCATTTGGGATTACAAGTACAACGGCAACGGCATGTTGACGAAAGTGACTGCCCCTGGCGGGGACGTACGCGAATATCATTACGAGGCTGGCGATCCGACACTGCTGACGGGCACTTCGATTGGCGGAATCCGCCACAGCACCTACAGCTACCATGGGGATCGCCGGGTCCATGTAAGTGCCCTTGCCGGCAATGAGGAAAAAGACGTCTTCAATTACGCCAAGGATCTCACCGTTGTTACGAACGCAAAAGGCCAGGAAATCCGCTACAGTTTTGAGAACGTGGCTGGGGAACTGAAGATCAGTAAGATCGATCGTGCGCCGACTGCGACCTGCACTGGCGCCAGTGCGCAAACTTCGTATGATGAGAACGGCTATCTGCAATGGACATCAGACTGGAAGGGCAACGCGACTAGATATGTCTACGACATCGATGGACATCTGCGTGAAAAGATCACTGCGGACGGAACGCCCGCCGCGCTGCGGACAGAGCACCGCTGGGACAACGACAACCTGGTCGAAACAATCTATAAAAGCGCAAGCGGCGACAGCCATTCCAGTGTCAGCTATGCGTACCATTCGGGTGGACATGCACACGGGCTGATTGCAGAAACCAGAATCACCGATTTGAAGAGCGGCAAACAACGGATCGACCGATACGGCTATGGCTTTCATCCGAATAGCACAATGGCGTTCAAAGTCACCAATTCCGTCCTGGGTGGCCGTGACGTGCAAACGAAGGTGAACTACGACACGTACGGCCGGGTCAGCTCGCTCGTCAACCCGCTCGGGCAAGTGGCGTACTACGGTAATTACACCGGACTTGGCCTGCCTGGCACGACCACCGATATCAATGGCTTGGTGACGAGCTACACATATAACCCGAACGGCACGTTGGCATCCGTGACCGAGTACGGCAATCGCATTACGCGCATTGCCTACAACAGCAATCGCCAGCCAGTAATCCTTAATCATTCCGACGGCAGCGTGACACGGTATGCCTATACCCCATCCGGACGCCAGGAGGCAGTTGGCAATGCGCAGCACCAGTACACAACCACAAAGTACGATGTTGCCGCCAATTCGTTACGCAGTTCCTCGCCCCGCAACGTTCCCTCGGCCGGAGCCAGCGGTCCCGTTGGCACGGCCAGCGGCGAATTTAGTGCATTGACACTGCTCGATTCATTGGGGAGGCCCTATCAAAGGGTCAACAGCAAAGGCGAGCGTGAAGACACCCGTTACGATGCCAACGGAAACATTGAGGCGGAATACGGCGGAGACGGCAAAGGCACGTTCTATGAATACGACGCGCAAAACCGGTTGACTAAACAAACCAATCCCGATGGCGGCATCATTGGCTTCGAATACGACGTCGCCGGACGGCTGGCAACAGTCATTGATCCTCGCAACGTCAGAACTAACTATGCCTACAATAACTTCGGCGACGTGCTTCGCATCGATAGTGCCGACCGTGGCGTAACCACGTTCGATGCCTATGATGACCTCGGCCGTCTGACGCACGAGACGCGCGCCGACGGCAGGGTTATTACCTACACTTGGGACGACATCGGTCGCTTGCGTTCGCGTCGCAGCGGCAACACAACTGAATCCTTCAACTATGACGAAGGTCACTTGGGAAAAGGACGGATGACAAGCATGACAGACGCAACTGGACGTACCGACTACGCGTATGACATCGCCGGGAACGTGGTCCTTCAGAGCAACGATATTTACGGTAGTACATTCTGGACAAAATGGGCCTATGACGCGTCGGGCAGGCTGAGCGGGATGGCGATGTCGAGTGGTCTTCATCTCGGCTATGACTACGACGCCAATGGCCGCCTGACCAAGATGCGCAGCAACCTGAGCGGCAAATGGGCGACCATTGCCGATGGCTTCATCTACCAGCCGGCTACGGACGTCCCGTATGGCTGGCGCTTTGGCAACGGGCTCCCGCGCATGCTCACCTTTGACGTAGACGGGCGACTGGACCAGCTTGTAACGCCTGGCATTCATAGCCTCAACTTTGATTATCATCCGAAAGGAACTATTTCAAAAATTACCGACACTGTGTTCCCAGATCTGACGGTCGAGTATTGGTATGATGAAGCCGGCCGAGTTGCCAGCGCGACGCGCATTGGAGATCACCAATATTTTGGGTGGGACGACGCTGGCAATCGCCTGAAGCACAGCAGGGAGGCCCAGGGCGAGTACAACTACGGATTCTTTGCAAACACTAACCGCCTGCAAAACTGGGCTGGCGGTGGGCAATCGCGTCGGTTCGAGTATGACGCCTTAGGTGACGCGACCATCGAGCATCGCCACGACGGTAACCGGAAATACACATACGATGCATTCAACAGGATGAACGGGGTGTGGATCAATGGCGCGCAGATCGGCGATTATCGCGTCAACGGATTGAACCAACGGGTCCTGAAGATATCTAAAGGCGCAGGGGTCAGGACAATCTACGGTCCTGATGGTGAATTGCTTGCGGAGGTTGGCGCGACAACGACGCACTATGTCTGGCTTGGTGGGCAACTTCTGGGGATCGCGCGCAACGGTGCGTTTTTCGCGAGTCATAACGATCAGCTCGGGCGTCCTGAAGTGCTGACCAACGCTGACGGAGCCAAGGTCTGGCGCGCCGCCAATGCTGCTTTTGACCGGCGTGTGATTTCTGACTCGATTGGTGGCCTCAACGTCGGATTCCCCGGCCAGTATTACGATACCGAGACGGGGCTTTGGTATAACTGGCACCGATACTATGATCCTGTGACCGGACGGTATCTCCAGAGTGACCCGAACGGGTTGGGAGGAGGGACGAACCTCTATCCTTATGCAGAGGGCAATCCTTTGTCCTTCGTAGATCCCGACGGTCGGATTGCCTGGGGCGCTGTTCTTGGTATAGCAGACATTGGGTTGCAACTATATCAACACGATGGGAATTGGCGTTGCATTGATCTGGGTCAAGTCGGCCTCAGTCTGATCGGTGGTGGCATCGTAAATGCGATGGTAAAAAAGGTATTTTATATAAAAAAGGGCTCGCATAGTTGGGGAGCCACTGCCGCGTGGATGAGACGGAGTCACATTCACGATTTAAAGCCGGGGCAGCAACGGCATCATTGGTTATTTGAGCAGAATCAGGGTATAGGAAAGTACGTTTCGGAGTCGATAAAAAACCAGCCCTGGAATATCAATCCCATTTCGGCACCATTTAATAACTGGTTGGGACGCCATGCAAATCTTGCTTGGCTCGGCGCGCCTTCATGGATGGGTGAGCTAACCGCTGGATCGGTTTTGGGCGGGACTGGAGGGCGGGCGGGGGGAGATAAATGTGAATGCAAATGATGGCTGCGAAACTGTACTTCTGTTAAATCAGCAAGAGCAAACCGTCCATCCGCACAGTTCGGATGCTTTTAAATTGTCGTCAGGGTCAAAGCATAAATTGTTGCGCAGGCACCTCGGTACGTTAGTTGTCTATCGCGATGGTTCAGTATCACGGATTGAAGGCATTCAATTTTGCGAACTCGATGGAAAAACTATCGTAGGGAAAGTCCTCTCTTTTTTCAATGGCCCATGGCGCCGAATTGCCGTGACACTCAGGCCACTGCCGGATTTTCCTTTCGAGGAAGTCCGCAGACTTGTGGCCGAGTATATCCGGCGACACCCGGAGAGCTTGGGATATCTTGAGGATAGCGAGAAACCGGAGCTAGTTAGGCAGCCTGAGAAGATGGCTGAGCTGGTTGAAAGATCATCAGACTGCGCAGAGTTATTTACAGTTCTTTGCGTGCCCCGGCCGGAAGATGCGCTTGATTTGCTGGGCGATTTTTAGATGATTGTCAATGAGCTATATTTTTTTGCATCAAATGCGGGGAACATAAGACGACCCCGCAAGCGGCCTGTGCAAGATGTGGTTATGAACCGGAAACCGATCAGGACATGGCGAAGTCAATTATATTGTCTATGGCCTATGTTCTGGATGAGGCCGATTTAAGTAAAAACCAGGTGGAATTGCGTAAGATTGGGGCGTTTATCGCTGCAGGGCAAATCATGAATTTGATGACGCAGAAATCAGAAGGGTGATCGATTATGCGAACGAGGCCTTGAATTTGCCAAGACACTTAGCCGTTGATTTGGTCAAGCCGTTTGTGATTCCGGTGCTGGCTCTCGTTGTCATCGTCGTTCTTCTCATCCTTACCACTTAGGTACCTTGGCGCACCTCCATCTGCGAGTTTTCGCATTCGTACCCGTGAACAAGTGCATGCCGCTGGCGGATGCGTCTTTTCGAAGACGGCGCGGGTGCCGTTCGAGGAAATCAACCAGGCCATCAATGGCCTGATTGACGACGGCAGCGGGGGCCAGATCCCGGCCCGCTACCGCTGAGCGCCCGCGACCGGATCAGAAGTAGCTCAGGCCCATCGCGCGCTTGACTTCATCGGCCGTGCGCGCCGCCACTTCGCGTGCGCGCGCCGTGCCTTCTTTCAGGATCTGCATCACGTGGCCGCGGTCCTTTTCCAGCTCGGCGCGGCGGGCGCGGATTGGGGTCAGGAATTCTTGCAGGCACAGTTCCAGGCGCGCCTTGACGATGCTGTCGGCCAGGCCGCCGCGCTGGTAATGCGCCTTCATCTCGGCCAGCGCTTCCTTTTCCGGATCGAAGGCATCGAGGTAGGCGAACGCGATATTGCCTTCGATATGGCCGGGATCGGCCACGCGCAGGTGCAGCGGGTCGGTGTAGACCTTCTTGACGGCCGCACGCACTTCGTCGGCGCTGGCCGACAGGTTGATCGTGTTGCCGAGCGACTTGCTCATCTTGGCCTTGCCGTCGATGCCCGGCAGACGCCCGATTTCCGGCACCAGCGCCTTCGCTTCGACCAGCACTTCGGCGCCGGCGATGCGGTTAAAGCGGCGCACGATTTCATTGGTCTGTTCGATCATCGGCACCTGGTCTTCGCCGACCGGCACCAGCACCGCCTTGAACGCGGTGATGTCGGCCGCCTGGCTGGCCGGATAGGTCAAAAAGCCGGCCGGAATGTCGCGCTCGAAGCCGCGCAGGCGGATTTCTTCCTTGACGGTCGGGTTGCGCTCCAGGCGCGCCACCGTCACCAGGTTCAGGTAGTAAAAGGTCAGTTCGGCCAGTTCCGGAATCTGCGACTGGATCAATATGGTCGACTGGGCCGGGTCGATCCCGGTCGCCAGGTAGTCGAGCGCCACTTCGATCACGTTGCGCTGGACCTTGGCCGGGTCGTCCATATTGTCGGTCAGGGCCTGGGCGTCGGCCAGCATGATGAACTGGCGGTAGTCGCGCTGGTAAGTGACGCGGTTGCGCAGGCTGCCCACGTAGTGGCCAAGGTGGAGCGGGCCGGTCGGGCGGTCGCCGGTGAGGATGATGGGTGCTGCGCTCGTTGCTGGTGTTGGCATGTCGATAGTCCCTCGGGTGGTGGTGCCCCTATCGGAAAACGCTCATGAAAAACGCCGCCCAATCGAGGCGGCGTTCATGGAAAACACATGATGGTGCAGGCGCCGCGCGATGTCAGCGCAGCCACCAATTCGAACCCAAGGCATGTGAATTAAACATTTTCATGCACGTATCCTCGCAGTTTTGCGCGCCCCTGTCAATCCGGCCGCGTCCGTTCACGCGGGCTGGCCGGTGGCGTGGCGCAGTGCGGCGCGCGCCAGCAGGCGGGTGGTGTCGAGCGTGGGCAGGGGCGAATTGCCATTGTTCATGAGTAGCGGAATTTCCGTGCAGCCCAGCAGCACCGCATCGCAGCCGCCATCTTTCATGCGCGTGATGACTTTCTGGAAATAGGCAATCGCCGCCGGCTTGCACTCGCCGCTGACCAGTTCATCCATGATAATGCGGTTGATTTCGATGCGCGCCGCCAGCCCGGGGCGCACCGTGGCCAGTCCGTGCGCGGCGAAGCGCTCGGGATAGACGTCGCTGTCGAGCATCCAGCGCGTGCCGGTCAGGCCGATGCGCTGGTAGCCGCGCGCCAGCGCTTCGGCGGCGGCGACATCGGCGATGTGCAGCCAGGGCAGGGGCGAGCGCGCCTGCACCAGCGCCAGCGCCTGGTGGATGGTGTTGTCGGGGCAGATCAGGAAGTCGGCGCCGGCGCTGGCCAGCTTGTGCGCGGACGAGAGCATCAGTTCGCCCACGCCGTGCCAGTCGTCCACATCGATGCAGCGCATGTAGTCGGCCAGCGAATGCGAGTGCATCGACAGCTCGGGATGCTCGTACGGCCCGAGCAGGCGCGCGCCTTCGTGGCAGATGGTGCGGTAACACAGCGCCGCACCCTCGGCCGAGCAGGCGACGATACCGATATGCTGGTGGCTGGCAGGTGGTTTCATGGGCAATATCCTAGCACTCTTGTGGCACGTAAACGTTTTGTTACCTCGATTTTCTTGTCGGCGATGCGGCGCGCCACTTACAATTCTTTCTCACCCTGACTTTTGCCCGGATTCACCATGAATGCCCGCCTTTGCCGTATCGCCCTCTTTCTCCTGCTACCAGCCGTGCTCGGTGGTTGCGGCGTGATGGCCGCACCCTGCCGCGTCGGTTCGGCCGTGATCAAGATGGTTCCCGTGGTCGGGAAAGTGGCGGCCCTGCCGACCGATGCCTGCGCCGCGATCATCGATTGACGCCCCACTTGCCGACCTTGACAGCGATGCCCGCGGCGGGCGGCTAGGCGCATGGAACAGCACCTGCGCCGCCACTGGCTCGCCTCGATCCTGCTTGGCGCCTGCCTGCTGCTGCTGGTCTGGGCCGCGATGGCGCCGATCCCGCCGGGCAGCCGTGACTTCCTGCTCGACGTTCCCGCACGCGCCGCCGAACGCCGCCTGGCCGGCGACCGGGCCGAGGTGCTGCCGCCGGTGGTGCGCCTGACCGTGGGCTTGCGCGACGTGCTGCTGCTGAGGAACAGCGACAGCGTGCCGCACCAGTTCGGCGGCCTGCGCCTGCTGCCGGGGCAGCAATTCCGCCTGCCCTTCGAGCGCGCCACCGAATTGCAGCTGCCGTGCAGCGCGCGCGTGAGCGGCGAGCTGACGGTGCTGGTCGGCCTGCACCCGAATCCCGGACCGGACCGGCTGCGCTGGCGCCTGCGCGCACTGGAACAGGCGCTGCGCGCCTACTGAGCGCTGGCCGGTGCCAGGTCGATGCGCCGCACTTCCCTCAGGCGCCCGTTCTTGAGTTTTCCTTCCACCAGCTCGTCCCCCATCAGCGCGAATACCCGGCCCTGCACGAACAGGGGCAGCGGCGGCGGCAGTGCAGCGGCATCGCCGCCTTCGCCGCCCTGGGCCTTGAGGGTGCCCAGTTCGCGCAGCTTGAGCGCGGTATTGCGCAGGTACAGCACCGACACGACGGTCTCCGGCTCCCCGGCCGCTTGCGCCTCGCGCGTCTGCACCAGCGGCAAGCCGACCATGCCCTGGCCCGGCCGCTGCGAGGTGTAATGGAAGCCATGGCGCACGCCGGCGCTTTCCTCGGCGAGGGCGTGCACATGGGTGTTGGCCAGGGCGGCCTGCTGGCGCAGCCGCACGCTGCTCAGGGATAGCTCGCCCTGCGCCTGCCCGGTCACCACGGCATCGTCGCCCATCGGCGCGATGTGCTCGGCCGGATGCGCCAGGTCCAGGCGCTGCGGCGCGCCCGTGCCGTCCCAGCGCAGCGCGTACAGCGGCGCGCCGCCGTCGCCGGCGCTGCCGTACAGCAGCCACGGACCGACATAACGGCTGCGCAGCTGCTGCGAGGCGAATGCGGGCAATTGCCTGTAACTGGAGGGCGCGGCGCTTTCGCTGCCGTCGGACAAGGCCGTCAGCGGCAACCGCAGCAGGGCCAGGTCGTCGGCGCCGGCCCGCCCGCGCCAGGAGGGCTGGCCCGCGCCGCCTGGACCGACCAGCACGTTGACGTGCCCATCGGCGCTTTCGTGAAAGGCGGACGGAGCGTGCGGCGCGCCGGCCACGCGAATGGCGCCTGGGGCGCCGCCATTGAGGGGAATGCGGTACAGGCTGGCGCCGGCATCATCCTTGTGCGGCGCGCTCCAGACGTACACCGCCTCGGGCGCCATATGGAAGGTCCGCGCGGGCGGCCCCAGCACGGCGCTGGCGTCGCAGCGCAGCGCGCGCAGGGCCAGGTCGCACACGGTGACGCTGTGCAGCACCAGGCCCAGGTCCGGATCGATGGGCGCTTCGCCGACGTGGATCCGGGTGGCCGGGGCGATGCGGGTGAAGGGCGCCGCCGCCGGGTCGGCGCCGGCCAGCGCGCCGCGCAGCGCCGGCAGGGCCGCGAGCTGGTCGGACGCGAGCGGATCGAGCGCGAGCGCGCTGTAGAGCACCAGCTTGCTGCCGATCTGGCGCACGCTCTCTTGCATGGCCGCGCCGTGCAGGCCGGCCCGCAGCTGGTAGCTGGCGCGGTAGCGCAAGCGCCCGGCCGCGTCGATGTCGAACAGCGCGATGCCGGTGCCGCCCGGGCGGCGCCCGATCAGCGCCACCGTGCCGTCGGCCACCGCCATCGCTTCCTGCGCCTCGTCGCCTGGCGCGCGCGCATCGAGCGCCGCCACCAGCTTGAGCTGGTCCTTGCCGATATCGACCGTCAGCAGGCGGCCGCGCCGCAGCAGCACCAGATGGCGGCCATGTTCGCGCACGACAGCGCTGGCCCCGGCGTCGGCCGGCGCGCGCGCCGGCGCGCTTGCCGGCAGCACGGCCGCATCGGCCGTGCGCTCGCCGGCCTGCTCGGCAGCATCCTTGAGAAACGCGTCCAGCTGCGCCTCGTCCTGGAACGCGTGCATGGTTTTCTGCGGCGCCGGCCCGCTGGCACGCGGCTGGCAGCCCGCAAGCGCGGCCAGCAACAGCGCCAGGCCGGCGGCGAGATAATGCGACATGAATGGCTCTCCTGTTTTTATGTCTGTCCGCTGCGACTGTTGCGCATTGGCGGGACATGGAATGTAACGGAAGCAGCCCCAAAAAGGGGTTGCTTGATGCAAAAAAAGTAAAATCGCGACACATCACTCACGGCGCATGCGCACCGACAATCGTGCTTCGCTGCCGGCCCGGATTCTGGCATCATGGGGTGATGGCGACCCTCTCCTTCCCTCTCTTTCCTCTCGGTACGGTCCTGTTTCCGGACGGCGTGCTGCCCCTGCAGATTTTCGAGGTGCGCTATCTCGACATGGTGGGCAAATGCATCGCCAACGGCACCCCGTTCGGCGTGGTCCTGCTGACCGAGGGCCACGAGGTGCGCACGCCCGAGGGCCAGGAGCGCTTCCACCCGGCCGGCACCCTCGCTTCGGTGCAGGACAGCAGCATGACAGCACCGGGACTGATGCAGGTCACCTGCCGCGGCGCGGCGCGCTTTCGCATCCTCTCCAGCGCGCGCCGCGCCAACGGCCTGTGGATGGCCGAGACCGAACTGCTCGAAGACGACCACGCGGTGCCGGTGCCGTCCGAACTGCAGGGCGCGGCCGACGCCCTCGACCGCGTGCTGGCTTCGCTCGACGAGGTGCCCGAGCAGCGCTGGCCGGTGCTGCCGCCGTTCCGCCTCGACGATTGCGGCTGGGTCGCGAACCGCTGGTGCGACCTGCTGCCCTTGCCGAACGACCAGAAATACCGCCTGTTGATGCTCGACAATCCGGTCATCCGGCTCGAATTGCTGCACGATATGCTCGACGAACATGGCCTGATTACATCCTGAGGGGCGGGTGCCGCACCATGCCGCCATGCCTGAATGATAATATAGCGATCACCGCAACAGAGAAACACCAGCAAGCGGCGCCGCCCGGGCACTCCGGGCATCCCGACAAACGAGGACGGCAGCATGAGCTTTTCCGATGACATCCTGAGGGCCTACGCCGACGGCGCGCTCGACGCCGCCACCGGCGAGGTGGTGGCCCAGGCGCTGCGCCAGGACCCGGCGCTGGAGGCCCGTTTTCGCCAGTTGCAGGCCCAGCGCAGCAATGCCGTCGCCGGCTTCGGGCCGGGCGAGGGCGGCTCCCAGCGCCAGCCGGCGGCGCGCTCGGCCAAGGTGGTGCAGCTGCATGCGGCGCGCGCGGCCCGCGCCGCCCCGCCGCCGGCCGCGCCGCAGCTGGCGCCGCAGTTGGCCGGCGCGGGGCCGCGCGGCTGGTCCTGGAGCGCCTGGAGCGGCCTGGCGGCCACGCTGGTGCTCGGCCTGCTGGCGGGCGCCGGCATCAGCCACGCGCTGCAGCGCGAAGGCCTGGCGCTGATCGATGGCGAGGGCGCCATCATGACGGCGCGCGGCGCGCTGGCGCACGCGCTCACGCAGCAGTTGTCCGGCACGCCGGAAGCGGACGCGCCGGTGCGCATCGGCACCACTTTCCTGTCGAAAGAAGGGGCGTACTGCCGCAGCTTCCGGCTGGCCAACGGCGGCGGGCTGGCCTGCCGCGGCGGCACCGGCTGGAACATCACCCTGTACGCGCGCATGGACAGCACCGGCAACGAATACCTTACCCCCGGCAACGGCATGCCGCGCGCGGTGCAGGACGCCGTCACGCTGCGCAGCGCCGACACGCTCGATCCGCTCGCGGAACGGGCCGCGCGCGACCGCGGCTGGAAGCGCTGACGGGCGCCGTAGCGGACGCCGTAGCGGACGCCGTAGCGGACGCCGCAGCGGACGCCGCCTGCGGCCCACAGCATCCGCTTCCGGCGCGCGCCGTACCGTTCACGCGCACAGCGCGCGGTTGCGGCCCCCGGTCTTGGCGCGGTACATGGCGCGGTCGGCATGCTCGACCAGCTGTTCCGGGCTGCCCGTCTCGTCGGCCATCAGCGACACCACCCCGATACTGATCGTCACCACTCCGTACGGCGACTTGGCGTGCGGCAGCGCCAGTTTTTCCAGCGCCTGGCACAGCGCGTTGGCCAGTTCCAGTGCTTCGGCGGCGCTGGTGGCGGGCGCCAGCAGCGCGAATTCCTCGCCCCCATAGCGCGCCACCAGGTCGGTGGTGCGGCGCGCGTGCGCGGCGATCACCCCGGCCACCGCGCGCAGGCACTGGTCGCCCGCCTGGTGTCCGTAATGGTCGTTGTAGCTCTTGAAGTGGTCGACGTCGAGCATGGCCAGCGCCACCGGATAGCCGTTGCGCGCGGCGCGCCGCCATTCGGACTCGAGCGCGGTGTCGAAGCCGCGCCGGTTGTTGATGCCGGTCAGCCCGTCGGTGCTCGACAGTGCCGCCAGCTTGGCGTTGCTCGCTTCCAGCTCGGCGGTGCGCTCGGCCACCATGTGCTGCAACTGCTTCTGGCGCCGGGTCAGGTCGCGCACGCGCGCCCGGTAGGCGCTGCTGACCAGGCCCAGCGCCAGCAAGGCCAGGATCAGGCGGAACCACCAGGTTTTCCACCACGGCGGCAGGATCGTCACCGTCATGCTGGCCGCGTTCTCGCTCCACATGCCCTGGTGATTGGCGGCGCGCACCGAAAACACATAGGTGCCCGGATCGAGGTTGGTGTAGGTGGCGCTGCGGTGGGCGGAGTCGGTCACCACCCATTCGCGGTCGAAGCCGGCCAGGCGGTATTTGTAGGTGTTGCGTACCGGATCGGTGAAGTGCAGGGCCGCGAATTCGATCGAAAACACCGACCCGTCGCCGGCCAGGGTCAGGTTGACCGGCGCCGTCACCGCGCCGTCCAGGCGCAGGCCCGGCACCGCGCGCCCGTCGCGCAGCGAGCGGTTGAACACGCTGATATCGGTGATCGCCACCTGCGGCGGGGCCGAGACGCTGCGCACCGCCGCCGGCGTCACCCCGGTGATGCCCTTGACGCCGCCGAAGTACAGGCGCCCGTTGGGCGCGGCGTGCGCGGCGCCCGAGGAAAACCCTTCCGACATGCCGTCGGCGGCGGAAAAGCGCGCCACCTTGCCGCTGTCCGGATCGAGCCGCAGCAAGCCATTGGCGGTGCTCAGCCACAGCTGGCCGGCCTGGTCGCTGCGCATGGCCAGGATCTTGACCTGGCCGACGCTGCCGGGCCCGTCGTAGCGCTGGAAGCGGATCGCGCCCTTGGCATCGGTGAGGATCTGGTTCACGCCGCGCGCGGTGCCGGCCCACAGCCGCCCGCGCGGGTCCTGGTACAGCGACACCACGTTGTTGTCGGAGAGCGAGGCGGGGTCGCTGGCGCGGTAGCGCAGATGGCGGAACTTGCCGCTGGCCTGGTCCAGCACATCGAGCCCGCCGCCGCCCCATTCCGAGCCCATCCAGACGCGCCCGAGCCGGTCTTCGACGATGGTGGTGGTGCTGTTCACGCTGCGGCTGCCGGGCCGGGCCGGGTCGGACGGGAACTGGGTGCTCTCGCCCGTGGCCGGATCGTAGCGCACCACGTGCTGGCCGGTGCCGAGCCACAGGGCGCCGCCGGCGGCCGGGGCGATGGTGTTGATGAAGTCGCTGCCGACCGAGCCGAAGCTGACCACCCGCACCGGTGCCTCGACCCCGTCGAGCCGGTTCAGGCCGGCCGCAGTGCCGATCCACAAGGGCCCGCCCGGCTGCTGGTACAGGCTGTACACGATGTTGCTGCTGAGCGCGCCCGGCTTGCCGTCGGCGCGGTAGCTGCGCAGCACCGCGCCGCTGGCGCTGTCGAACAGGGACAGGCCGGCATTGTTGGCCAGCCACAGGCGCCCGCCCGGCGCGCCTTCCATGGCGCGCATGGCATTGTTGGGACGCAGGTTGTTGGCCTCGACATCGAATGGAATGTAGCGCTGGAAGCCCTCGCTGTTCAGGTTGACGAGGCTGATGCCGTCGGTGATCGAGCCGATCCACAGCATGCCGCTGCGGTCGTGCATGACGGCGCGGATATCGTCCGACGGCAAGCTGTAGGAATCGTTGGCGCGGTGCACGTAATGCACGGGGGTGCTGCTTGCCTGGTCCTTGGTTTTATCCCAGCGCAGCAGGCCCGCCGCCAGGGTGCCGGCCCAGATCGTGTCGTTGCGGTCGCCGTACAGGTAGTTGATGCGGGTGGCGGGCGAGGGCACGTGCTTGCGCGCGCTCCAGGGCTGGCCGGCGCGCCAGGTCACCACCCCGGTTTCGGTGCCGATCCAGAGCGTGCGGTCGGGCGCGAAATGCAGGGCGCGCACGATGTTGAGCTTGGGGTCGGGCGACTCGGGGCGGTCGATCCGGTAGTGCACGAACTGGTCGGCGCCGGGCGCCAGGTAATCGAGTCCGCCCGGCCAGGTGGCGGCCCACAGGCCGCCGCGCTCGTCCATGGCGATGGCGTTCAGGTCGTTGCTGGCCAGGCTGCCCGGGCGCGCCGCGTCGTGCAGGTACAGGGTGAATTTGCCGCTGGCCGGGTCGAAGTGCTGCAGGCCGCCCCAGGTGGCCAGCCACATGCCGCCCTTGCCGTCGCCGATGATCTCCTTGATGATGCGCTGCGCGCCCGGTCCCGGCGGCGGCACGAAGCGGGTGAAGTTGTTGGTCTGCGGATTGAAGCGCGCCAGCCCGTTCTGGGTCGCCACCCAGATGGTGCCGGCCGCGTCTTCGTACAGGTCGGAGACGCGGTCGTGCGGCAGGTTACCGCCGCTGTTGGCGTTGCTGACGTACTTGACCGCGTGGTAGCCGTTGTAGCGGTACAGCCCGCCGCTATGGGTGCCGATCCACACGAAGCCCTGGCGGTCCTGCAGCAGCGCCAGGATGGACAGCTCGTCCGAGTCGAAGGAGGCGAGGCGCTTGAAGCGCAGCGGCGAGGTCGGCGTGGCGCTGGCATGGGCCGCGGCCTGCAGGCACAGACAGGCGCATACGCAGGCGAACAGCAGCGGACGCAACAGGGCGGACAGGCAGTGCGCGGGGGCGGTAAATACGGTTGGCATGTCAAATAGGTGTCTACAGTACCGGTCACCCCAGGAATGCCGGGGAACCCGGGCAGTGTAAACCAAGTTGACTCTGCGGCAATACCTCTTTCTTAATCTTATATCGATGTACAGTTGCCGGGATTTAGGGTATCGTTTACGGCACTATTATTGCATCTACGTCCGTACGTCCGGTTCTGCCGACGCTGTCGTGGCACACTTCGAGCTGGCCGCCGGTCTTGCCACTGCCCGGCTCGTTCCCGTCCATCCTGGAAGTTCCCCGCGTCGGCCTGTCCGGGCGTAGAGCATATCGAACCAACGCCCGGAAAACTTATGTCTGAAACACCGATTACCATCGAAGCCGACAGTGAACCCACCGTCAAGTTTGCCGATTTCGGCCTTGCGCCGGAGATCCTGCGCGCACTGACGGACCAGGGCTACATCCACCCGACGCCGATCCAGGCCGCGGCCATTCCGATCGTCCTGCAGGGGCGCGACGTCATGGGCGCGGCCCAGACCGGCACCGGCAAGACCGCCGGTTTTTCGCTGCCCATCATCCAGCTGCTGCTGGCCCACGCCAGCCCGAGCATGTCGCCGGCGCGCCATCCGGTGCGCGCGCTGGTCCTGACCCCCACCCGCGAGCTGGCGGTGCAGGTGGCCGAGAACGTCAAGGCCTACGCCCAGCACACCCCGCTGCGCTCGACCGTGGTGTTCGGCGGCATGGACATGAAGGGCCAGACCATCATCCTCAAGGGCGGGGTCGAAATCGTCATCGCCACCCCGGGCCGCCTGCTCGACCATATCGAACAGAAAAACGTCAGCCTGGGCCAGGTGCAGATGCTGGTCATGGATGAAGCCGACCGCATGCTCGACATGGGCTTCCTGCCGGACTTGCAGCGCATCATCAACCTGCTGCCGAAAAAGCGCCAGAACCTGATGTTCTCGGCCACCTTCTCGCCGGAAATCAAGAAGCTGGCCAACAGCTTCCTGACCGATCCGGTGACCATCGAAGTGGCGCGCAGCAACGCCACCGCCGACAAGGTGACCCAGATCGTCTACAAGGTGGCCGACGAAGCCAAGCGCGACGTGGTCGAATTCCTCATCCGCGGACGCGACCTCAAGCAGGTGCTGGTGTTCTCGAACACCAAGATCGGCGCCTCGCGCCTGTCGCGCCACCTGGAGCAGGGCGGCATCAAGGCCACCGCGATTCACGGCGACAAGACCCAGCAGGAACGCATGGCCGCGCTCGACGCCTTCAAGAAGGGCGAGATCGACGTGCTGGTCGCAACAGACGTGGCCGCGCGCGGCCTCGACATTTCCGACCTGCCGTGCGTGATCAACTTCGACCTGCCGTACAACGCCGAAGATTATGTGCACCGGATCGGCCGTACCGGCCGCGCCGGCGCCTCGGGCGATGCGCTGTCGGTGTTTTCGGACAAGGACGAGCGCTTGCTGGTCGATATCGAAAAACTGATCAAGCAGACCATCACGCGCGGCGAACTGGCCGGCTTTGTTGCCAGCGCCAGCGCGGGGCGCTTTGACGCCTCGGGCGAGCGCCGTCCGCGCCGCGACGACAGCAGTGCCGGCAGCAGCGCCGGCCGCCCGTCCGCGCGCCCGCCGGAGCGCGAACGCAGCGGCGAGCGCAGCAGCACTGGCGACCGCAGTTCCGAACGCAGTTCCACCAGTTCCGCCGGCCGCCCGGGCCCGTACCCGCGCCGCGAGAAGGTCGATCCCTGGTTCCTGACCCCGTACGAGCCGGCCAAGAAGAATACGCCGGTCGTCGCCGACCAAGTTGCCACCAGCACCAAGCCCAAGCAGAAGATTGCCGTGCTGCTCGGCGGTTCGCCCAAGCAGTAAGCCCCGGCGGGTCCCGCGCCCGGCCCGGGGCCGGGGCGGCCGCACTGTCGTCTGGTTGTTGCCAAGATGTATAATTTGCTTGAATGTAATGCCGCCACCCGCTTGGCTTTCCGGCCAGGCGCCGCGGCGTTTCTCTTTTTACTCAATGTATAACCATGAACAAACTAATTAATCAAAGCATCGCCATCCTCGTGCCTTGTTATAACGAAGAACTGACGGTTGCCGCGATTGTTCGCGACTTCAACGCCTGCCTGCCGCAAGCCGTGGTGTATGTATTCGACAACAATTCCAAGGATGCCACCGTGCGCCTGGCGCGCGAAGCCGGCGCCGTGGTGCGCAATGTGCCGCTGCAGGGCAAGGGCAATGTGATCCGGCGCATGTTCGCCGACGTCGACGCCGACATCTACATCATGGTCGACGGCGACAATACCTACGACGCCAGCGTGGCGCCGCAGCTGGCCGAAAAACTGATCGATGAAGGCCTCGACATGGTGGTCGGCACGCGCGTGTCGACCGAACAGGAAGCCTACCGCTTCGGCCACCGCTTCGGCAACCGCCTGCTCACCGGCTCGGTCGCTGCGGTGTTCGGCAATACCTTCACCGACATGCTGTCCGGCTACCGCGTGTTTTCGCGCCGTTACGCCAAGTCGTTCGCGGCCCACTCGGCCGGCTTCGAAACCGAAACCGAACTGACCGTGCACGCGCTCGAACTGCGCATGCCGGTGGCCGAGGTCGAAACCATTTACCGCTCGCGTCCGGAAGGCTCGGTCAGCAAGCTCAATACCTACCGCGACGGCGTGCGCATCCTCTGGACCATCATCAAGCTGTTCAAGACCGAAAAGCCGCTGGCCTTCTTTTCGCTGGCGTTTTTCGCCTTCATGCTGGCCGCCGTCGGCTTCGCCTTCCCGCTGCTCCAGACTTACCTGGAAACCGGCCTGGTGCCGCGCCTGCCGACCGCGATCCTGTCCGTGGCGCTGAGCCTGTTCGGCGTGATTTCGCTCAACTGCGGCCTGATCCTCGATACCGTCACCAAGGGCCGCATCGAACAGAAGCGTTTCGCCTACCTGGCGATTTCGGGACCGCGCGTCAAGCATGCCTGAGCCGGGTAGTCTCCGATGAAGCTCGGTATCCAGGTCCTGCGTTTCGGCGTGGCCGGCGTGGCCGGCCTGCTGGTCGACCTGGCCGTGCTCGAACTGGCGCTGCGCGCCGGCATGAATCCCTATGCCGGCCGCGCCGTCTCCTTCCTGTGCGCGGTGTTCGCCACCTGGCAGATCAACCGCCGCTACACTTTCCATCCGGCCGGCGTCTCGCTGTGGACCGAATGGTGGCGCTACCTGCTGGCCATGAGCGGCGGCGGGGCGGTCAACTTCGCCACCTACAGCGCCATCGTCTGGACCTTTCCGAACGTGCCCCACATCGCCTCGTGGGGCGTGTGCGCCGGTTCGCTGGCCGGCATGGCGGTCAATTTCGTCGGCGCGCGCTGGTTCGTCTTTCAACGCTAGTTCCCTTGTTAATCCTCCTTGTGAATCCCCTTTCTATCGCAGGTACGGCATGAATGCACTGACTCGAGCAATTTCCCGCCTGGATGCCGGCGTCGTGCGCCTGTGGGATGGGCTCGATCGCGCCGCTGTCCTGCGCCTGTCGATGTGGCTCGGGCCCGTGCTGGCCGGCCTGGTATCGATGTGGCTGGGGCAGGATTCCAACTGGGATTTGCGCAACTATCACTGGTATAACCCGTACGCCTTCCTGAACGGCAAGATCGGCTTCGACCTCAATCCCGGCCAGTTCCAGAGCTATTTCAATCCCACCATCGACTTGCTGTATTACGGCCTGGCCACGCATTTCCCGAGCCGCGTCACCGGTTTCGTGATGGGCTATCTGCACGGCCTCAATTACGTGCTGCTGCTGATGATCACGCGCCAGGTGCTGCGCGCCGGCGAACCGGCCGCGGCCGGGGCGGCGCCGTACCGCCTGCCGCTGATGCTGGCGCTGGCCGGCTGCGCCGGGTTTTCCTTCCTCAGCCAGCTCGGCAACACCATGGGCGACAACCTGACCTCGCTCACCGTGCTGGGCGCCATCGCGCTGCTGCTGCGCCAGTGGCCGCAACTGCTGGCGGGCGGTGCGCGCGGCGCCATCGTCGCCGCGCTGGCGGGCCTGGTCATCGGCGCCGGTACCGGCCTGAAACTGACCAATGCCAACTACGCGCTGGCCCTGTGCCTGGCGCTGCTGACCCTGCGCGCCAGCCTGTGGCTGCGTTTCAGCACCGCCTTCGTGTTCGGCCTCGGCACCCTGGCCGGCATTGCCGTCACCGCCGGCCACTGGTACTGGCTGATGTGGAAAACGTTCGGCAATCCCCTGTTTCCCCAATTTAACAATATCTTCAAGGGCCCGCTGGCCGCGCAGATCAGCGTGGCCGACATGGGCTGGGTGCCCAAGGACTGGACCGAATTCCTGCTGTGGCCGTTCATCTTCACCTTCAATCCGCGCCGCGTGATCGAGCTGCCGATGACCCAGATCCTGTGGCCGATCGTGTACATCGCCTTCATCGCCTTCATCGCCCAGCGCCTGCGCCGCCTGTGGCTGGCCGCGCCGGCGGCACCGGCCGCCGCATCGAGCGCCGACGCTCCCGGCGCGCGCATGCTGCTGGTGTTTTTCGCGCTCTCGTATGTCATCTGGATCAAGCTGTTCGGCATCTACCGCTACCTGGTGCCGCTCGAACTGCTGGCACCGCTGGTGCTGTGGCTGCTGCTGCACCGCCTGTGCGCGCTGCCCACCGCGCGCGTGATCGGCGCCACTTGCGTGCTGCTGGCCGTCATCGCCGGCCTGCCGCGCGTGAACTGGGGCCACCATTTCCATGGCGAGAAGAGTGTCACGGCCCAGGTGCCGGTGTTCGCCGATCCTGAACAGAGCATGGTGTTTACCGTCCATGGCGACCCGCCGATGTCGTGGCTGATCCCGAATTTCCCGGCGCGCCTGGCGTTTGCCGCGCTCGGTTCGGGCTTTCCCGAGTCGCCTGCATTTTCCGCCCGCGTGGCCCAGATGGTCGCCGCGCGCAAAGGGCCGCTGTACGTCATGCTCACCGCCAACGGCCTGGCGCCCGGTCCGCGCCAGGGCGCCGCCGCGCCGGACGCCGACACGGCCGCGCGCCAGCAGCGCGTAGCCGTGGCCGGCCAGGCCATCCTCAAGCGCTACGGCCTGACCTTCGACGAGGCCAGCTGCATCGTCTACGAGGCCGGCTTCGGCGGCAGCAAGGACAGCGATCCGTACCAGCTGTGCGAGGTCGGCCACTTGCCCTGAAGTGTTGCTTTTTGGGGTGGTTGGCGTGTAGCAGCATTCGATTCTTCATGACATGGGGATGTATAATCGCGGGTTGATCCGGCTCTGCCGTTGCCGCGGTTTCCATCTCACGAGACATCCTATGGTATTCAGTTCGGCCGTTTTCCTCTTCTATTTTCTCCCCGGCTTCCTGCTGCTGTATTACGTTCTTCCCTGGAAAAACACGGTCTTGCTGATCGGCAGCCTGCTGTTCTACGCCTGGGGCGAGCCGCGCTTCGTGCCGCTGCTGATGCTTTCCGCCTTCCTCAATTACAGCGTCGGCTACCTGATCGCGCGCGCCAGCGCGCAGCGCAAGGCGCTGCTGGTGGTGGGCGTGGCGCTCAACCTGGCCATGCTGGCGTACTACAAATACCTGGGCTTTTTCGCCGGCATCCTGCAGGCGATCAACCTGCACGAAGGCGCGCTGCCGGCCATCGTACTGCCGCTCGGAATCTCCTTCTTCACCTTCCAGGGCATTTCCTACCTGATCGATGTGTACCGGCGCGATATCGCCGCGCAAAGCAGTTTCCTGCGCTTTGCCATGTACAAGGCCATGTTCCCGCAACTGATCGCCGGCCCCATCGTGCGCTACAGCCAGATCGCCGATGAAGTCGACCACCGCTCGCTGGACAATGCGCGCATCTGGATGGGCTTTCGCCAGTTCGTGCTGGGACTGGCCCAGAAGGTCCTGATCGCCAATTACGTGGCGCTGCCGGCCGACCGCATTTTTGCGGTCGATCCATCCCAGCTTGACGCCCCCAGCGCCTGGATGGGCATCGCCTGCTATTCGATCCAGATCCTGTTCGACTTCGCCGGCTACTCGAACATGGCGATCGGCATCGGCCACATGCTCGGCTTTACCTACCCGCCCAATTTCAACCGTCCGTATTCGGCGCTGTCGATCACCGATTTCTGGCGTCGCTGGCATATCAGCCTGTCGACCTGGTTCCGCGACTACCTGTACATTCCGCTGGGCGGCAACCGCGTCTCGCCCGCGCGCACCTATTTCAACCTGGCGCTGGTGTTCTTCCTGTGCGGCCTGTGGCACGGGGCGGCATGGACCTTCGTGATCTGGGGCCTGTGGCATGGCGCCCTGCTGGTGCTCGAACGCGTCGGCGGCGGGGCGCTGCTGGCGCGCCTGCCAGGCGTGGTGGCCCAGGCCTGGACCATGCTGTGCGTGATGATCGGCTGGGTGTTTTTCCGCGCCGCCGACGTGCCGTACGCGCTCAAGTACCTGGGCAGCATGTTTGGCGCTTACGATGGCCAGGCCCTGCTGCATACCTGGCGCCTCGACGTGCCCAATACCTCGCTGGCGGCGCTGGTGGTGGGCATCGTGCTGGCTTGCTGGCGCTGGCGCACCGCCGCGGTTCCGAAAGAAAGCGCCGCCGGCGCGCACTCGGCGGCGCGCGTGCCGGCGCTGCTGCTGCACGGCGGCCACCTGGCGTGGACCGCGGGCCTGGCGCTGCTGTGCATCGCCAGCCTGGCGGCCGGCACCTACAACCCCTTCATCTACTTCCGCTTCTGACATGAGCAACTCTGTTCTCACTTTGCTGGGCCGGCATGCCATGAAATTTGCCGTGGTGGCCGTGCTGGCGGTGCCTGCCATCGTGTCGGTGCATGACGCGCGCACCAAGCCGAACGACCCGAACCTGGCGCAACTGCCGGCCCGTCCGGCCTCGTGGTGGGAGCTGGGCGAAGCCCCGTCCAAGGTCACGGCCTGGATCAACGACCATTTCGGCTACCGCAATGACCTGGTCAAGCTGAACAACCGCACGCGCTTTAAGGTATTCCACGAATTCCCGTCGGTGCAGATGTCGAGCGGGCGCCACGGGCGCTACTTCCTCACCGCCCACGGCACCAACGAGCTGCCCTACCAGGCCGTCATCGCCACCTGCAGCGGCGCGGTCCTGAGCCACAAGATCGCGCCCTACATCAACCAGCTGTTCGACACTTACCAGGCGGCCGGGCTGGCGCCCAAGCTGCTGATCGCGCCATCGGCGCCGGTGGTCCATCCCGAGGACTTGCCGGCCTGGCTGACGCCGCGCTGCATGGGACTTGATACGCCCTTCAAGACCCTGTTCGCGTCGAACGCGCTCAATCCCACGGCGGCCGCGTCGATCCTGTTCCCGCTCGAGCAGATGCGCGAGATCAAAAAGAGCGCGACCCTGTTTCCGAAAACCTGGTTCCACTGGACCGGCGAGGGACTCGACCAGGTGGCGCGCCTGAGCCTGACCGCATTCTGGCAGCGCCCGCTCGACCAGGCGCCCGCGCTGCAGGTCAGGAAGCACATGCAGTATTCGGATGTATCGCACCTGTTCGATGGCGTGGGGCTGCAAAGCGAGATCACGGAGCCGGACCTGGAAGCGTCGCAGGTAAAAGGCTGCTTTGGAGAGGCTTGTTTTCCGGAAGTCGAGGCGGGCAAACTGCTGCGCGACGTCAGCCGCTTCGGCAATCCGAAGGCGCCGGCGCGCCGCTTGCTGATCATTTCCGATTCGTTCGGCTCGAAAATCTCGCCGTGGTACTCGCGCTACTACCGCGAGGTCGAGCAGTTCGCGACCAATAATATCGACCTGCTCTCGCCCGCGCAGCTGGGCGCCCTGAAGACCTATATGTACCGCAATCCGGGTGACACCGACATCCTGCTGCTGTATCACGACGGCGGCGCCATGTACAACGACGTGCTGCGCTACGCCACCGAGCGCATGCTGCCGGTGCCCGCCAAATAACGGCGGGCACCAGTGTCAGTCGGCCGGCCAGCGCACTTCCTCGCGCCGTCCGGCCAGCACGTCGAGCAGTTCGCTGGCGTTCTCGCGCCAGGTAATCCACGGCATGCCGTTCGATGCCGGCGCCGTGCCCGCACCGTGCCGTTCGAGCCACTCGCGCAGCGCCGCCGCCAGGTCGGCCCCTTCCATTCCACTGAAATAGGCCGCGTGTTCGCGCGCCACTTCCCGAAACACGGGCAGGTCGCGCGCCAGCACCGGCAGGCCGTAGCGCGCCGCCTCGATCAGCGGCAGGCCGAAGCCTTCCCCTTCGCTCGGCACCAGCAGGCAGGAACTGGTCTGGTACAGGTCGAGCAGTTCGGCGTCGCCGATCCCCTTGAGCCATTGCAGGCGCTGCCCCAGTTGCGGATGGCCGCGCAGGCGTTCGACGATGCGCGGAATGGTGCGCCGCGCGCCGTCGGGCAGCGGGGTCCAGCCCTCGGCGCCGACGATCGTCAGTTTCACGTCCACGCCTTCGCGCCAGAGCTGCTCGAAGGCGTCGAGCGCCTGCAGGTGGCCCTTGCGCGGCTCGATCGTGCCGACCATCAGGAAGGTGGCCGCGCCGTCCTTGGGCGCCGCCGCGCGCGCGCCTGGCACCGGCTGGGCGCCGCCGATATCGGCGCCGTGGTGCAGCACCGCCATCTTCACCTGGCCGTGGATCTCGGGCCGGGTGTGTTCCAGCCAGGCTTGCAGTTCATTGCGCACGGCGTCCGAAATGCACACCAGGCGGTCGGCCTGGCCGGCGACGCAGGCCAGCCAGGCGCCATGGCCATGCTCCGCGCCTTCGGGGAAGAATTCGGGACGCAGCACCGGCAGCAGGTCGTGGATCAGGAAATTGACTTCGACTCCGCGCGCGCGCCAGTGCGCATACACGCCCTTGCGCGCGGCGGCCATGACGGCCCCCGGCGCGTAATCGGCGCTGTAGAAGCGGTCGCCCGCCTGCACTTCGACCGCCTGGTCGGGCGGCAGCGGGCAATCGATGCCGAACAGGCGGCGCGCATAGTCGCGCGCGTAGCGGTATTCGCAGCGGCCATCCTGGTCGGCCAGGTACACCGGTTCGATGCGCAGGCCCGGTTCGACCCGCGCCAGCAGTTCGATCAGCTGCATGCGCACCACCCGTTCGATCCCGGTCTTGAGGTCGTGGCGGGCGATCGAGGTGACGTCGACCAGCAGCTGGCGCGGCGCCAGCGCTTCCGGCATCACGGCCAGGCACTGGGCGCTGCGGCGCACCAGCGCGTCGTCGGCATGCAGCGCAGGCTGGTCCGCCAGCGCCGCCAGCAGGGCGCCGCGTGAACCGGCTGCCGGCGCGTAAGTCTGTTCCAGCGCTTCGGCATACAGGCGCGCGCTGTGGGCGGGACTGTGCACCGTATGGAGCAGGGTGCGCGCGCGTTCGCCCAGCGCGGTGCGGCGGGCCGGATCGGCATGCAGGCTTTCCAGCGCTTCGCGCAGCTGCACCATGCTGAACTGGTCGGGCAAGCCCCATACCGCATCAAGCGGCAGTTCGGCCATCGAGCCGTTGGCATTGACGATGGTCGCCATCCCGTAGTTCAGGCAGTCGAGCACCGCGGCCGAGGTTTCGCCGCGTGACTGGCAGCGCAGCTGCACGCCGACGTCGGCCGCCTGCAGATACTGGTGGTACACCGCTTCATCGGTCCAGCCGGCCACGCGCATGCGCTTGCTGGCGGCGCGGGCCAGGGTGGCGTTGATCGCCACGCCGTACTCGCCGCCATCGTTGGCGCCGACCAGCACCAGCTCGCAGCGCGGATTGGCGTGCAGGGTGGAGCTGATCCAGGCGTCGAGCAGTTCCTGGCTATGCTTGGTGTGCGCCACGAAGCCGAAGCTGCACACCAAAAACACATCGTCGGCGATGCCCAGCGCGCGCCGGGCGGCAGCGCGGTCCTGTGCCTGCGGCAGGGCGCGCGGCAGCGGCACCACGCTCCAGTCGCCCGCGGCCAGCGCTCCGTACCACTGGCGTGCCAGGTCGCGCGCATGCTGCGAGTGGACCACCACGCGGCGCGCCTGCTGCAGCACGGCCAGGTTGCACGGATACAGATTGCGGGCGTCGAGCGCGCGCGCCGGGTCCAGCCCGGCCAGCAGCGCGGCCATGCCGTGGCCCTGGTACAGGGCGTCGGTCCAGCCGTTGGGAATCCCGCCGGCCATCTGTTCGTAGGCCAGCACGCTGCTGATGAAAAAATCGTGCAGCACCACCACGCCCGGATGGCGCGCCAGCAGCCCGAACATGTGGCTGTGGAAGGGGCTGTTACCGAACTGGTACAGGATGCGGTCGAACTGGCCGGCATTCTGGTCGAACCAGGCGGCGCTGCGCTGGGGCAGGGCGGCCAGGGAGGGCGGCAGCAGCACCTTGTCCTGGTGGACGATCAGGTCGATGTCGTAGTGTTCCATCATGGCTGGCAGCACCTGGGCCGCGTAGTCGGCAATCCCCGTGCGCTCGGGCGGCAGCGGCGAGACGAACGCCAGGCGCGGACGTGCGGCCGGCAGGGGCACCACAGGCGCCGCCACATTGCCGAAGCGCGCTTCGAGCGCGCGCAGGGCCTTGGTGGCGCTCGCGTCCCACGAAAAGCGCGCCGCCTGGGCGCGTCCGTGCACGCGCAGGCGTTCCTGCATGGCCGGGTCCTGCAGCACCTGGGTGATCTTTTCGGCGATCGATTGGGGACGGTCGGCGTCGAACAGCGCTTCCGCGCAGCCCACCACTTCCGGAATGCTGGTGTTGTTGGCGCCGATGACCAGCGCGCCGCACGCCATCGCTTCCAGCGCCGGCAGGCCGAAGCCTTCATGGCGCGACGGGAAGATGAACAGGGCCGCGGCCTGGTACAGGCGAATCAGGTCGGCGTCGCTGACGTAACCGGTCAGGATCAGCTGGTCCTTTTCGAGGCCGCGCTTGGCCGCGTGGGCCACCAGTTCGGCGCGTTCGCGCTCGCCCATCTTGCTGGCGATGAGCAGCTGGTGGCTCTCGCGCAGCGCCGGCGGCAGCAGGCAGTAGGCGGTGATCAGGCCATCGATGTTCTTGCGCGCGTCGAAGCCGCCCGGCGCGTACATCAGCATCTGGCGCGTGATGCCGAAGCGTGCGCGCAGTTCGGCCATTTGTTCGGCCAGTTGTCCCGGATTGCTGTCGGACGGGCGGAAGCTGTCGTCCACCGCGGTCGAAATCGCGGTGACCGAGTCGGGCGCGAGACCGAGTGCGTCGATCGCTTCCTGGCGCGAGTAGTCCGAGATCGACAGCAGCAGGCCGGCGCTGCGCAGCGAGGCGATCTTGCGCTCGTAGTAGGTGCGCTGGGTCTGGCTGCCGAGGTAGGCGGCGGGATTCAGGAACGGGATCAGGTCATACAGCACCACAGCGGTGCGCGCGGCGCCGTCGAAGGCGCCGACCGAGACCACGGCGTCGTCGACAAACCCTTCGAACAGGCTGGTGACCAGCACCGCGTCGGGCCGCAGCTGGGCGATGAAATACTCGCGCATCAGTTCCGCGGCGCGGCAGCGCGCGCTGTTGCCTTCATCGATTTCGGCGACCGGGCCGACGATGTCGAATACGCGGATGCGTTCGGGGGGCACCAGGCCGGCAAAGGCGCGCCGCAGTTCGGCGATGGCGCCGCCCAGCGCACCGTTCAGGACCAGCCAGACTTCATGCTCGCCGGCGTTGCGCGCCACGCCCAGCGCCAGGGCCAGTGAATAACGGCCTATGCCGCGAAAGCGGCTCTCCGACTGGGCGCCCTGCAGGTCGATCACAATCCGCATCACTTGTTCCTTGCTTCCATGGCTTGTTTGAGTTCGTGGTACATGCGCTGCTCGCGCGGCGACAGGTCGGCCGCGCTGGCGCTGTGGGTGGGCGAGGCGGCCGGCGGCGGTGGCGGCGGCGCATTGCCGCGCCGCAGAATGCCGTACAGGCGCGCGTGCAGGCCGGGGAAGCGGCGCAGCACCGTCAGCGCCACGCGCTTGACGCGCGGGCGGCGCAGCATGGCGCGCATGAAGGTCAGCAGCGGTCCCGCCAGGCGCCGTTTCACGCCGCTCGCCAGGCGTCCCTCGCGCGCGGCGCTGCGCAGGCGGTAGGTGGTGCCGGCGACGATCCGCAGCGGCGCCGTCGCGCGCCACGAGGTGCTCTCGAGCAGGGCCGCCACGTGGGCGTCGGCTTGCTGGGCGCGCGCTTCGGCCATACCGATGCGGTGCCCGAGCGCGTCGAGCTGGCCCTGGACCTGGAGCTGGGCCTGCAGCGCCAGCTGGACCTGCTGCACCATCTGGCCTTGCAGTTCGGCCAGGCGGTCGGTGTTGGCGCCGACGCGCTGCAGGATCGGGTCGGCCAGGTCGAGCCGGCGGCGGTTGTTTTCGACGCCCTCGGCCACCCGCGCCACGCCCTGGTGCGCCGCATCGAGCGAGACCAGGCCGTTCTGCAGCGCATGTTCGACGCGCGCAATCCCGGCGTACAGTTCGGTGCGGCGCTGGTTATCCTGTTCCTCGAAGCGCAGCGCCAGGTCGGACAGGCCGATGCCGAACTTGGTGGCGAAGGGCGCGGCAAACGCGGCCAGCGCCTCGGGCGGCGCATCCTTCTGGCCGACCACCGCGTAATCGGGGCTGACGCCATCGAGCACGTTGATCAGGCCAATCGGCGCGTCCGTGTGCAGCTGCGCCGCTTCCTGCAGGCGCAGCACCTTGTGGCGCGGGAAACCGGCAAAACCGGTCACGAATTCGAGCAGCGGCGACGGGATCGGTTTCAGGTGCGAGGGGTCCATGTAGAAGCTCGACGCGCCCACCACCAGGTTTTCGGGATTGGGCGTTTCCATGATCAGCAGGCCGCCCGGCAGCAGCACGCGCAGCGCTTCGGCGATCATGAGCTGGACCTGGTCGAACGGGATATGTTCGACCAGATGGAAGGCCGAGACCATGGCCACGCTGGCGTCGCCCTGCGCGCGCAGGGCCGACAGGGCGTCGGTCAGGTCGGCGTGCAGGCCGCGTTCGCGGCAGGCCGCCAGCATGCCTTCGTCGAGGTCGACGCCGCGCGGGGCGAAACCGTGTTCGGTCAGCAGTTCGAGCCATTCTCCGCGCCCGCAGCCCAGGTCGAGCACCGCGGCGCCGGGATACAGCGCGATCAGGGGCGCAAAGAAGGGCTGGTACGCCATCAGGCGCGATTTGATCAGTGGGCGCGCGCCGCGGTAGCGGTCTTCAAAGGCGCGGTAAAAATTGTCGCTCATCGCAGGATCTCCACATGCGGTTCGAGCCAGCTGGTGCCGACGAATTGTTTGCGGTTCATGTTCATGACAATGAAGAGGAAGGCCAGGTCGCGCCACTCGTAGTTGTCGCCCAAATGGGTCTCGGTGCTGGTCAGCGCCGTGGTGACCGAGTAGCTGCCTTCGCCCAGGTTGAGCGGAAAGCGGAAGCGGAAGTCGATCTCTTCGCCCGCGGCCACGTCGTGCAGCGCCATGTCCATGTGGTGGGTATTGGTGCCGTACATCTGCTGGCCGAGGCGGTCCTTGATCATGTAGCCGAGCACCAGGCGCTCGAGCGGCGCATGCACGCGCACGCGAATGCGCAAGGTGACGGCGGCGCCCACGTTGACCGTTTCGAGCGCGCGCCCGGCCTCGTCTTCGAGGGTAATGGCGGTGACGCTTGCTTCGCCGCTGCCGGAACTGGTGCGGGTGCGCCCGGCCTCGGTGACGACCTGCTCGACGCCGGCGCCGTCGCGCGAGGCGATCAGCGCATTGTAGTAGTCCATCACCTGTTCCGGACTGCCCTGCGACGCCAGGCGTCCGCCATCGAGCAGCAGCGCGCGCTCGCAGATCGACTGGATCGCGGCGCGGTCGTGGCTGACGATCAGCAAGGTGGTGCCGAGTTTCTGGAACTGGCGGATGCGCTCGAAGCTCTTGTGCTGGAAGTAAGCGTCGCCTACCGACAGCGCTTCGTCGACGATCAGCACGTCAGGCCGCTTGACGGTGGCCACGCTGAAGGCCAGGCGCATCTGCATGCCGGACGAGTAGACCCGCACCGGCTGGTCGATGTAGTCGCCGATGTCGGCGAACGCTTCGATCTGCGGCATCAGCGCGCCGATTTCATCGACCGTCAGACCGATCAGCTGGCCGGCCATGAAGGCGTTCTGGCGGCCGCTGAAGTCGGGGTGAAAGCCCATGCCCAGTTCCAGCAGCGCGGCCACGCGGCCGGTGATGCGCACGCTGCCGGTGGTCGGGTGGGCGGTGCCGGTGATCAGCTTGAGCAGGGTGCTCTTGCCGGCGCCGTTGATGCCGATGATGCCGACCGCTTCGCCGGGCGCGAGCTGGAAGCTGACGTCCTGGATCACCCACTTGAGGCGGTGGCGCGGGCCGAGGAAGGGCAGCACCCATTCCCACAGGCGCCCCCAGCGGTTGTCGTACTGCTTGTAGGCCTTGCCCAGGTTGCTGACAACGATACTGCCCATCAGAGTTCATCCACCATTTCACCGGCGCGCTTGCGGAACAGCAGTAAACCCATGACGCAGCACAGCACGGTGAGCACCGCGATCGGCAGCAGGCTGGCCCAGTCGGGCATCTGGCCCTTGACCAGGATGGTCTGGTAGGCGCCGATCACGCCGGCCATCGGGTTAAACACCAGCAGTTCGCGCACCGCCGGCGGCAGCGCGCTGGCCGGGTAGACGATCGGCGTGAACCAGAACCAGAACTGGAGCAGGATGGTGAAGAACTGGCCGACGTCGCGGAAGAACACATTGAGCACGCCGAGGACCATGCCCAGGCCGATCGAAAACAGGATCTGCAGCAGCAGCACCGGATACAGCGCAAAGTAGATCCAGCCGGGGAAGGTGCCCGACAGGACCATGAAGATGGTAAACAGGCCGAAGATGATGGCGAAGTTGATGCCGGCATTGAGCACCACGATGATCGGCAGGCAGATGCGCGGAAACTGCAGCTTCTTGATCAGGTTGGCGTTTTCCAGGAACACGGTCTGGCCGCGCGTGGTGATTTCGGCGAACAGGCCCCAGGTCAGCGCGCCCGCGCACAGGTAGATACTGTAGGCGAAGGTCGAATCGACGCCCTGCAGGCGGCTGCCCATCACTTCCGAGAAAATGACGGTGTAGACGATCACCATCGCCAGCGGATTGAGGACGGTCCAGACGGCGCCGAACAGGGAATTGCGGTACTTGGACTGGAATTCGCGCTTGACGCTGCCGAGCACGAAGCCGCGGTAGCGCCACACGCCGCTGAACATCGACAGCGAGATCATGCGCGCGCGGCGCGGACGGACAGCGCGCAAGTGCGGAGGGGCGTGGCTCGCGCACTGGCGGCTAACAGCAGGGTCAGGGGTTGGATCGTATCGATTTTCATATGGGAAATGTAGGGTCGCGGAGGGGCCACCGGTTCAGCTGCCCGCGGCCGCCATGGCCTGCGCAGGCGCCAGCCGGACTGCCGCGGGATCCCTGCCGCCGCTATTACCGTGGCGTCAAAGGGGCTTAGGATTATAGCATGCAGCCCTGCGCCAGCCGGTGGGAATGGGCGCCGCTCGCGCCGCTGCCGGCCCCCTGCGGCGCGATCTGGCCGCAGGCATGCACAGCCGTTATAATATTGCACCTTTACACGCCATTTTCCCCACATGCAAAATCCTCCCGTCCAGCGCGCCAAGGCGGATGCCGACGCCGCTTCTGGTACCGGCAAGCTGGCCGGCATCGACCTGTTGCGCTTCGGCAGTGCGCTGGCGGTGCTGCTGTGGCATTACCAGCATTTTTCCTTCGTGGCTAGCCAGGCGTTCGCGTTTCAGACCGAAGCCCAGCCGCTGTTCGGACTGCTGTCCCTGTTCTACCGCTATGGCTTGTACGGGGTGCAAGTGTTCTGGTGTATTTCGGGGCTGATCTTTTTCTGGAAGTACGGCCAGGCGCTGGCCGACAAGACGGTCGGCGCCGGAGGCTTTTTCCTGCTGCGTTTTTCGCGCCTGTATCCGCTGCACCTGATCACCCTGCTGCTGGTGGCGGGCGGGCAAGCGCTGTATGCGAGCACTCACTCTTGGTATTTTGTCTACAAGGATAACAGCCTGTCGAGTTTCTTCTTGCAGCTCGGCATGGCCAGCCACTGGTTCTTTCCGCGGACGGGATTTTCCTTCAATGCCCCGATCTGGAGCGTGTCGCTGGAAGTGATCGCTTACTTGTTCTTCTTTTGCTTCAGCCGCGTCGCCGGCGTGGGAGCGGTCGCCACCGTGGGCGCGCTGGCCGCGCTGGGGCTGGCGCGCTACGCCAGCGAGCTGCCGGTGATCGAATGCCTGCTGTTTTTCTATCTGGGCGGGGTGCTGGCGCTGCTGGACCGGCGCAGCGCCGGCTGGAGCGCGGTGGCGCGCCATGGCTTGGGCGTGGCGCTGGCCGTGGCGCTGATGGGGCTCTGCGCGGCCACCGCGGCCGGGGCCATCAAGCCCGAGCACGCCATTTTCGGCATCGTGCCGGTGATGGTGTATCTGATGCTGCAATATGTGCGGCCCGCCCACGCCGGCGTGCAGAAGGTGTTTTCCAGCCTGGGCAACCTCACCTATTCGAGCTACCTGCTGCATTTTCCGCTGCAGCTGGCCATCGCGCTGGTGTGCGGTGCGCTCGGACGCGCCATTCCGTGGCGCTCGCCGTGGCTGCTGCTCGGTTTCCTGGGGATGACGTTCGTGCTGTCCTTTTTCTGCTACCGCCACGTGGAGCGGCCGCTGCAGGCGTGGATCCGGGCGCTGGGGCGGCCCGGCGCGTTAGGTTTCCATCAGCGCGAATACCTGCTCCGGGCGCGCCACGCGCTTGTGGGCGCGCGTAATGCTGGCCCACAGTGAGGGCGCGGCGGCGCTGTGCGTGAGCGCAAAGCCGGCCGGCAAGCGGCACAGGTCGAGAATCAGGCCTTCGCCGGCCATGTCGATTTCGTGCCGTAGCGACCAGTCGCGCTCGAACACCATCACCTTCCCGGAGGTGAAGTCGCGCGACTTGCGCTCGGTGAGGGCGGACACGCCCACGCAGCGGGTGCTGGCGTCGAACGCCACGCCGCGCGGAAAGCCGCCGGTGTCGAGCACGAAGCCGGAGTCGCTCAGCAGGCGGCTTTCGGCCGAGGAACAGGAATACAGTTCGCCATCCTCGCGCCAGATATTGTGGCCGCAGTTGCCCATGGCGACGGTCTGCACCAGTTGGCGCGTTTCCAGCGAAAAGCCGAGCAGTTCGCTCGGACCGCGGTTGTGCGCCAGGATCCAGACCAGGCCCTGGTCGAACATGAAGGAATTGAAATGGTTGACGTCGCCGGCATCTTGCGCGCCGAGCGGATACCAGCGCTCCCACACCTGGCCATTCCAGATGGCGATCATGTTGTCGTGTGAACTGGTGAGCCACAGCTTGCCGTCGTGCCAGGCGATTTCATGCAGGTCGCGCAGGGGGAAGGGCGCTTGCAGGCGCTCGCACAGCCTGAGCGAGCGGTCGAACACCAGCACCTCGCCGCGTTCCTCGGATGGATCGACGTTGGAAGACACCAGCCGGTTGCGGGCGGCAACGAACAGATGCTTCTCGTTATGGGCGATGCCGTAGTATAGCCCGTGACCGCGGTCGAGCACGTGTGCGTGGCCGCTGGTTGTATCGAGCAAAAGAAAAGATTGTGATGTAGTAATTAGTAAATTCATGAGGCAACGGACCGTGTTGACGTGATGCGCCTGTCGCAATGTTGCACGCACGGCGCCTTATGCCGCTAGGCGGCAATCGAATCGGCGATTATAACGTGAAGGCTGAGTCGGCCCGCAACAGGAGAGAATTTCACACCGGCTCGGCCATGCGTTGCAGCTCAAGAACCGGGTCCAGATTGACCACGCCGCTCCAGATGATGGCGTCCAGATTGCGCAGCACGCTGAAGGCGCTGGCGTCCTGGACACGGGCCAGGGTCTGGCGGAAATCGCCGTCGCCGGCGCCGCCTTCGGCCACCCCGGCGGTGATGGTGTATTCGCCGGGCGCGAGCGCCGCCTTGAAGGAAAATTCGGCGGCCACGGATTCGCCGTCGGCCACCGCGCCGATCGGGCGGCGCATGCAGTAGGTGTTGGTCATGAACACGGCTTCGCCGCGCGCATTGCGGATCTGAAAGCCGATGTGCGGGTCGGCAAACGCGGCGCTGAACAGGACCTCGACCCGCACCGTGGCGACGCGGTCGCTGATGACGGTGGCCACCGGACGCTCGTCGGCATACAGCCCGATGGCGCGGATCAGGGCGCCGCCGCGCTCGAAGGACCCGACGGCGGCCGGGAGCGGAGCGGGAGCCGGGGCAGGGGTCGGGGACTCGGCAGGCACGGCTGCCGGCGTTTCAGCGCTGCCGGCAGTTGGCACAGCGGCCGCCAAGGCGGCGGGCGGCGGGGCCGGCGGCTTGCCGTCGCGCTGGTTGAGCACGTGGGCGTTGTAGAGATCGATCACTTCGCGCGGGCTGCTGTCGAGCGCGACCTGGCCTTCGCTGATCAGAATCGCGCGGTTGCACAGCGAATACACGGCGCCCATGGCGTGCGAGACGAACAGCAAGGTGCTGCCGGCATGGCAATACTCGCGGATGCGCTCGAAGCACTTTTGCTGGAAGAAGACGTCGCCCACGGCCAGCGCTTCATCGATGATCAGGATGCCGGGCCGCACGGCGGTGGCCACGGCGAACGCCAGGCGCACCTGCATGCCGCTCGAATACACGCGCACCGGCTGGTCGATGTAGTCGCCGATTTCCGCGAAGGCTTCGATCTCGGGCATCAGCAGTTCGATTTCTTCGACGCTCAGGCCGATCAGCTGGCCGGCCATCAGGGCGTTCTGGCGCCCCGTGAAGTCGGGATGGAAACCCATGCCCAGTTCCAGCAGCGCGGCCACGCGGCCGGTCAGGTGCACCGCGCCGGTAGTCGGCTGGGCGGTGCCGGTGATCAACTTGAGCAGGGTGCTTTTGCCGGCTCCGTTGACGCCGATGATGCCGACCGCCTCGCCCTGGGCGATGCTGAAATTAATGTCGCGCAATACCCACTTGAGGCGGTGGCGCTGGCCGAGGAAGGGCAGCGCCCATTCGAGCAGGCGCGACCAGCGGGTTGGATATTGCTTGTATGCTTTGCCGAGCTGGCTGACCTGGATACTGCCCATCAGCGCATGCTCCGTGGGCGCGAAATTGCTATCGTCATAGAACATTCAATGGTTAAGGCCGGCGCGCCGGGGTGGGCGATTATACAGCAGGCATGCGCACGGCTGCGCTGCGCGGGCCTGCACGGCAGGCGTCCGGATTGCCGCTCGCGGGATGAACTGCTATGATAACGGCCAAGAAAAAAATAACAAATAAACAAGCAGTGGCGCCTGGCAAGAGCAGCGGGACTTTTAGGAAAACGATGGAACGATCCTGGGTGTACATCCGCTTTAATACGCGTAACGATAACGACAATCCCTTGCCGTGGCGGGTGCTGACCGAGCGCGGCCGGGTCGATGGCGTGCTCGAACTCGACCAACAGTTCGCCGCCGAGGTGCGTTTTACCGCCACCGCCGTGACGTCCTGCGACGAAGTCGAAGCCGGCGTGCTCAAGTGGCACCTCAAGGCCCACGGCTACCTGGCCTGGGACGGCGACGTGTGCACCGTGTGCGACCAGCCGGCGGCGCCATGAGCGCCCCGGTCCACCCCGATCTGACGTGGCAGCAGCACCCGGTTGACCGTGCGCGGCGGGCCGCCAGCAAGCAGCAAAATCCCTGTCTGTTGTGGTTTACCGGCCTGTCGGGCGCGGGCAAGAGCACGGTGGCCGGCATGGTCGAACGCAGCCTGGCGGCGCGCGGCGCACACACCTATCTGCTCGATGGCGATAATTTGCGGCACGGCTTGTGCCGCGACCTGGGCTTCGGCGCGGCCGACCGGGTCGAAAATATCCGCCGCGCCGGCGAAGTGGCGCGCCTGATGACCGACGCCGGATTGATCGTGCTCAGTGCCTTCATTTCGCCGTTCCGCTCGGACCGCGAGCTGGTGCGCAGCCTGATGCCCGCCGGCGAATTCATCGAGATTTTCGTCGATGCGCCGCTGCACGAGTGCGAACGGCGCGATCCGAAGGGCTTGTACGGCAAGGCGCGCGCCGGGCAGTTGCCCAATTTCACGGGACTCGATTCGCCTTACGAGGCGCCGCAGCAGCCCGAGGTGCGGCTCGATACCTTGCGTGACGACGCCGAGACCTGCGCCGCGCAGGTGATGGCGTATCTGGAACGCAGCGGACTGCTGGAGCGCTGAAGTGGCTCGGCGAGGGTCAATCCTTGACTCAATCGCAAGATCCTCTGGGCGCGCATCCGTGTCCTCGGATGCGCGTGAAAAATACCCATCTCACGCAGCGTGCGCTGCACTTCCCCGGACAGTGCCAGATGTTTCATCGATCAACTCCTGCTGCTTTGCCAATTCGACTTTGCCAGCAAAAATTGAGCGACTACTTAGCTCAGTGCTGCCTTAG
>NZ_JAVCWL010000024.1:0-119536 GCF_030846505.1 Massilia pseudoviolaceinigra | reverse complement strand
CATAACAACCCTCTCTCATTTATCTTGAACTCAAGATTATATGCTAAGCTATTATCTTCAATTGAAGATAGATTTGAGGAGCACTGGCATGCACGACACGCAGGAACGGACATCCTGGACTGACTACCTCCTCACCGCGTTGGCCCCTGCCATCTGGGGCTCGACTTATATCGTCGCCACCCACCTGCTGCCGCCGGACCGGCCATTCACGACCGCGCTGCTGCGCACGCTGCCGGCCGGCATCTTGCTGACGCTGTGGGCCAGGCGCCTGCCCGAACGCAGTCAGTGGGGTCGGCTGGCGCTGCTTGCCGCGCTCAATATCGGCCTCTTCCAGGCCTTGCTGTTCGTGGCGGCCTACCGCTTGCCGGGCGGCCTGGCGGCCGTGGTGGGCGCAATCCAGCCGCTGCTGGTGGTCGCGCTCGCGTGGGCGTGCGAGGGACGCCGCGCCAGCGGGCTGGCGATCGCGTCCTGCGTGCTGGGGGTACTCGGCATGGCGGCGCTGCTGCTCGCGCCGGGCGCCGGGTGGGATGCGCTCGGCATTGCCGCGGCGCTCGCCGGCGCTGCCTGCATGGCCGGCGGCACCTATCTGACGCGGCGCTGGAAAACCGATGTGCCTGTGCTGGCGTTCACGGGCTGGCAATTGCTCGCGGGCGGCGCGATGTTGCTACCGGCAGCGTGGGCCATCGATCCGCCGCTGCCGGCGCTGAACGGCGCGCACATGCTCGCCTACGTCTACCTGGTGCTGATCGGCACCATGGCCGCTTATGTGCTGTGGTTTCGCGGCCTGGCGCGGCTGTCGCCGGTGGCGGTGTCGTCGCTCGGTCTGCTTAGCCCATTGGCGGCCGTGGTGCTTGGCTGGGCGTTGCTGGGGCAAGCCATGACGGGCGTGTCGCTGGCCGGGCTGGCGACGGTTTTCGCCAGCATCGTTGCGGTGCAGTGGGCCACGCTGCCTGACGCGCAAACGCCAGCACCGGCCGGCGGCAATCCATGCAAGTCGTAAAGCCATTTTTTTTAACTACCCAAAGGAACGCACCATGAACAACAGCATCAAGAGCCTCATCGAAGCGCGCATTTCGGCCAATAACTATGACACCAGCCGTCCGGTGTCGGACCTGGAAATAACCGAGCTGGTCCGCCTTGCCACCCTGGCGCCGTCGGCCTACAACTTCCAGAACTGGAAATTCATCGCCGTGCGTGGCGGCGGGGCCAAGGCGCGCTTGAAAGCACTATCGTTCGGACAGCAAAAGGTTGCCGATGCGCCCGTTACCTTCATCGTCTGCGGCACCCTGGCCGCGCACGAAGGATTGGCCGAGGCGCTGCAGCCGTCGGTCGAGGCGGGCATCGTCGACAAGTCGGTGTTCGATACCTGGCTGCTCATGGCCAGTCGTTCGCATCTGGACAACCCCCAGTTGCAGCGCGACGAGGCCATCCGCTCCGCATCGCTGGCAGCCATGACGCTGATGCTCGCCGCCCAGGGCATGGGCATGTCCACCGGATCGATAGGGGGCTTCGAAGCCGAGGGCGTGGCGCGCGAGTTCGGTTTGGCGCCGACCGAGATACCGGTGATGCTGGTGACGGTCGGCTATGCTACCGAAGGCAATTGGCCGCAGAAGCCGCGCAAGCCCTTGCACAAGGTGCTTGAGTTCGTTTAAACGATGGGTGTACGGCGCCATTGCCACCGGACTGATGCTGCCGCGCCCGCCCACCCTGTCGGGACGGCTCGACGGCAGCGACTGCGGCGCACATTCGGCCCTAGCTCATTGTCAGCAAAACTAGCGGGCAGATGACTAGTCCCGCCAGGACAAAGACGATCAGAAAAAGCGAGGCGTACCACCGGAACGCGGACTGTAGCATTGGCGGCAACTTTCCGATGTATCGGCTCCCCGGCTGAAGATTTCCTTGTGTAGGGTGAAACCAGATACACGTACATAAAAGCGCCCACGGCAGGAAAATGAGGGGGCCGACAATGATCCCGGCTAACAATCTCGCATTGCCGGGTACATGGAGCATACTGACGATCAGCATGCAAAGGCCGACTATTGAAACCAGGACGAACCACCATCTTCGCCTGAAGAGCCTGGTGGCAATATTAGAAAACATTAAAGGCAGCATCTATACGCTCATTTAGGCCAAGACCTATTCGCTTAATCGATTACTTTGCGAACGGCAGGTTATAGCCGATCTCGATTGTTCAGTGTACGGCAATTCTCGACCCCGAAGCGGACGTCCACTAATTCTGCAAAGAGATCAAGGGGGGCGTCCGATGCTCCTCCAATGCCTTCTCGAAGTCTTCTCTGCATTCAGAGACCGTCCCGTACGTCTGCGTTTCAGCAAGACAAAGTTGGTCATCCATAACGTTGAAAAGATCGTAGAGGTCAGAATTTCCTGCCGCGCGAGCGATTTCTCTGGCTTGCAGAACCGCTTGGCCAAGGTAATCGTTTGCAGTCGTCAACGTCAGAGACAGCCGCCCAAGCAATGAGCTGCAAACCAGGTCTACGTCGGGTTCACCCTTGACGTCATTGAGGTCAGAGATGAGCTGCGGCAGGGGCTTGCGCCATGAGACTTCGATTATTTCTCCCGGCGGCTCATCCATCTCATCGATGACTGAGATTGCCCAGTCTCTGGCTTCTTGCGGCTTACAGAGGCCGACCTCCACTCCGATGCGGAAATACTGAGCAAAACTCGCTAGCGAAGGCCTCATGTAACCTCTTTTTCAAATGTAACGTCCGCTCTTGGCCGATAGCAGATGCCGAGAAAGGCTGAGTGTACGGCGTGTTTTACTTCATTAGCAAGCGTGAGGTTCGGCCAGGCATCCTCGACACGTCAGCAGCCCTGCCCGCTTCGTGCGACACTGGCGGACTTTGGTAATTGCACGGTGGGAATAAATCGATGTGGACTGGCGTACTGTGCGGCCTGCTGGCCGGCGCGATGTGGGGCATGGTGTTTATCGTGCCGGAATTGTTGCCGGCGTTTTCGCCGGTCGAGCTGGCCGTGGGCCGCTACATCGCCTACGGCGCCATCGCCACCGGATTGATGCTGCCGCGCCTGCGCACCCTGCTGGGGCGGCTCGACCGCAGCGACTGCGGCGCGCTGGTGCGCCATGCGCTGGCCGGCAACATCGTCTACTACATGCTGCTGGCGCTGGGCGTCAAGCTGGCGGGCGTGGCGCCGACCTCGCTCATCATCGGCCTGCTGCCGATCACCGTCACCCTGCTCGGGCGCAAGGATCATGGCGCCATTCCCTTGTCGCAACTGGCGCTGCCATTGCTGGCGGTCGCCGCCGGCATCACCTGTATTAATATCGATGTGTTCCTGCATGCGCGCGCCAGCGGAGCCGCTGCCGGCGCCACCTTGCTGGGCGTGCTGTGCGCGTTCGGTGCGCTGCTGTGCTGGAGCTGGTACGCGCTCGACAATGCGCGCTTCCTCAAGCGCAATGCGCATTTCAGCAGTGCGGAATGGTCGGCGCTGTACGGCATGGCCAGCGGCCTGATCGCGCTGGTGATCGGCGGGCTCGCGTTCGCCATCTGGCATGGCGACGTCACCGGCGCCGCGGGCGCCGCGAGCGGGCGCAACTGGACGGTGTTCTGGATCACCAACGCCCTGCTCGCCCTGGGCGCGTCAGTGATCGGTAATCACCTGTGGAATATCGCCAGCCGGCGCGTTCCGGTCACCTTGTCGGGACAATTGATCCTGTTCGAGACCCTGTTCGCGCTGCTGTACGGCTTTGTGTATCACCGCCAGTTCCCGCGCGTGCTGGAAATGGCGGCGATTGTGTTGCTGGTGGCAGGCGTGGTGTGGGCAGTGAGGATGCATGCGGTGCAGCCGCTCGCCGAGCAGACTGCCACGCACGCCTGACACGGTGCAGCCTTAACGGCGCTGCTGGCTCTGCTGCTGTATCGACAAGCTCAGCCTGGTCAAATCTTCCTTGCCCAGCATCGGCAACTGCGCCAGCAAGTGCGACAAGGTCGAACTGCCGCTCAGTTCCAGCTCGGATGACTGCACCAGCACCGTGCCGGCGCCGGTAAAGTCGACCTGCTTTTCCTCGCCCGACAGCGTAAAGCCCGTCAGCGCGCCCACGGTCGACACGAAGCCCCTGACGTGCTCGTAATCGTAGCGGTACGACGGACTGGGGCAATCGGCCCAGCCCAGCACGGCCTGCTCGTCGACCCGGCACGGCAATTCCAGGAAGTGGACCGGCCCGTTCGACGAGGCGATGATCTTGCCGGTTCCGAGCAGGGTCAGGTAGCCCGGCAAGGTCGATTCCTGGCAGATCACGTTCTTCGTAAAGCCCAGCAGGTTCTTGGCCCGGATCGTCATGTTGGCCGCGTCCAGGTCGTAGCAGGCCAGGTCGTTGCCGTTGTCGCCCAAGATCAGCTGGCCATTGCCCTGCGCGACCACGAAGTTGTGGATGTACTTGGGCGCGTTAAAGGCGTGGCGCGCCAGCATGTCGACCACGCTGCTGCCCATGGCCTCGAAGGTCAGGTTGCCGTAAAAGGCAATCATCTTGCCCTTGCGGATGAAGATCTGGTCGTTCACATCCACCACGAAGGCAAACCGGTTCAGGTTATCGTTCTTGGGTAAATTCACTGGATTGTAGATTGTCATGATTTACCTCTCGCTCGCTTGAATGTAGACCGTGCCCTGGCCAGTGAATTTGACTTGATACGATTCGCCCGAGGCCTGGCCGACGAAGGTCTTCCAGTTCAGGTCGGTGATGATGGTCGAGCTCAACTGCCCGGTATGGCCAATGTAGGCTTGCGGATCGACGCAGACCGGCACATCGGGCGTGACCGGCAAGCCGATGGCGTTGCCGTCCGACAGGATCGCCACATCGCCCGTGCCCTGGAAGGTGCTGGTGAACAAACCCTGGCCCGACACGGCGCCGCGCGCCATGCCCTGGATGCCGCCCTGGTTGCCGAGGAACATGGTTCCGGCGGTCAGGCGCGCGTCGAAGGCGAGCACATTGTCGCTTTCGACGTACAGGGTGTCGCCGCGCACCGGGACGATGGTGACGAACAGGCCGTCGTAGGCGTAGTAGACCGAGCCGCGGCCCTTGGCCAGCATCAGCGAGTAGCCCTCGTTGGTGGCGGCGCGCATGGCCAGGGTCTGCACGCCCTGCCCCGCGAGGAAGGAACGGCTGAAGGCAATCTCGCCCTGGTACGAAATCATCGCACCCTTCTTGGCGAAGACTTCTTCGTTATTGAGTTTGACCTCAATCATTTTTTCGTTGATTTGCTGGTACGCCGGCATGGCATTCTCCACTTGATTCGATTATCGGTAGCGCGTCGCGCCGCCCTGTCAGCGTTCCGCAGGCTGGATGAAGACCACGCCCTGGCCGGAGAATTTGTGCTGGTAGGATTCGCCCGAGGCTTCGCCCACCATGGTGCGCCAGTTGACGTCGAACACGAATTCCTGGGTGATATTGCCCTTGTAACCGATAAAGGCGTCCGGATCGACGCGCAGCGGGGTGGAGGGCGTCACTTCCAGCATGATCAGGTTGCCGCGCGAGATGACGGCGATGTTGCCCTGCCCCTCGACCGTGGTGCTGAACAGGCCCTGGCCCGAGACCGCGCCGCGCAGGCCGGCGAAGCTGGTGCCGGTCTTGAGCGAGGTATCGTAGGCCAGCAGGCTGCTGCTTTCGATGGTCATTTTTTCGCCGGATAGCGGAATGACGGTGATTTCGGCCGCGTTCTGCGCGAAAAACACGGTGCCGGTGCCCGAGGTTTGCATCAGTTGCATGCCCTCGTTGGTCACCTTGCGCTTGAGGGCGCCGAAGATGCCCTCGCCGCCGAGAATGGATTTTTCGAATTTGATGGCGCCCGTGTAGGCAACCATGGAACCGGCGATGGCAAGCACCTTCTCGTTTTGAAGGGTCACTTCCAGCAGGCGATCGGAATTATTACGGAAACGGGTCACGGCTTACTCCTGACAAAAGCGGTCGCGGCGCGGCCGCCGGCAACCAGAACGTCTCATTCTGGTTGTGTCAGGCAGGTGTGTCAAGACAGCAATGCGTGGCTCGCCCCGGCGGACCTGGCAACCCCACCGGGCGCCCGGCGCGCCGGATCAGTGCTAGCGCGAGCGAGACCGGTGCAGACCGCCCGAATCGCTGCTCTCGCGCGCATCCTTGATGCGGAAGTCCGAGGCCGGGCTGGTGCCCGAGCGCTCGTCGTCGTTCTTGTGGCGCTGGTCGCGCTCGCGCTCGATTTCGCGTTCGATGCGCGAGGCCGGCCGGGGATCGGGTTTGGTGGTTTTCATATCACACGCTCCGGCGCGAGGTGCAGCGCATAAAATTGGCGATGCGGTCATTGCTGGAAACGGTCAACTGCGGGGTTTTCATGATGTCTTTCAGTGAGAACAATTACTGCATGAACTCAGTATGCGCACGCGAACCTGCGCCGTATGTTCGACTCTTAACACAAATCATTGAAATCCCGCACCCCTTGATCCTAATAGGCCTTTCCGGTCAGGCCCAGCTGTATTTGCCAGAGCGCGCCGGCGCCCGTGATGAACAAGGTCTTGCCGTCCGCGCCACCGAATGCCGCGTTGGTGATGTTGGCATCCACTTTGATCGTGGCCAGTTCCTTGCCGGCCGGCGAAAACACGCGCAGGCGCTGCGCCGTGTGTTCGGTCACGTAAATATTGCCCTGGCAATCGACGGTCATCCCGTCGGGCACGGCCAGGCCCTTGACCAGGTCGCGTCCCTCGCCCGGCACACCGCGCACGATCGGGTAGGCACGCAGCACGCCGTGCTCGCCGCCGCCATTCACATACAGGATATCGCCCGCCGGCGACAAGGCCACGCCGTTCGGGTTGGCGATGCCGCGTTCGACCACCGTCACCTTGCCGCCGGGCGCCACGCGGTAGACGCGGGGGGCGTCCTGCCCGCCCGGGGCGGCGTCGCGCTGGAAGGATGGATCGGTGAAATAGATCGTGCCATCGGCGGCAATGGCGAGGTCGTTGGGCGAATTGAAGACCTGTCCGTTGTAGGTGCCGGCGACCCGGGTGCGCTTGCCGCCGGGGAGAGCGAAGCGCGACACACCCTTGTATTTGTGGGTGCCGGCAACGATGTTGCCGCGCGCATCGACGGCCAGGCCATTGCTGCCGCTGTCGGCGATCACCGTGCCGACCTTGCCGTCCGGCCCCAGCCGCTGGATACGCGACGGAAAACCGGCGCCGAAGGTGAAGTCGGAAAAATACAGGGAATCGCCGATCCATACCGGGCCTTCGTACAGGCCCGCTTCCGCATGGGCCGGCGCCGTACCGGCCACGCGCGCGGCTGTCAGCACGCCGCTGGGGGCCACGCCGGCGCACTGCGCCGCGGCCGCGCTGTGCGGCACGGTCAAGCCAAGCGGCAAGCTCAGTGCCAGGGCCAGGCGCAGCGTCAGGCGCGGCAGGGAACGCAGGGGCAGGGTCGGCAGCATCGGTATCCTTGTGAAATGTTAGCGCTATCAAAATGATCATTGTAGCAGCGGTTCGTGCGCGCGGGCCGGCGTGGCCCGACTCGCCTATACTCCACGCATCGCCCTGACGCACCGTGCGCAGCGGCATCTGATCAGTGAGGAATCATGGAACGTGAACACCCGGCCGGCGCCACGCCGACCCTGTCGCAGGAGCACTTGGCCGAATTGCAGCAAGCCAAGCGCCTGCTGGAGCATCCCGGCTACGTGGCCCGCATCACCGATGTGATCGGCATGCCGCTCGAAGCGGCCGTCAAGGCCCTTCCCGCCGCGTGGACCAGCAAGATTGCCGCCGTCACCAACGCGTCGCTGACCAAATGCCTGAACGTGGCCAACGCTACCTTGCGCCCATCCGGCACCTCGTCGTTTCCCAAGCTGCACAGCGCGGCGGTGGCGCTGAGCGGCGCGGCCGGTGGCGCCTTCGGCATTGCCGGACTGGCGGTGGAATTGCCGGTGTCCACGGTCGTCATGCTGCGTTCGATCGCCGATATCGGCCGCTCGCAAGGCGAAAACCTCGCCTCGGGCGAAGCGCAGCTGGCCTGCCTGATGGTGTTTTCGCTGGGGGGCAAAACGGCCGCCGACGATGCATCGGAATCGGGCTACTACGCGGCGCGCATTGCGCTGGCGCAGGCCATGTCCGAGGCGACGGTCTATCTTGCCAAGCACAGCCTGGCCAGCGAAAGCGCGCCGGCGCTGGTGCGTCTGATCGCCCAGATCGCCACCCGCTTCAATGTGCACGTGTCGCAGAAAGCGGCGGCGATGATGGTGCCGATCATCGGCGCGGCCGGCGGCGCGCTGGTCAATACCCTGTTCATCAATCACTTCCAGGACATGGCGCGCGGCCATTTCACGGTGCGCCGGCTGGAGCGGCTGTACGGTCCGGATGCGGTCAGCTCCGCGTATCTGCAATTGCAAGGCTGAACCGCGAAGGTGCCCACACTGTTGTCTGGCGCACAGACCAGCAGTGACCGCGACAGGCACAGTATGTCCACGACAGTTACTCATGCCGCAGGACAAACATGCCTTACGACCGCACCGCCATGCCGAACCGTATTTCCACCTACACCGAGCCGCGCACGCCCGGCTGGGGCAGTATCGCCCTGCTCGCGGCCGCCGGCCTGGCCGCTTCGGCGATGTATGTGCAATCCAAAAAGCGCGAGGCCGAGCTGGCCAATCCGGCGCAAGGCAATGTGATCGAAGTCGATGGCGTGCGCCTGCACTATCTTGAGCAAGGCGATGGACCGCCGCTGGTGCTGCTGCACGGGAATGGCCTGCATGCGGACGACTTCGCTCTCAGCGGCCTGCTGGAAACCGCGGCCGAATCGCATCGCGTGATCGCGTTCGACCGCCCGGGATTCGGGCACAGCGAACGGCCCGACAACACCAGCTGGACCCCGGAAGCGCAGGCGCGCCTGATTTACAAGGCATTACGCATGCTGGGGGTGGAGCGGCCGGTCATTGTGGGGCATTCCTGGGGCACGCTCGTGACGCTGGCGCTGGCGCTGGAGTATCCGCGCTACGTGCGCGGCATTACGCTGGTGTCGGGCTATTACTATCCAAGTTTGCGTCTTGATGTGCCGCTGGCGTCGGCGCCCGCGCTGCCGCTGCTCGGGCAGGTGCTGCGCAACACCGTGGCGCCGCTGCTGGGCCGCCTGCTGTGGCCCGCCCTGACGCGGCGCATGTTCGGCCCGGCCGCGGTGCCGGAACGCTTCAGCGAGTTTCCGGCGTGGATGTCACTGCGGCCGGAGCAGCTGGGCGCCAGCGCCGCCGAAAGCGGCATGCTGGTGGCCGCAGCCGAGCGCCTGTCGCAGCGTTACGGCGAGCTGCGCCTGCCGATTGCCGTGCTGGCCGGCTGCGAAGACCGGGTTGTCAGCGCCGAAGGCCAGGCGGTACGGTTCCATCACGAAGTTCCCCATAGCGACCTGCAGCTGGAAGACGGCTGCGGGCACATGCTGCACTACGCTCGTCCCGACCTCATCATGGCAGCGGTTGCCAGGCTTGAGGTCGGGGCACGCGCGGGCCTCGCGCATATTCCGGCGTGGGCCCAGCACGACACCGGCGCGACGCTGCACTAAGGCGACGCCGCGCTTATCTTTTTTTCACTGCCACAAGGAGAACTACCATGACCCAATCGAAATCTGAAGGTACGCAAAACAAACAATCGGGCAGCCCGGAAACCGAAGCGGACGTTAATTCGGCGGCCGGCAAGAAGGATGACAAAAGCAGCCACGATGCCAAAAGCAATGTAAAAGCGGGGAGCGATGAAGGTGCGGGTGGCGGGGCGAAGCAGAAGCAAAACCACTAAGCTCACAACTGTCGTTTCCACCACTGGCGGAAACGATCCATCCGTCACTGGTGGAAGCGACTTTCCGCCAGTGGTTGATATGACAGTGCTAACTTACCCACGCTTTTGCGGCGTGTTTTTCGCGAGCGTCTTGCGCAGCAGCGCCGCCAGTTCAATCGGCACGAATTTGGCAATATAAGCATCGGCCCCCACGCCATTGACGTGGTTTTCATTCGCCGCGCCAGAGAGCGAGGAATGAATGATCACCGGGATCGTCGAGAACCGGCTGTCCTGCTTGATATTACGCGTGAGCGTAAATCCATCCATCTCCGGCATTTCCAGGTCGCTCAGCACCAGCGCCACCTTGTCACGCGCCGTCTTGCCCTCTTTTTTCGCCGCGATATCGATCGCCTCGAGCTTGTCCCAAGCCTGCTTGCCGGAATTGGTCATCACGTATTGCGCACCCATCGCCTGCAGCGCGTTTTCGATCAGCGCGCGCGCAATCACGGAGTCGTCCGCGGCAAGAATGACCTGGCCCTCGGGCAGGTTGAGCGGCGCCCCAATCGAATCGACGTCCACATCCGGTTCATCATTGCTGTGCAACTGGCGCAAAATCGATTCCACGTCGAGTACCTGGGCCAGGCGCGTATTGGGCACGTCGCCATCGACCTTGGCAATGCTGGTCACCAGCGCGCCGCTGGCCGTCTTATCGCCCGGCAGCACCGAGGTCCACTCCAGGCGCACGATTTCTTCCACCGCTTCGACCGCGAACGCTTGCGTCGTGCGGGCGAATTCGGTGATCAACAGCAGCTTGAGGCCCGCCGCCGGGATGCATCCCACCACCGCAGGAAGATTAATAACAGGAATAATCTGCTCGCGCAGATTTACAACACCCAACATGTGCGGATGAGAATCAGCGATCGGCGTGACATGCGGCATCGCGACGATTTCGCGAATCTTGAACACGTTGATCGCATACAGTTCCGAGTGGTTGCCGTCGGCATCGCCGCCCAGGCGGAACAAGAGCAATTCCAGTTTGTTGAGACTGGTGAGATTGCTTCTTTCGTCGATATCCTGTTGAACGTTATTCATCGTTTCCTTTTCCCTGCGCCCGGCCCCAACGGCGGCCGGCAGCAACTGTGTTAGCGCGTCGGGCGACGCGAACCTGGCGTTCTGATGCATCGGCGGGCTTGGGCCGACAGGCGGATCTGGGATCCCGGGGGATGGGGGATCAGGTAAGAGGTAAACCAGCCGGAGGCGGGGAAATCCCCAGTCCAGTCCAATCGATTATACGTGTAAATATTCCTGCGGCATCATCGTGATTCGCCTGCCCCCCCGGGTTTGTTGCGCCGTTCGTACGTTTAATGCCACAGAGCATTAAATTTCTTTCGATGCTACAATTTGTTGCATGAGCCCTGACCCGCTCGTCCCGGCCCTGGCGGCCCGCCCGATACTGTCCATCGGGCGGCCCCGCCTGCCTTGCTATTCGATGCCCATTCCCCGCATCCTTCCCTTGTTACCAGTGACAACGAGCGCATCGGATGGAATTGCGTTCACGATGTGGCCCGGCGCTCAGGGCAAAAAGGCATGCTTATGAACACCTGCAACGAATCCGACCGCCTGCTGGCCCTGCGCAAGCTCAACTTGCTCGACACTGCGCCCAGCGAAGCGTTCGACCGCATCACGCGCATGGCCGCGCGCGTCTTCGGCTTGCCGATTGCGGCCGTGTCCCTGACCGACAGCGACCGCCAATGGTTCAAGTCGCGCGTGGGCGTCGGCCACACCGCGATTCCCCGCGTCAAAGCGCCCTGCGCCACCGTGACCGATAGCGGCGCCATGCTGGTAATTAACGACTTGCATGAGGATGCGTTTTTCCGCGACAGCCATCTGGCCCACAGCGGCGTGCGCTTTTACGCCGGCGCGCCGCTGATCACCAGCGACGGCTACAAGCTCGGCGCGATGTGCGTGCTGGGGCTGGAACCGCGCGCCGTCAGCAGCACCGAACGCGATGCGCTGACCGACCTGGCGGCCATGGTCATGGCCCAGATCGAGCTGCAGCACACCCTGGGCCGGGTCGACCCGCTCAGCGGCATGCCGAACCGCAAACAATTCATCGAAGACTATGCCGACCTGCAAATGGACCGCCCGCACGGCGAGCGGCGCGTGGCGGTGCTGGTCAACATGGCCAATCAGGAACAGCTCAACAACGCCGCGCGCGTGATGGGCGCCTCCTACTTCGACGACCTGATGGACGAGGCGATCCGCTCCTACCGCGCGGTCATCGGCGAAGAGCACAAGGTGTACCAGCTGGCCGCGACCCAGTTCATCACCATCGCCCCGCCCGGCATCGACGATGGCGCCGAGGACGGCACTTACCGGGCGCGCCTGGCGCACTGGCTCGACAGCCGCGGCGAGTGGTGCACCTCGCGCTTCGTGACCACCCCCGCGATCGGCATGGCGCCCTTCCTGCTCGGCCGCACCGATTGCCTGGACGTGCTGCGCATCGCCCAGAACGCCATGCAGGACGCGCACCAGACCGGCCAGCTGATCGGCACCTATTCCTCCGAGCAGGACGCCGCCTACCGCCGCCGCTTCACCCTGCTCAACGCTTTCGATGCGGCGCTCCACGATACGCACCAGCTGCGCCTGGTCTACCAGCCCCGCATCGACCTCGGCACGGGGCGCTGCGTCGGCGCCGAAGCCTTGCTGCGCTGGCGCCATCCGGAGCTGGGGGACGTGCCGCCGGGCGAGTTCATGCCGGTGGTCGAGCAAACCTCGATGGTGCGCGCCGCCACCAACTGGGTGATCCGCGAAGCCGTGCGCCAGCTGGCCGCCTGGCATGGCGCCGGCCTGCAACTGCAGATGTCGGTCAACGTATCGGCCGCCAACCTGCTGGAAAAGGATTTCGTCAGCAACCTCGCCGCGCTGCTGAACCAGCACCGCATGGCGCCGGGCTGGCTGGAGCTGGAAGTAACGGAAAGCGCGATCATGGAAAACCAGGGCACGGCGCTGGCCACGCTGGCGGCGCTCGATGAAGCCGGCGTGCGCCTGGCGATCGACGACTTCGGCACCGGCTACAGCAGCCTGTCCTACCTGCAGAGCATGCCGGCGCACGTGGTCAAGATCGACCAGTCTTTCGTGCGCAACATGGCTGGCGGCGAGCGCAACCGCACACTGGTGAACACCATGATTTCACTCTCGCACGAGCTGGGTTTTCGCGTGGTGGCCGAAGGCATCGAAACCGATGACGTCCGGCAGTTGCTGCGCGATCAGGGCTGCGACGAGGGACAAGGCTACCTGTTCGCCAGGCCGCTGGCGCCGGAAGTCCTGTTGGCCTGGTGCGCACGCGAGCAAGCCGGGCAGGCCGCCCCGCGCGCGCCCTGGAAACCTATTTGCCCGCAGATGCCTTCGCCGGCGCGTCATACTGCAACCTGACCACCCGTCCGCTGCGGTCCTCGACCAGGAAAATCTCGCCGTCGCGCCCCTGCTTGACGTCGACCGGCGCTCCGGCCGACTGGTTCGGCTTGGCGGTCCAGTCGCTGATCAGTTCGATTTTCTTGCCCAGCGGCGCGCCTTGCGCATCGGGCAGGAAAGCCACCAGGCGGTGGCCGTGCTCGCGGTAGCCGTGAAATCCCATGATCAGGCTATTTTTGTATTGCGGCGGGAACATGTCGCCCGTGTAGAACGTCATGCCCAGCGGCGCGGAATGGGCGGGCAGCAGGCGCGCCGGAGCCCGGTAGCTGGCGCACTTGGCGGCCGGATACTCCGGACTGGCCACATTGTTATCGTAGCAGTAGGGCCAGCCGTAGTTGCCCTTCGCTTCGATCAGGTTCAGCTCATCGTGCGGCAGATCGTTGTCGTTCTTCAATCCCTTCATCGCCGCCTGGATCGCATCGCGCGAGTTTTCGCCCTGCCACACCGCATGCGTGACCGGGTGCACCGCCAGCGCCATCGAATTGCGCAAGCCCGTGGCGTGCACTTCCCAGCTCTTGACGGTGCCGGCCGGCCATTGCATCTGGTACTTGCGCAGCACGCCCAGGGCATTCGGCCCGCTGGCCTCGGCGCACGGTTTGGCCGGGTCCGGCGCCTTGCCGCCCTTGCCTTCGCAATGGTCGCTGCCCGAGCCGACGTTGACGATCAGGTCGCCCTTGGCGTCGAAGCGCAGGGCCGTCAGCGGATGACGGCCGATACCGGGCAGCGCCGCCACGCCGGACTTGCCGCCGATAATGTCCTTGGTGGTGCCGTCCGGATCGCGCGGGTCGAAGCGGAACACGCGCTTGATGGCGCCCACGTACACCAGCCCGTCCGGCCCCAGCACAATGCCGTTCGGACGGTCGATTTTCTTCATCAGCAATGTTTTCTGATACCCGGCCGCGCTCGGCCGCAGCGTCCAGATGCTGCCCTGATTGGGCTGCCAGCCGCCCAGGTCGACCACCAGCACGTCGCCATTGTCCAGCGGCTGCACGCCGCGCGCAAACTTGAAGCCGCCGGCGATGATGCCCGCGCAAAAGCCCGGCGGCGTCGTTACAGCCAGGCGCGGTGCGCCGCCGCATTTATCGGCCGCGGCGGCGCCACCGGACATCAGGGAAAGAGCGGCGGCCAGCGCCGGGCGAAGAAGATTGCGGGAGTCGAAAGGCGTCATGCGGCATCCAATGAAGAAGGTGCGGGAATTATAGAGTATTGAATGCACGCAGCATTTCCAGCGGCAATGTCTGAGCGATCACTCTATTATTGATTGGTCAATTTTGATGTGCGTCAATTTTTTTGCGTTCACTGTATGCGATTCTGCATGCCTCCGGACGATGCTGCGTCGCAACAAATGGCAGATGCCAATGTCGTCCGGAACTTGCCTGTCCGGATACACCGGACACCGATGCACCTTTTTGGACGATCCCCACATGAACAACAATTTACGCGCCTATCTGCTCGGCGGCGGTATCGGCTCGCTGTCGGCAGCCGCTTTTATGATCCGCGACGGCAATGTCCACGGTGAAAACATCCGCATTTATGAAGCCGCTCCCCTGCTCGGCGGCAGCCTGGACGGCGCGGGAACGCCCGATCACGGCTATTCGCTGCGCGGCGGACGCATGCTCACGTTCGATAACTACGAGTGCACCTGGGATCTGTTCAAGTCGATTCCCTCGCTCGCGGACGAAAACAAGAGCGTGTTCGATGAAACCGTCGACTTCAACGAGCTGCACAAGTCCCACTCGCAAGCGCGCCTGGTCGACAAGCGCCGCGCCAAGGTGCCGGTGACGTCGATGGGCTTTTCGATGCACGACCGCGCGCAGTTGCTCAAGCTGAGCCTGGCCGACGAAGAGACGCTGGGCGCCGACACCATCGGCGACTGGCTCGATCCTTCTTTTTTCGAGACCGAGTTCTGGTATATGTGGGCCACCACGTTCGCTTTCCAGCCTTGGCACAGCGCGGTTGAATTCAAGCGCTACCTGCACCGCTTCATGCTGGAGTTTTCGCGCATCGAGACGCTCGCCGGCGTACGCCGCACGGTCTACAACCAGTACGATTCGCTGGTGCGCCCGCTCCAGGAGTGGCTGCAGCAGCAAGGCGTGCAGTTCATCCTCGACTGCAAGGTGACCGACATCGGCCACGCCAGCGTCGATGGCAAGTTCGTCGTCACGGGTTTCGACTGCATCCGAAGCGGCAACAGCGAGCATGTGGACGTGGCTGCGGGCGACCTGGTGTTCTTCCAGAACGGTTCGATGACCGACGCGTCGAGCCTGGGCAGCATGACCAGCGCTCCGGAAAAACTCGACAAGACCGACAGCCATGGCTGGACCTTGTGGGAAAAGCTGGCGGCCGCGCAGCCGGGTTTCGGCAATCCGGCCGCGTTCAACAGCAGCATTGCGGAATCGTACTGGGAATCGTTCACCGTGACCCAGCAGGATTCGGCCTTCTTCGACAAGATGCAGCAATTTAGCGGCAATGAAGCCGGCACCGGCGGGCTGGTCACGTTCAAGGATTCGAACTGGTTCATGTCGATCGTGCTGGCGCACCAGCCGCACTTTGCCAACCAGCCGGCCGGCGTGAAGGTATTCTGGGGTTATGCGCTGTCACCGGACCGGATCGGCAATTTTGTCGCCAAGCCGATGTCGGACTGCACCGGCGAAGAAATCCTGCGCGAGCTGTGCGGCCATTTGCGCTTCGATCTCGATGCGGTGGAAACGGCCAATTGCATCCCTTGCCGCATGCCGTACATCACCAGCATGTTCATGCCGCGTTTGCACAGCGACCGTCCGCTGCCGGTGCCGAAGGAATCGAAAAACCTGGCGTTCATCAGCCAGTTTGTCGAGATTGCCGATGATGTGGTGTTCACGGTGGAGTATTCGGTGCGGGCCGCGCAGATGGCGGTGTATGAACTGCTCGATATCAAACGTGAAGTGCCGCCGATCAAACAGCACGATCACGCACTGAGCACGCAGTTTGAAGCCTTGTTCAAGGCCCTGAAGTAGACAAGGCTGCAGGCGTCGCGGCGGGAGCACGCCGCACGGAGTCGATTTGAATTACCAGCGGGTGAAAATAACCGCGCACGATCATCCGCTCGCCCTGGCGCAGGGCGGGCTGCACCTCGTCGACGCATAATGTCCGTATCCGTCGATTCGAAGCGTAACAAGGTCGCCGCCCGGTATCGGCAACTGTTGCATTTTCTGCCTGTGCATTCATGCGTCGCGCCGACTCTGAATTCCCGCTCCACCAGCGGCGGCGACATCAACAGCGCAACAATCCAGAGCGCGCTGGTCATCCATCCGTAAAATATCAGGCCGGTGATGCCGAGCATTGCCAGGTAGGTGACCCACGAAAAGCGCGTTCCACGCGGCAGGCTGGCGTGCGTGCCCGTCTCGATATCGCGTCGCGCCGTGCGCATCATTGGCAGCGCGAGCAGTACAAGGCCCATGCCGGCCGCTGCAAGACCAAGCCATATGGATGGCTGCGTAAAGTAAATGCTCCAGGAACAATACACTGCTATCGGGCCCCAAAACAGCACGATGATGAGCGCGATGGCGAGCACATTGCGAGTCAGGCTCACCGGGGCGGGGCGAGATGATTTGTAGCGCATGGGATGGACAAGCAAGATGAGCGAACACCATTCTACCCCGCGGCGGGGAGATGCTTTTCCATTTCCACGCAGTCCAGCGCAATGCCGCACGGGTGCGCATACACCGCATTGCGCAGCACGACAAATCCCGCCGCCCGATAAAACGCCACCGCATTGAGCGAGGCCGATAAATACAAGCGCGTGCAGCTGCGCTGCAGCGCCATCCGCTCCAGGGCGGCCAGCATCGTCTTCCCGATACCGCGCCCACCCGCCGCCGGATCGGCAAACACCGCATCGACTTCGCCGGCAATCAGGTCGACAATCGCATAGCCCAACATGGTGCCCTGCTCTTGCGCAATGACGGCACCGCCGCTGGCAACCAGCCCGGGATACGATCGCGGCACCGGGGCCGCCGACCATGTCTCGACCACCCCGGCCGGATAATGACCGGCGCAACCGATGCGCACCGCGCGTGTGCGCAGAGCCCACATGGCATCGATATCGGCCAGCGTGGCCGCCCGTAATGTCAGCATGGACCGCTCCTCAATCGACGATAAACAGCTTGGCGCCACTGCGTGTGCAGGAGCGATGCGCTTCGGCGTTATCGGCCACCTGGTAACTGATGCCTGGCGCGAGGATGAATTTGCGGCCGTCGGCCAGCTCGCTTTCGAGTTCACCCTCAAGGCATAACAGAATATGTCCTTTGCTGCACCAGTGATCGGCCAGGTAACCGGGGCTGTATTCCACCACGCGCACGCGGATGGCGCCGAACTGGCGCGTTTGCCAGTACGCCATGCCGGTTTCGCCGGGGTGCTCGGTGCGTTCCACGCTGGCCCAGTCGGTAATACCAAAGGGAATATCGGAGATGTTCATGCGCATGCCTTGTTCAATGCCGTCACTGGAACCGGACGCAGTATTGAGCATCCGTAACGGCATAACATAGCATGCAGGAAGACATTGCGCCCGGCCCGCCGTCGGTCGGCGGCCCTGGAAAATGAGGATGGCAGCGCGGGCGGTGATGTGCTGTCCGCGCCGCCAGGGTAACGGTTAAGCGTTATTCCAGGCCGTGTCGTGCATCTGCTCGAAACCGATCTTGCCGGCGCGGTAGCAGGTACCGGCGCAGTCTTCCAGGCCAGCGCGGTCGAGGATGGCGACGGTGCCGCGGCGATACTGGATCAGGCCGTCCGCTTGCAGCTTGCGCGCGGTCATGGTGATGGTTTCGCGGCGCACACCGAGCATGGTTGCCATGGTGTCTTGCGTGACCTTGATTTCGTCCGACAGCGAACGGTCCAGGCGGTCGAGCAGCCAGCGGCACAGCTTTTGTTCGATGGTGCAGTGGCGGCCACCGACGACGTTCTGGGCCAGCTGGGCGAACATGGCGAAGGTGTAGCGCATCAGCAGCTGGGCCATGGCGCCGCCGGAGGCGACCAGCTCGCGCAGCACGCTGCTCTTGAGGCGGTAAGCGTAGCCGGCGGTCTGCACCACGGCGCTGCAGGTAGCGCGCTCGGCTTCGTACATCGCCACGCCCAGCACGCCTTCGCGGCCGACCACGCCGATTTCGGTGGTGGCGCCGTCTTCCATGACATACATCAGCGAGACAATGGCGTTGGTCGGGAAGTAAGCGTAGTCGAACTTGCTGCCGAAGTCGTACAGATGCTTACCTGCCGGCATGGGAACCAGTTCGAGGTGCGGGAACAGGGCTTCCAGGTCCGTGCGGGACAAGGCACGCAGCAGTTCGTTCTGCTGGGCGCCAGCAACGCTGATCATCGGCTTCGCGGAGGCCGGCTTGGTGGCGGCGGTACCCAGGGCGATGGAGCGGATGGCGTTGGTGGCGTTGCTGTTCGAATCGATATTTTGCGTGCGGTACATGGTATGCCTCTGTGTTGTTAGGTTCAACTCATCAATGGCTCTACTGTAAAGCTCGCTAGAAAAACCAGCCATCGGACCAGTGGATGACACGCTGTAGGCATGAACAATGACTCTTTGTCATCTATATCCTACGTGGATGATGTGTCTCCCTCCCCACGGACATGGGCGGGAATGCGTCCGGGCCCCGTTTCCAGCACCCTGCGGTACTCCAGCATGCGCGTCCCGAGCGCGATCAGATCGAGCTTGCTCTTGCGCAGGCGCGGGAACATTTTTTCCTCTTCCTCGCGTGCATGGCGCGTCACCTGGTCCCACAGTACTTTGATGGTGGCATCGAACAATTCGTTCTCCGGCTCCATCTGACGTATGCGCCCGATCAGCTCACGCGCGCTGGCATGCTCGACGATGGCCTCGGCAACCAGGTCGGCATCCTTGAGCGTGGTCCGCACTGCGGGGTAAAGAATCTCCTGCTCCAGCAGGGCGTGAATGGTCAGGGCGTCGCAGATATCCTCGGAGATGCGTTTCTTGCTGTCTTTCGAGCGGACGCTCAGACCGCGGAACTGCTCGAACAGGGCAGTGACCTCCTCGTGTTCAATGATTAATATGTCAATCGCATCGTCTTGCATGCCTTCGATGTCCATGTTCGCTCCGAAACTATTAGTATAGATACAAAAGCATACCAAAAGTATACGACTGCGCCGAGTGGAATCCGCCAGCTGTGCATTCAGCGTAGTGCAATCGACAATACCGCGTGATAGACTCGCCGCGTCTTGCCGCGCGACATGGCTGCGGCAGCCAGCCAACGAAAGCCCCGACTTGATGAAGCCCACCTGCGCCCTGACCTTGCTGGCCCTGACGCTCGCCTGCGGTAGCGCCTGCGCCCAGGGTGCGCCTGTTTATCTTCCGCCGACAGCGGCCAGCACGCCGCTGACGGTCACGCCGGACCGCGCCGACTGGACCTATCCCCTGGGCGCGCCTGCCAGTGTGCGCGTGAAGCTCGCGCTCGATCCCTACCCGGCGGCCGGCGTGACGATCCGCTACCGCCTCGGTCCCGACATGCTCGAAGGAGCGCAGCGCACGGCCGTGGTGCCGGCCGACGGCCTGGTGCTGCCGGTACCGGCGCCGTCCACGCCCGCCTTCATGCGCATCATCGCCAGCGCCGACGTGGGTAGCCAGAGCCTGACCACGCTGGCCACGCTCGGCTTCGCGCCGGACAAGATCGTGCCTACCCAGGTCAATCCGGCCGATTTCGACGCCTTCTGGACCCGCCAGAAAGCGGCACTGGCGCAGGTGCCGCCCGATTACCGCCTCACCCCCGCGCCGGAACTGTCGAATGACAAGATCGAGGTGTCCTACCTCAGTTTCCGCAATGTCGGCGGCGGCACGCTGACCAGCCGTTTCTATGGCGTGCTGGCGGTGCCGCGCGGCGCCGGCCCCTTCCCTGCCGTGCTGGAACTGCCGGGCGCGGGCATCGAAGCGCGCACCGGAGCACGTGCCCTGGCCGAAAAAGGTGCCATTTCGCTGCAGGTGGGCATCCACGGCATTCCATTGAACCTGGCGCCGGAGGTCTACGAGTCGCTGGCGGGGGGCGCGCTGTTCGGCTACAGCCGGATCAACCTCGACGAGCGCGAAAACTATTATTTCCGGCGCGTGAATCTGGGCGTGCTGCGCGCGGCCGATTACCTGGCGACGCATCCCAAGTGGAACAGGCAGCAGTTGCTGGCCATGGGCGGCAGCCAGGGGGGCATGCTGAGCATCATGGCGGCGGCACTGGAGCCGCGCGTGACTGCCATCGTGGCCAACAATCCCGGCTTTAGCGACGTCACCGGCTATCTGAGCGGTCGCGCGGGCGGCTGGCCGGCCCTGTTCAAACCCGGCCCGGATGGCGCTCCCACGGACGCACCGGTCGCGGCCAAGGCGGCGACGAGCGCGTATTACGACACGGTGAACTTCGCGCGGCGCCTGCGCGTGCCGGGATTTTACTTTTGGGGTTACAACGATGTCCTTACCCCGCCCACCTCGACCTTCGCGGCCTACAACGTGATCACGGCCCCGAAACAGCTGACCGTGGCGCCGGCGCAAGGCCATGCCATGTCACCCGAGCAGCTGGACATGGTCCAGCAGTGGGTGCTGCGGCAACTGGGGCTGGCTAAATAGCGGCGAGCCGCGCGCATGCCTGTATCAGGCGCTGTGCCCCCGTGCCGTGCACGACTGTGAAAGGCACGCCGCGCCGGGTCAGCTCGTCCACATACCAGGCATGCTGGCGCTGGCGAAAGCCATCGTCCCGGCGCGTGCCATCCTGGACGAACGCAAAGTCGGGTGCGCACAGCAGCGTCACGTCATACGGCTGCGCGGCCAATTCGTGCAGGGCGGGATCGGTACGGCCGAACATCGCATCGCTGTAGAACAGGGTGGTCAGCGGGCTGGTATCGCACACCAGCCAGCGCGTGGCGTGCCGCAGCAGCGCCCGTTCGCGCGCGAGCTGGGCATGTCCGATCACCAGCATGTCGTCGAACACCAGCGCGCCATCCTTCTCGAGCCACAGTTCACGGCCGAACTCCGGTGCCCAGACGCTGTCCAACTGCTGTGCCAACGCTGCCGCCAGGGTGGTTTTGCCGCTCGACTCGCCACCGAGCAGGCACACCTTGCGCACGAAGCTGGCATACACCAGCGGATGGAGGAATGCGCGCATGGCGTGCGGATCGGCGCGGATGGCCGTGCCGGACACGGGCACCAGCGCACGCGCGCGGTCCACGGACACGTGCTGTACTGGCGCACCCGGCCCGCGCCGGGCATCGAAATAGCCGCTCAGTGCGCGCGCGAAGCCGTCGCCGTAGTCTTCGCTGGTAAAGACGGCATCGACCGTCACGCCCAGCACATCCATGCAGAGCCAGCCGCAAAAGTCGCGCTGGACCGCATCGGGCGCATCGTTGTGCGGCACCTGCACAACCGTGGTGCCGCCTTGGAGGCTGGCCAGGCTGGCGTCGTCGAGCACCAGCACGCGAACCTGCGGGTACAGCGCGCGCAGCCATGCCTCGCGCAGCGCCCTGCCGCAGCCGGCGAACTCCGGCTTGGTGTAGCTGATGACGATGACGTCATCGCAGGCGGCCAGCGCGCTATCGATCACCAGCATGTGGCCACGGTGCAGCGGACAGAACTTGCCCACCACGAGGCCGCGGCGCCGCTGTTTGGCAGGTGCGTTCATGCGCCCTGGCGCGCCAGCCGGCGCCACCACAGCCACGACACGATCGCGTTGAGCCAGTAGCAGGCGTACAGGAACGCGGTCAGGTACAGGCCGCGGCTGGCATACAGCGGCACGGCGACCGTGTTCACGAGAATCCAGAATGCCCAGTTTTCGACTTTGCGCTGCATCAGCAGCAACTGGGCCACGACGCTGAACACCAGCACGGCCGAATCGATAAACGGCGCGTACGCATCGGTATAGTGATGCAGCAGCGTGCCATACGCGGCGGCGGCCACCACGCCGGCCGGAACGATCCAGGCCAGCGCGCCAATCTTCGCGTGGCTGATCGGCAGCGCGCTGCCGTCATCACCACGGCGCCACTGCACCCATCCCACCACGCTCGAGACGATAAAAAAGCCTTGCAGCGCCACGTCGGCATACAGTTTCGACTGGTAGAACAGCACGCCGAACAGAGCGCAGCCGATGATGCCGGTCCACCAGGTGTGGACGCTGTTACGCCCGGCCAGCAGGATGGCTGCGGTAGCCCCCACGTTGGCCGCGATTTCAAGGTTGCCGATCACGCCGCGCTCTCGTCAGGCATGCTTGCTGTTCGCTTCATGAAAGCGGTCGAACAGGCGGCAGGCCATGTCGTCGATCTCGGCACGCATGCTGATCTTGTCAAGCCAGCCTGCCGGAATCGCGTCCACGCCGTACCAGGCGCCGGCGATCTGGCCGACGATGGCGGCCGTGGTATCGGCGTCGTCGCCCAGGTTGGTCGCGCGCAGCACGGCCGCTTCATAACTGTCGGTATGGAAGAAGCACCACAGCGCCGCTTCCAGCGAATCGACCGCGTAGCCGGTGCCCCGGATGTCGCTGTCGGCCTTGTCGAGAAACGCGCCGCTTGCAAACGCCGCCAGTTTCGGTTCGGTCGGCGTAAAGCCGGCGTTGGCCAGCAGCGCGCTTTTCGGCTGGCCGTCGAGCGCCGCGCTCAATATGCCCGCAAACAGCTGGCAGGCCTGCACCGCTTCCGGCGCGCCATGCGTGGTACGCGAGCTGTCGGCCGCATGCTGGAACACGCGCGCGCGGTCCGGATAGGCGAACAGCACCGCCGGCACGAGCCGCATCAGCGAGCCGTTGCCGGCGCTGCGCGGGTTGGTGGAGCCGCTGTATGGGTCGCCGGTGACGGCATAGCGCGACAGGGCATCCTGCACTGTCATGCCGATGTCGAAACAGGTGCCGGTCGAACTCAGGTAGCCCCACTGCCACCAATTGCGGTAGCGGTTGATCTGGTCGGCCGCATCGAAGGCGTCCTTGGTCAGAAAACTCTCGGCCAGGCACAGCGCCATCGAGGTGTCGTCGGTCCACTGGCCAGGTTTGAGCCTGAACGGACCGCCCCCGGTCATGTCGGTCACCGGGGCGAACGAGCCGCGCGCGGAAAACTCCACGGTGGTGCCGACGGCATCGCCGCAGGCCAGCCCCAGCAAGCTGCCGCGATAACGGTCGCGTGTGCTGATCATGATGGCTCCTCGCTCAGCGACAGGAACGAGTCGAGAATGTGGAAGTGGTCCTCGAAGAACTGGTCTTCCATGCCGGCCAGCTCCACGATGGGGATCCAGGCGGCGTGCGAGGCGTCGTCCGACGCTTCCACCGGCGGCAGGTTCTCGGTTTGCAGATCAAAAAAGTGAGCGTGGGTGATGGTGCGCCCGCGCTGGCTGCGGTCGGGATGGTCGAATACCTTGACATCGACCAGCATGCCTTCGAGCGTGGCGCCGAGCAGCGCCAGCTTGGTTTCTTCGGCCAGCTCGCGAATGGCCGCGTGCAGCAGGCGTTCGCGCTGTTCGACGAAGCCGCCCGGAACAGCCCACTGCCCTTTTCCGGGATAGCCGCCGCGCCGGATCAGCAGCACATTGCCGCCGCTGACCACCACGGCGTCGGCAGTGGTGAAAATCGGCGGGTACGGCGCGCTTTTCCATGCCGTTTTATAGGCCACGATGCGGCGGTGCTCTTCCACCAGAGCGGCATAGTGCGGCAGCAGCGCCCAGGCTTTCAGGTACTGGCGCACCGCGCTCGGCACCATGTCGTCTAACACGCTGAGCGAAATGTCGAGGTCTTCCGCTTCAAAGAACACGCGCCGCACGCAGGTGGCGTCGATGGCCCGTTCGGATTCGACGACGATGTTTTCCCATTTCGGAAAATGATTCAGGTAGTAGCTCGACGCATCCTTGAAGTGGCCCACCAGCGCCACGTGCGCCGCGTCCGGCGCGCTTTGCGCGACCGCCTTGCGCACCGCAGCAGACCACAGGGAATCGTCATAGTAGTCGCGCACGGCGACAAAACTGACGCGCGCCCGGTCTTCCGTGCTCAGGGTAGCGCCGATCATCGCGGCGCGCTCCTCCCAGGTGAACGGATTTTTCGCATTACGCGCCTGGAACGAGGAGCCGAGTACCAGCACCACGTGCGGTGCGCTCACCAGCGCGCGCTGCAGCAGCACCACGTGCCCGCGATGGAATGGCTGGAAACGGCCGATCAGAACGGCGACGTCGGTGGAAGTTTGGTTCATTTGTGCGTTCATGGTCATCAATAGTGAGCGGCAATCGGCAATTGACGGCCGCTGCCAAAGGCGCGCGAACGCACCCGGATAATCGGAGGCGCCTGGCGCCGTTTGTATTCATTGCGCGCAACCATGCCGTGGATGCGCTTGACCAGCGCCGCGCCACTCGCATCGGCCAGCAGGCCGGCGACGAACTGCCCGGCGAGCGCCGCTTCGGCGGCCGGCAGGCGGCGCCCTTCGATGTGCCATTTGAGGATCTCGTCGAGCACCTCGTACTCGGGCAGGCTGTCGGTATCCTGCTGGCCCGGCGCCAGTTCGGCCGATGGCGGCTTGGTCAGCACCGCGTCGGGAATGAGCTCGCGCCCGGCGCGCTGGTTCACGTGGCGCGACAAGGCGTAGACTTCGGTCTTATACAGGTCGCCGATCAGGCCAAGGCCGCCGTTGGTATCGCCATATAAAGTGCAGTAGCCGACCGAGATTTCGCTCTTGTTGCCGGTGGTGAGCAGCAAGGTGCCGGACGCATTCGAGTACGCCATCAGGATCGTGCCGCGCACGCGCGCCTGCAGGTTTTCCAGCGGCAGGCCTTGCAGCGGGCGGTCGAACGCGCCCTCGAAACCGATGCCGTACTGCTTGACCAGGTCCAGGATCGGATGCGTGTAGAGCGTGATGCCCAGGTTGCGGCACAGCGCGACCGAATCGCTGACCGAGCCTTCGCTCGAAAACGCCGATGGCATGGTCACCGCGATCACATTCTCCGGTCCCAGTGCGTCCACCGCCAGCGCCAGCGTGAGGGCCGAATCGATACCGCCCGAGGAACCGACGACGACCTTGGAAAAGCCGCAGCGGCGCGCATAATCCTGCAGGCCGAGCACGATCTGGCGGCGCGCGAATTCGGCCACCGGCAGGCCGTCGGCGCCGGGTGCTGGCAGCGCGAAGCCATCGGCTGCGCTGAAGCGGCCTTGCGTAAAGCCGATGACCTGAAAATCCTCGCTGAAGCGTTGCGCCTCGAAGGCAATGCCCTGCGAGGGCGACACGGCAAACGAGGCGCCGTCGTACACCAGCTGGTCCTGCCCGCCGACCTGGTTCACGTACAGGATCGGCAGTTCGTTATGGACCGACGCGGTGCGAAACAGCTTGTGGCGCAGTTCGCGCTTGCCGATATCGGACGGGCTGGCGTTGATGCTCACCACCAGATCGGGCCGGGCCTCGCGCAACGCGGTGAACGGATTGACTTTATAGTCGCGCCCTTCGTGGTTCCAGCCATCCTCGCAAATCAGAAAACCGATGCGATGATCGCCGACCTGAAGCACGCAGGCGCCTTCCGGCCCCGGCTCGAAGTGGCGGCGGTCGTCGAACACGCCGTAGGTCGGCAAGAGCTGCTTGTAGTATTCGGCGACGATGACGCCATCGCGGATCGCCAGCAAGGCGTTGAACAAGGGCTTGCCGGGACCGTCGTTGGCACGCACGGCGCCGACGACCGAGACCAGAGCGGGCAAGCCGCGCGAAGCCTCCAGCACGCGCTGCAGGCCAGCCTGCATGCGGTCCAGGAAAGCCGTTTCTTCCAGCAGGTCGCCCGGATAATAGCCGCACAGGGCCAGCTCGGTGAACACGGCCAGGTCGGCGCCCTGCGCGGCGGCGCGCTGCATGGCGGCGATGATGGCGCTGCTGTTGCCGTCGATATCACCGACGGTCGGATTCAATTGGGCGATGGCGATTTTCAGCATCGGATTCTTTCTGTTCTCAGGCAGCGGGGTGATTGAACACCTGGCGCAGATACGCCAGGAAGGTCTCGTCCTTGCACAGTGTTTTACCTTTCGAGTCGGACAGCTTGGCGACCGGCTGGCCATTGCAGGACATGAGCTTCATCACGATATTGAGCGGAGTGATGCCCACGTCATTCGACAGGTTGGTGCCGATGCCGAAACCGGTCATGGTGCGGTCGGCAAAATGGCGGTACAGCGAAAACGCGGTCGGCAGATCGAGGCCGTCGGAAAACACCAGGCGGCGCGTATGGGCGTCGAGACGCAGTTTGGCGTAGTGCGCCAGCGCCTTTTCGCCCCACTCCACCGGGTCGCCCGAATCGTGGCGCAGGCCGTCGAAGAGCTTGGCGAAATACAGGTCGAAGTCGCTCAGGAAGGCATCCATGCCCACCACGTCGGTCAGCGCGGTACCGAGGTCGCCCCGGTATTCCTGCACCCAGTCTTCCAGCGCGGCCTTCTGAAAGTCGCGCAGGCGCACGCCGAAGGACTGGAAGCTTTGCAGGTATTCATGCGCCATGGTCCCGATCGGCACGAGTTTGTACTTCATGGCGAAGTACACATTCGAGGTGCCCTTGAAGTACGCCGGCACTTCGCGCGCCAGGGTGGCGACGACTTCCTCGTGCCAGGCGCCGGAAAAGCGGCGGCGCACGCCGAAGTCGAAAAACTCGAACGGATGGCGCCTGGCCGGCTCGCTGGCCAGCTCGCGCAGCAGGGCGATCTTGGCCTGCAGGCGCTTGCGGCCCTCGGCCAGCGCGGCCTCCTGGTCGAAACGGCGGAAATACAGCTCGTTGACGATGTACAGGACGTAGATTTCAAAGCCCATCACGTGCACTTGCGGGCCGGTGGCGCGGATCTGCAGCTCGTCGCCATCGGTTTCCACGCTCAGGAAGTGGCGCTGGAAGCGGAACACGGTCAGGAAATCGGCAAAGTCGCTCTTGATGAAGCGCAGGCCGCGCAGGTACGCGATTTCCTCGGGCTTGAACGAGAGCGAACACAGATGATCGAGTTCGCGTTCCACGTCGGCCTTCAGTTCGGAGAGCGGATAGGCGCTCTGGTTGCGGCAGGTGAAAGCATATTCGGCCTGGGCGGCCGGGTGGCGGTGCAACAGCGCCTGCCACATCGTGAATTTATACAGGTCGGTTTCGAGCAGGCTATGGACAATCGGGGCAATCGGCGTCATATGGTTCGCGTAAGAACGCGTCGGAGAAAGGAAAGGGAAAAGACCGGATCAGCGCCGCGCGTTGGCAAGCAGCTCGGGCACGATATCAGCGGCCCGCGCAATCTGCAGGCCGCGCGAGCGCATGTCGCGCACGAAGTCGTCGTACTGGGCGTCGAAGCCAGTCACGGGACTCATGCAATCGGTCAGCAGCACCAGCTGCGCCAACTGGCGCGGGTCCCAGTTGGCGACGATATGCTCGGTGGTGGCGCGCACGCAGTGGCTGCCCGCTTCACCGGTGATATACACCTGGTCGGACCCGCGCAAGAGACTCAGGAAGGCTTGATTGACCTGGGTGCTGTCGTCATCGGCGTCCGGCACCTCGGCCTGCACCGCCGAATAGTGCTCGGTCCAGGGATTGCTGCCCTTGCTGATCTTGCCCACCATGCCCAGCGCGCTGTCTTCCCACGCGTTGTAGGCGGCACGCACGTCGGCGTGCACGTTGTGGCCCCACGAGCCCATCTCGCAGTGCACCGGCCAGGCCATCAGGGTGTAGCGGCCCGCCGCCTCCAGCGCATCCAGGTAAGCCAGCACGCGCGGCAGCGCACTCGCCTTGCGCGGCAGGTACTTGCCCTGCCTGACGTCGGCCGCCGTGATCTGGGTGAACGGGTTGATCGCGCCCTGCTGCGCATCCATCCAGAAGGAACTGTGCGCCACGTCGAAGCGGTGATGCGAGTCGAGCGTGATAGTGATGGCGGCCAGGCCATCCCGTCCGCTGCGAATCAGGTCGGCCACGCGCAGCATGTCGGCGTGCGCGCCGCTGACCGGCAGCGCCGGCGCCAGCGCGGCGTTGGCGCCCACGGGCGGCGGCAGATAATCGGCCGGCAAATCGCAGAAATCGTTTTGCGGATCGATCACGAGCAGATGGAGGTTGCGTTTCATTGCCTTGTCCTTGTGAGTACAGTACGACAAGCATAAGCTACTTAATTTACTTTTGCAACTAACTATGCAATAATTTGTTCATCCGATGGTTGGCCTGATCTATATGAAGGAAAAACAATGTCCGGGAAGTTAATTATGAGCAATTTTCAGCACAGCGCGACGGCGGCCGGCGCATGAGCGCGGTGATCTGCACTGTCGATATCGTGCTGCTCACCCTGGTCGGCGAAGAGTTGGCCGCCGTGCTGCTGCGGCGCGAGCACGCCCCCTTCCAGGGCGCGCTGGCCATACCGGGCGGCTATGTGCATCCGGAAGACGATTTGAGCGCCCACGATGCGGCCATGCGCGTCATCAAGGACAAGACCGGCATCGTCGCGCCCTATCTGGAGCAACTGGCTACCTTCTCGGGGGCCGAGCGCGATCCGCGCGGCTGGTCGTTGTCGGTCGCTCACTACGCGCTGGTACCGCACGAGCTGCTGGCCGCGCGCAATGACGCCGCCGTGCATGTCGTACCCCTGTCGCAGCTTGGAACGTTGCCATTTGACCACAACGAAATTATCGCCACGGCGCTGGAACGCTTGCGCAACAAAAGCCAGTATTCGTCCCTGCCCTGCTTTCTGGCCGGCGACACGTTCACCCTGCCGCAACTGCAGCGCATCTATGAACTGCTGCTCGGCGAGCCCCTGAACAAGGTGAGCTTTCGCCGCAAGATGAGTGAAATGGACATGCTCGACCCGGTCGACGGCCAGTTCGAAGCGGCCGGCGCCCATCGTCCGGCCCAACTGTACCGCCTGAAAGCGGCGGTGAGAAAAACCCTCACCCTGCTTGAACGTGGCCTGTAGTGGGGTTTCATGCAACAGCAATAGCATATTATCTTGCTATCTTTGCATTGCTGTCACGTATAATTATGAGACATGACTAAACGTAAAAATATAAAAGAACAATCATTTCATTTGATGAGCGACTCCAACCGTACCGTTGCAATCAGTAAATTCCTGTCCCTGATTCTCCGCCACAGCCCTGGCACCATCGGGCTCACGCTCGACCAGAACGGCTGGGCAGATATCGACGAACTGATTACGCGCGCCGCCAAGCATGGCAAGCGCATCACCCCCGAACTGCTGCTGGAAGTCGTTGCCGACAACGATAAAAAGCGCTTCGCCATCAGCGACGACGGCAAGCGTATCCGCGCCAACCAGGGGCACTCGGTGGCCGGCGTCGACCTCGCACTGGTGGCGGTGACCCCGCCGCCATTGCTGTACCACGGCACCGCTTCGCGCTTTACCGCGTCGATCCGCGACCAGGGCCTCATTCCCGCCTCGCGCCACCATGTGCACCTGTCGGCCGACACCGCCACCGCGCTGTCCGTCGGCCAGCGCCACGGCGTGCCGGTGGTACTGACGGTCCAGGCGCTCGCCCTGCATGAACAGGGCCAGGAATTTTATCTGTCCGCTAACGGTGTGTGGCTGACCGGCCCGGTGAACAAGCGCTTTATCACCTTCCCTTGATTTTTCTCTGCGGCAATTGATCGCAGCGCCCGGACAATGGCAAGGCATGCTCGTATTCGCTTTATGAAACAACAGACAAGCATTCCTTGAGTAAATATTTGATTCCAGTTCGCATGCGCTAAGGTAGAATGGCCGCTCTATTATTCAATCACCGCGCGTATCCGGTCAGCCCTGGCCAACTCGCCTTGCGGAGCTACGACGATGTGAGTGCAGGCGCCATGTTGCGATTCGATCCACACTGCATGAACACGCCGCCCGCCCCGGGCGCATCGCGCGCGCACGCGCCCCACGACACTTTCCGAACGCGACCTTCCCCGCCATGAAAGCTGATAAGCATGTACCGCCCGTGACAGACCTCGATGGCAAAAAGCGGCCGCTGATCGCTATTGCCGCGTCGTTTCTGCTCGTCGTCTGCATTTCGCTGGTGGCAGTGCAGGGCTGGAGCATTTACAGCGCGCGCGAAACCCAGCTGGCGCAAAGCGCGGCGGCGACCGCCAACATGGCGCGCGCCCTGGCCGACCATGCCGACAGCACCATCGAGCTGGTCGACACCATCCTGGCCAGCGTGGTCGAGAGCGTGCAGCACGACGGCATTACCCATTACGGCGAGCGCCTGCACCTGCACCTGATCGACCACGTCAGCCGCACGCCGTCGCTGCAGGGCATGACTATCTACGACGCCAGCGGCAACTGGGCCCTGCACTCGCTGCGCGAGCCGATCCCGGTCCTGAATAATGCCGACCGCGAATATTTCGTTTATCACAAGACGCACAAGGACAAGCTGGCCCATGTCGGCCCGCCGATCCGCAGCCGCTCGACCGACACCTGGGTGCTGCCGGTGTCGCGCCGCCTGGAAGACAAGGACGGCAATTTCATCGGGGTGGCCCTGGCCACGGTGCAACTGAGCTTCTTCCGCACCTTTTACGACAGTTTCGACATCGGCAAGGAAGGCAACATCACGATCGCCCTCGATAGCGGGGCGCTGGTGATGCGTCGCCCTTACGTGCAAGAAAACATCGGCACGTCGATCGCCAAGGAACCCATGTTCAAGCAGTGGCGCGCCACGCCCGCTTCGCGCGCCGTGCCGGTCGACCTCGATACGCTCGACCGCATGTACAGCTACCGTCCCTTGCGGCGCTACCCGCTGTTCGTGGCGGTGGGCCTGTCGACCGACGAGACGCTGGCGAACTGGTGGGCCAACGCGTATATTTCGACGGCTTGGGTGGTGATCCTGCTGCTGATCCTGATGTGGATGGGCTTGCGCCTGTTCCGCCAGGTGACCCTGCGCGACGAGCTGGAAGAACAGCTGCGCAACGCCCAGCTGGCGCTGGTGACCAAGAACCGTTCGCTCAAACTGCTGGCCCGCAACGACGGCCTGACCGGGATCGCCAACCGGCGCCTGTTCGACGCCCGCCTCGACGCCGAGTTCAACCGCGCAGTGCGCGACGGCACCTCGCTGGCGCTGGTGCTGCTCGACGTCGATTTCTTCAAGAAGTACAACGATCATTACGGCCATCCGGCCGGGGATGCCTGCCTGCAGTTCATCGGCCAGTGCATCCGCGCCGGGCGGCGCCGCGCCGGCAATCTGGCCGCGCGCGTGGGTGGCGAAGAGTTTGCGATCCTGCTGCCCAATACCGACCTGTACGGGGCGATCGTGGTGGCCGAGTCGGTGCGCAGGTCGATTGCATCGGCCGCGCGCGAGCATCAGGCCAATCCGGCCGGCATCGTCACCATCAGCTGCGGCGTGCACGCGCTGGTGCCGACGAAGGGAATGGAGTCGAAACAGCTGGTCGAAGCGGCCGACAAGGCGCTGTACCTGGCCAAGTCGACCGGGCGCAACCGGGTTTGCCCGGATGCGCCGGCGGTGTCCTCGCGGCGCGAGCGCGCGTCGATCCTGGGCAGCTAGGGACGGTTCGTTCAGCCGAAAGTGCACAGCGACGCGAGCGTACGGCTTGGTCCGGTCGACGGGTAAATGTTTCTTATGGCATGTTGCCTGCCGGCTTACAGCCCCCATGCGCGGGCCGCCGCCGGCTATGAAGCGGGGCACGGCTTCGGGCAGGAATGCACGGTGTTCGTGCCGCGCCAAGACCCGCTCGCGAAGCGCCCGATCACGACAACCCACGCCAACCTGCCCTGCTGAAACCATCCTGTTCGTCTGGCACGGCGCCCTCCCGGCGCAGGAAATCTACGCCGACAAGACCGTCCCCTACCTGTACGAGCCGGACAGCTTCGTGCCGCTCGCGCGCATCGAATCAGATGCAGGCATCGACAGCGACACGCGGGTGGACACGCATCTGGAGCAAAATGGAAGGAACGAATTACCGGTCGCGAGAAAATTATGAAGATTGACGAGGAGGGTTATTGCCGTTGAACGAAAAGTAAGCTGTACTTTATTGCAGAAACAAGTTGAGCATGTATACCCTCCCCCCACGAATACATGGCATGAACGTCGTCGTGGGGCACCTCGGCGCCAACCGCGAATGCCCTCAACGCGCGCCGCGCCGACCACCGCTGGGCCGACCGGTTTTACGCCATTCGCACGACAGGCTAACTTCTGCCGGCGGCGAGCGAGCCAGAATCAGGGACACCGAATGGAAAATCATATAGAAATAGAAAAGCAGATGGTATTGGAAGCGCTCACCGAGTTGAACTGGCTGGATACTAAATTATTCAGGCTCGGAACAGCGCTTGCCGCAAGCAATTCTTCTCAACAAGAAATTGCCGCGTCATTGCTAGATTTTTTCATTGAAAATGATGTTGGGAATAAAATAGCAAAAATAAAAAATTCCTTAAGGGAGGCAATTGAAGCTGACCTTGATTATGATGAATCAGGCATCAGCGAGCTTGAGCGAATGTATGAACACCGACTCGCCCAACCCTCCCCGACTTTGAGTGAACCCAAACCGGGCGAGCCTTAAGAACGAAGTCACGTCACGGTGCCCACCAAAAACATGCGCACCATGCAGTGCGCCGAAGCTGCCGATGAGATCCCCGGCCTGGTCAGGTCGACGCCGCGCTAGCGGGGCTGATCCGATGGGCCGGCCTCCTCGCGCCGCGAACGCGCCCTAGTGCGCAGCCGCCACGTCCTACGCCTCCCCGCTGCGCCAAGCCACAATATCGGCCACCGACAGCACCGGCAAACCCCGGTCCGCCGCAAAACGTTCGATCTGCGCCCCACGCATCATGGTCCCGTCCGCGTTCATCAGTTCGCACAGCACGGCCGCCGGGCGCAGGCCCGCCAACACCGCCAGATCGACCGATCCCTCGGTATGGCCGCGCCGCGCCAGCACGCCACCAGCCTTGGCCGCGAGCGGAAACACATGGCCCGGGCTCGCCACGTCGCCCGGCTGCGCGCTTGGCGCAACCGCCGCACGGATCGTGGCCACCCGGTCCGCCGCCGACACCCCGGTAGTTACTCCCTCCCTCGCCTCGATCGACACGGTAAACGCCGTCCCATGCCGGCTGCCGTTGCGCGCGCTCATGGGAACAAGCGCCAGCGCGCTCACCGTTTCCGGCGGCAGGCACAGACACACGATGCCGCTGCATTCGCGGATCATCAGCGCCATCGTTTCCACCGTCAGCCGCTCGGCCGCCACGATCAGGTCAGCCTCGTTTTCGCGGTCGTGATCGTCCATCAGGATCACCGGCACGCCCGCGCGCATCGCGTCGAGCGCGGCATGGATGCGATTGGCCAGAACGCTGGCAGGCAAGGTATCAGTGTGGTCCAACATAAGTTCCAACTCCCTTAACATAGAAAAATGATCAGGCGGGCCGGGTCGCCAGCAAGCGCAGCGCCACGAAGGCGGATGACGCCACCGCGACCGCGCCAGCCAGATACACGCTGCCCACCTCCCAGCGCATCGCCACCAGCCCCGCCAGCGGCCCGCTGACGGCCAGCGACATATCGAGAAAAGCGACATACGCCCCCATCGCGGCGGCGCGGCTTTGCGGCGGCGCGCGGCGTACCGCTTCCACCCCGAAGCCCGGAAACGCGAGCGAGTAGCCGAATCCGGTGATGGCCGCGCCAGCGCAGGCCAGCAAGGCCGACGGCGCGCTCCACATCAGCACCTGGCCGGCAGCTTCGATCAGCACGCACACCAGCGCCACGTTCGCGCCGCCAAGCGTATCGGGAAGATGGCCGAACAGCAGCCGCGCGCCGATAAAGGCAGCACCAAACGCCGTGAACGCCAGCGCCGCGTCGCCCCAGCCACGGGCGCCAAACAGCAACGCCACAAAGGCGGTAATCACGCTGAACCCCATGCTCGACAGCGCCAGGCCCAGACCGGGCAGCCATACCGCGCGCAATACCTTATAAAACGGCACGCGCACCGTGTGCGACGGCGCCAACGCCCTCACCGGCGCCACGATGGCCAGCGCCACCAGGGGAATCGCCACGCTGGCGAGCGCAATGCCGGCAAAGCCGTAGCGGCCGTACACGAACACGCCGAGCGGCGCGCCAGCGGCATACGCGCCGTACATGGCGATGCCGACCCACGCCATGACCTTGCCCGCGTGCTGCGGCCCGGCCAGACCCACGCCCCAGCCCAGTGCACCGGTCACGACCAGGCTTTCGGCACAGCCGAGCAGCACCCGCGCACCGATCAGGATCGCCACGGCACCGTACCCGGCCGGCGCCCCCAGCGACGCCAGGCAAGCGGCACCCGAACACGCGCCCAGCCCCAGGCCAAGCAGCACCGCGCGCTTGGCGCCGCGCGTATCGACGGCATTGCCGGCCCACGCCCGCGTCAGAAGCGCCGCCACGAACTGGCTGCCAAGCACAATCCCGATCACCACCGGACTCATCGACAACGCCGACTGCACATGCAGCGGCAGCACCGGCAACGCCAGGCCCAGCGTCAGGAAAGCGACGAACACGGTCAGTGAGATGGGAAAGAATTCAACGAACAGACTGCGCGGCGCGGCGGCGGCGTACGGCTGTAACTGCATGATGGCCTCACAGGAAGACGAGCAATTGCTCGGGATGTGAGAGAATACGAGCAATTACTCGTATTGAAAACTCGCATTCCAAGGACCGCATGCGCCCTCTTCCCACGCCCCGCAAAGCGCCGCGCCAGGCGCGTTCCCAGCACATGGTCGAGCAGATTTTGCAGGCCACGGCTCGCATTCTCGAAGAACGCGGCTACGCAGGCATGAACACCAATGCCGTGGCGGCCCGCGCCGGAGTGAGCGTGGGATCGGTCTACCAGTATTTTCCCAACAAGGATTCGCTGATCACGGCGCTGCACGAACGCCATGGCGCCCAGATGTACGCCGCCATCGACGCCGTGCTTGGCGGCGAAGAGCCGCGCACCCTGCGCGAACACCTGGCGGCCATGGTGCACGCCTGGCTGGTCGCGCACCAGCTCGAACCGGAACTGCACAAGGTGCTGGAAAAGGAATTCCCCTTTTTCGATGTGCCCAGCCAGGACAGTCCGGTGGACAATAATTCCTTTCAGCGCATTCTGCACCTGCTGGAACGGCACAAGGACGAGATCGGCCAACCCGACCCCGACCTCGCCACCTGGGTGCTGCTGCGCATGATGGAGTCGCTGGTGCACGCGGCCGTGATGGACGCGCCGGCGCGCTTTGCCGGCGCCGACATCGAGCGCAGCATCGTCGACGCGCTGGAAGGCTTCCTGCGTGCCGGCGCCGCCGGTCAGCGCGCGCTGGCGTAGCCACTATCGGCCAGGAAGCGCTTGAAATCCTTGGTACTCGGAATATCGATACCGGCCTGGCGCTTGTACCTGGCCTGCTTGTAGTACGCTTCGGTGATGCGAAAGCCCATGACGTAGCCCAGGTCGGCCGGGCGCTCGCCGTCCGCCGCGCCGCTGTACAGCCAGCGCGTGTAGTCAGTGCCGTCCATCGCCGCCAACAATTCCCTTTTTAGCTGCGCTTCATGGGCGTAGCCATAGCGATAGATAGCTGCGTCGAAATTGCCGTTCGCCACCAGCGAGGCAAGAAAATTGCACGAACCTTCCTTGATTGCATGACCGCGCGCCCGATACGAGCGGCACTGGCTGCATATTGATAGTCCATCAGCATGCTGGCGTAGCCGCTGTCGGCCGCCTGGCGAGAGGCGTCCAGCGCTGCCTGATGGTCCTGCCTGTCGCGTGCCACCTCGCCCGTATCGGCCCAGGCCCGTCCGGACAGTTGCCCCTGTGCCGGGCCGGCCAGCACGATGACAAGGATTACCGTGGTTTTTTCATGGATCCACGCTGGCGTTATGGATGAAAACGCCAGTCTCGCGGCGCCGGCGTCTTGCCGGGAGTACCCTGCGACAGCTTGCCGAATCAAGGGAACAGGCCGGTCAGGCCCTGCTCCCCGCCGGATCGCGCCCGATATCGTTAAGCCGGATGGTGGTCGCCAGCCCGCGGCTCAGGTCGGCGAGGGTATCGGCATCGTCGAGGTTGAAATGGATATCGCGGTCGTCATGGCTCATCACCCAGATGGTCCCGTAGAACGCGCCGTACTGACCAATCAGCGGTGCCACCAGCGCTTCGTTGATGGGAACGCCGGTTTGCGCCATCCACGCGAAATGGCGGTGCGGTTGAAGGAGCAAAAGTGTCTTGCGATACGAAAAGCACAGCCCGCACGGGCTGTTGGAGCGGGGAAAACGGCGCCCTTCAAAGGGCCCCAGCACCCCCACGGTGGCGGCCCAGGTCAGCTCGTCCAGGTCGTCGTTGTCGAAAATGCTGATGCCGGCCGACTGCGCCGAACAGCGCAGCAGCGCCTCCTCGCAACGTGGGCGCAAGGTGTCGCGCAAGCTGGCGCCATCGGACGGCATCGCGCGCGACATGGGGCGCGGTTCGGTCCGTGCCACTCCAGTGCGCGGGCGGAGTTCGAGTTGCTCAGTTGCAATGATATCGGACAGTGTCATGCATTCCCCGGTGGGTTGCCGCAATCGGCCTGAGTATCCAGCATACGCCGATTTTTTCGTCTTGACGATTCGCAAACAAAACCCTCTGTCGCATTTATGCATATACCTGCAGTTCAAGGCGCAGCGCCCCAGGGTTAGGCAACGCACACTGGCGCGCTGCGCCGCGCCGGATAATGGCAGCCCAGGTCGAATCACGCGAAAAACCCATGTCCAATGCCCATGCCATTGTCGTCCACGGCGGCGCCGGTACCTCCAGGGAAAACGAAGATGGCTGCACCCTGGCCGCCGGCCTGGCGCTGGCCGCCCTGCGGCGCGGCGGCGACGCGCTTGACGCCGCCGTGGCCGCCGTCGTGTCGATGGAGGACGACGGCCGCTTCAACGCCGGCACCGGCTCGGTGCTGTGCCTGGACGGCCAGACCATCGAAATGGATGCCGCCGTCATGGATACCCGGAGCCGCCTGGGCGGCGTGGCCTGCATCACGCAAGTGAAGAACCCGGTGCTGGTAGCGCGCGCGGTGGCGGACAGCCCGCACTGGCTGCTGGCCGGCGACGGCGCCACCCGTTTCGCCCGTGCCGGCGGCCACCCGCCCTTCCGCCAGCCGACCGACAAGGCACGCGCGGCCCATGCGCGGCTGCTCGCCTCGCTGGGCGAGCGGCCCGCATTCGCCCGCCTGTGGAACTACGAACGTCCGCTGGACCAGGCCGCAGAGAGCGCCTGCGACACGGTCGGCGCGGTGGTGCGCGGCGCCGACGGGCACTTCGCCGTAGCAAGCTCGACCGGCGGCGCGGCCCCTTCCCTGCTCGGCCGCGTCGGCGACACGCCGATCATCGGCAGCGGCTTCTATGCCGGCCCCGAGGGCGCGGTGGCAGCCACCGGCTTCGGCGAGCAGATTGTGCGCCACCTGCTGGCCTTCACGGTGTACCAGTGGATCGCGGCCGGCACCCCGCTGGAGCAGGCGCTACAGCGCGGCATCGGCCTGTTCGACCCGGCGGTGGCCGTCGGCCTGATCGCCGTGAGCCAGACCGATCAGGCAGCGTGCAGCAACCGCGCCATGCCGCGGGCAATAATCCAGGATCTCGCGTAATCGTTGTCTTACACAAGCACAGCTTGACCACCGATACGAGGCACGCGGGGCGGCAGCGATAATGAGGCCTCTCTGAAAAACCCAGACCTCGCACCCATGTCCAACATGCAAAGCACCGCGTTCGCCACGCCACCCGTCATCGCTGCGCGCCGCTGCGCGCCCGCCGCGACCAGCTGCCGTGCGCTGTACGAGACTCTTTCCCAGCCCGATGCGCCTGCCGGCGCCGCCGCCGACGCCCAGGCCTACCTGGTGGGCCAGCTGGCCCGTGCCGCGTCCCACCCGTGCGACCTGCCCGACACCGCGGCCGGCCTGAACGCCTGGATCGCGCCGCGCAGCGCCGCCATCGGCGCCCAGTACCAGCAATACCTGGCCAGCCGCCGCGATGGCGCCCCGCGCCGCTTCTTCACCAACAAGGCGCATGCGCTGTACTTCCTGCGCTGCGTGGCGCCGACCAAGCTGGTGGACGGTGCCTGGCTGTACGGCGCCCTGCAGCGCTGGCAGGAGAACGACTTCCGCCCACTGGTCAAGACCTATGTCGAGGAACTGGGCGATGGCCTGCCCGACAAGAACCACGTGGTGCTGTACCAGCGCCTGCTCGACAACCACGGCTGCGCCGAATGGGACGACCTCGATGGCGCCCATTTCACCCAGGGCGCGCTGCAACTGGCGCTGGCGCATGCGGGCGAAAGCTTCCTGCCGGAGATGATCGGCTATAACCTCGGCTACGAACAGCTGCCGCTGCACCTGCTCATCACCGCCTACGAATTGAACGAGCTGGGAATCGACCCGTACTACTTCACGCTGCACATCACGGTCGACAATGGCTCGACCGGGCACGCGCGCGACGCGGTCGACGCACTGCAACGGATTGCGGCGCGCGCCGCCGATCCGGCCGAGTTCTATCGCCGCGTACGAGAAGGCTACAAGCTCAATGAACTGGGCGAAAACACCAACTCCGTGATCGCTTCCTTCGACCTGGAAGAAGAACTGGTGCGCATCCTCGCGGCCAAGGCCGTGGTCGGACAGAACATGCACAGCGACTACTGCCGCGTGGCCGGAAAGACCATCAACGCCTGGCTGGCCGATCCGGAACAAATCCCCGGCCTGCTGCGCGCCTTTGAAAGCACCGGCTGGATCAAACGCGGTGCGGCGCCCCAGGAAAGCCGCTTCTGGGGCCTGCTCCAGGGCGACCATGCCGAAATGTTCGGCGTTTTCTCAAGCTACGAACAGCAGGTGCTTGCCGACTGGATCGCTTCCCCGGCGCAGCCGGGCGGCCCCACCACCGACGCTCCGCGCGTGGCCTCGTTTCGCGCCCGCCAGCGCGCGCTCGCCCCGGCCCGCAGCGCGCCGCCGAAAGCCCACGGCGCGCGCGCCCTGATCCGCTATCCGTACGCCGGCCATGCCGGCGAACATGAAGCCGAAAACGACCAGCTGCGCCGCCTCGAACAAGCCGTCGCGCTGGCGCCATCGACCAGCGCCGCCATGAAACTGCTGGTGGCGCACATGGCGCCATCCAGACACCACACCGCTACCGGCCTGATGGCAACGCGCATGTTCGTGCGCCTGCTCGGCTGACCGACAAAACCACAACGACAGGAACAGCATGAGCGCCTCCATTATCTCCATCGACGGTCACCGGCTCGACCAGGCGCCGCCCATCGGCATCGCCGGCGAGGAACGCAAGGCCGCGCTGCATGCGCTGGGCTGCGCCCTGAAGCAGCACGGCTACGCCTTCACCACCGTCACCCCCCTCACCCACAGCCGCGTCAATGCGCGCCTGGCCAGCGGCTGGGCACATGACCTGTCGGGCATCTTCGGCTGGAGCCGCGCCTTCAAGCCGGCCGTGGTCAACGCCACGCTGATAGACCTGATGCACGACGCCGAAGTGATCAACCACGACAACGGCATGCTGCGCAGCGTGCTGCGCGCCTCCACCCTGGACGGGCAGCTGTACCTGCATTCGGCCTATCCGACCACTGCGGCCGACGCCGTGTTCTTTGGCCCCGACACCTACCGCTTCGTGCGCGCCATGCGCGCCTCGCTGGCGGCGCGCACGGCGCCAGTCAGGCGCGCGGCGGACATCGGCTGCGGCGCGGGGCCTGGCGCCATCACGATCGCGCTGGTCCATCCCGGCGCCCACGTGTTCGCGGCCGACATCAACCCGGCCGCGCTGGTGCTCACCGAAATCAACGCCTGCATCGCCGGCGTGACCAACCTCACGCCCGTCGACAGCAACCTGCTGTCGGCCGTCGACGGCCAGTTCGACCTGATCGTCGCCAACCCGCCCTACCTGATCGACCGCGAGCAGCGCGCCTACCGCCACGGCGGCGGCGACCTGGGTGCCGGCCTGTCGGTGGCCATCGTCGATGAAGCCATCAAGCGCCTGGCCCCGGGCGGCACGCTCATGCTGTACACCGGCGCGGCCATCGTGGCCAATGCCGACCCGTTCCGCCAGGCGGTGGAACCGCGCCTGCGCGCCGCCGGCTTTCACTGGACCTACGACGAAATCGACCCCGACGTGTTCGGCGAAGAACTCGACGAAGCCCCGTACGCGTATGCGGACCGGATCGCGGCGGTGTGGCTGTGCGCCACCCGCCCCGACGGCAGGGCATGAGCGAGACGGCGCATGCCGATCCGCGCCGGGGCAGCCTCCTGATCATCGGCGGCAGCGAAGACCGCGAAGACGACATGCAGATCCTGGAGCGCTTCATCGCCCTGTGCGGTGGGCCGGACAAGCGCGTCGCGGTACTGACGGCGGCCAGCCGCGTGCCCGAGCGCATGTGGGCCATCTACGACGCCGCATTCGGCGGCATGAACGTGACCAGCCGCAAGCCGGTGCACATTGCCAGCCGCGCCGAGGCCAACGATGCGGCCATGGCGGCCGAGGTGGCGCAGGCGGACGGCATTTTCATCACCGGCGGCGACCAGAAACGGCTGCTGGCGCTGATCGGCGGAACCAGGCTTGACGAAGCCCTGCACGCGGCCCTTGCGCACGGGGCCTGCGTTGCCGGCACCAGCGCCGGCGCGTCGGCCATGTCGGCCCACATGCTGGCCGACGGCAAAGCCGACCTGCATCCGGAAAAAGGTACGGTGAGCCTGGGCGCCGGCATCGGCTTCGTGCAGCGCGTGGTGATCGACCAGCACTTCTCGCAGCGCCAGCGCCTCGCCCGGCTGCTTACCGTGGTCGCGCAAAACCCATATCTGCTCGGCGTGGGCATCGACGAAGACACGGCCCTGCTGATCGAAGCGGGCGGCGGCATCGAGATCCTGGGCGCCGGCGCCGTCACCGTCATCGACGGCCGTCACATGGTGTCGAACGTGGCTGACATCCGCAACCGCAGCGTGCCGGAAATGGTGGATGTGCGCCTTCACTTGCTGCCGTCCGGCTCGCGCTACGGTGCGGCCAGCGACAGCGCAACGCCGGCCGCCTTGTCCGACTTTTTGAAAATCGTAACCAACATCGCATAAATATCATGAACATCATCGAACAGCGCGTCCTGCGCGGTCCCAATCGCTGGTCCCGGCTGACCTGCCTGCAAACCATCGTCGATGCCGGCGAGCTCTCTGGCATGGTCCCTGGTTTCACTGATACGCTGCTTGCCCAACTGCCCGGCATCGCCGGCCGGCGCAGCTACGCAACGTTGGCGCATGCGGCCGAACAGGTCGCGTTGGAGCTGCAAAGCATGGCCGGTACGCCCGTCAGCTTTGGCTTGACCGGCAAAGTCGATGAAACGCGCTGGCGCATCGTGGTCGCTTACCAGCGCGAGCAGGTCGCCGTCGAGGCAATGGCCCTGGCGCTCGACATGGTGCAGGCACTGGCGCGCGGCGAAGCGCAAGACTGGAGCGGGCGTCTTGAAGCGCTTCACGAAGTGGCCGCACGTGGCGCCATCGGCACCAGCACGGCCGCCGTGGTCAGCGCGGCGCAGGCGCGCGGCATCCCCGCGGTACGCCTGACCGACGAAGCCAATCTGTTCCAGCTTGGCTGGGGCAGCCGCCAGAAGCGCCTGCAGGCGACCGTCACCGGCGACACCTCCACCATCGCGGTCGGTATCGCCAGCAACAAGCAGTTGACCAAGACCCTGCTCGAACAGGGCGGCATACCGGTACCCAAGGGCGGTGTGGTCGGCACGGCCGATGAAGCGGTGGCGCTGGCAACGCGCCTGCGCTTTCCCGTCACCGTCAAGCCGCTCGACGCCAACCAGGGCAAGGGCGTCACCACGCAATGCAGCGATGCCGACACGGTCCGTACCGCCTTCGATTTCGCGCGCCAGTACGGGCGCCGCGTCATCGTCGAACGCTTCATCGAAGGGCGCGACTACCGGCTGCTGGTCACCGGCGGCAAGCTCGCCGCCGCCTCGCTGCGCCGCCCGCCTTCCATCACCGGCGACGGCGCATCCACCGTGCAGGAACTGGTCGATCGTGAAAACCGCAATCCCGCGCGCGGCGACGGCCACGCCAACATCCTCACGCGCCTGCGGCTCGACGACCTGGCGCTGGCGCTGCTGGCGGAGCAAGGCTACACCCTCGATTCGGTGGTGCCGAACGGCGTCGAGGTGCAGTTGCGCGGCAACGCCAACCTGTCCACCGGCGGCACCGCCGAAGACGTCACCGACCGGGTGCACCCTGCCACGCGCGAAATGTGCATCCGCGCCGCGCAGATCATCGGCCTGGACGTGGCCGGCATCGACGTGATCTGCAGCGACATTTCGCTGTGCCTGCGCGTCCAGCGCGGTGCCCTGATTGAAGTGAACGCCGCGCCCGGCATCCGCATGCACGAATATCCGAGCCAGGGCCAGGCCCGCAATGCCGGCGAGTCCATCGTCGAGGCGATGTTCGGCGAAGGCGACGGCCGCATTCCCGTCATCGCCGTCACCGGCACCAACGGCAAGACCACGACCTCGCTGATGATCGCGCATGCGGCCCGCCTGGCCGGCCTGTGCACCGGCGTGACCACCACCGAGGGCGTGTTCATCGACGGCCACCAGATCATCGATGGCGACTGCGCCGGCTACCATTCGGCCCGCACCCTGCTCACCACGCCGAGCGTCGATATCGCCGTGCTGGAAACGGCGCGCGGCGGCATCCTCAAGCGCGGCCTGGCGTTCGACCGCTGCGCGGTGGCGGTGGTGCTCAACGTGTCGGCCGACCATCTGGGGCTAGACGGCGTCGAGACCGTGGCCGAACTGGCGGCGGTCAAGGCGGTGGTGGCCAATGCCGCTTCGCGCGCGGTGGTGTTGAATGCCGACGACCGGCTGTGCGTGGCGATGAGCGCCCAGGTGTCGGCCGACGTGGAGCGCATCTTCTTTTCCATGGAGCCGGAAAACCCGGTCCTGCTGCGCCACCTCGACAACGGCGGGCGCGCCACCTGGTTCCAGGACAATGCGCTGTTCCTCGACGACGGCTCGCGCAGGCTGGAACTGCTGCGCGCGCAGCGCATGCCGGCAAGCCTGCACGGCCACGCGGGCTACAACATCGCCAATGCGCTGGCGGCGGCGGCCGCGCTGATGGGGGCGGACTTCACCCCTGCCCAGATTGTCGCGGCCTTGTCCACGTTTGTGTCGGACCGCGACAACAATCCGCTGCGCTCGAACATTTACAGCGCACAGGGCGTGACCATCGTAGTCGACTATGCGCACAACCCGGCGGCCTATGCGGCCATGGCGTCGATGGCGAAGTCGCTCTCGGGCGGGCGCCGTATTGCGGTGCTTACCTGCCCCGGCGACCGGCGCGAGGCCGACCTGCTCGACATCGGCCACACCTGCGCCGAAGGTTTCGATGAACTGTTCGTGTACGAAGCCGACCCGCGCGGGCGCGCCAGCGGCGAGACGGCGCGCACCATTCTCGATGGCGCGCGCCGCGCCGGCAAAGAAGACCACCTGCTGCACGCTATCGTGCCGGTCAGCGATGCGTTCACGGCGGCGATGGCGTGCTGCCAGCCGGGCGACGTGCTGGTATTTGCCTGTGGCTCGGCCGCCACCGCCTTGCGCGAAACGGCGCGCTATGTTGACCCGGCGCCAGGGTTGCCAGCCGCCGCGCCATCAGTACATCAGGCGACCGTCCCGCTTGAATAAGGCGATATCGACGAATTCGGACATGGTGCTCTTGCGGTCGGACGACATGATTGTCATGCCGCCGATGTCGATCGGGGCACGGCTGGCGGCCATCGTCTGCAGGGCGCCGCGCCCGCCCGCTTCCATCTGAATCGCCTTCACCAGCGTCTTGGCGACGGCGAAGCCTTCGAGCGTGATGGCCGATACCGGCTCGTCGCGGAATTTTTTCATCATGTCGATATGCTCGGACTGCAGCCTTGAGGCGGTACTGCCCGGATTGGGCACCACCTGCGAAAACACGGTCCACTCGGTGGCGCGGGCGCCGGCGATTTCGCTCAAGGTGGCCAGGTTGATCAGCGAGGTGCCGGCGACAAACGTGCTCGCATCATGCTTGCGGAAGGCTTTCAGGAACTGCGACGCGCCGATGGTATCGGCGATCATCAGCACCACTTTCGCGCCGGAGCCACTTAACTGCTTCGCGTCGGCCTCGATATTGGCCGACACGCGCGCGGTGCCGGCCAGGGACATGCCGCGCTTGCGCACTTCCTCGGCGACCATCTGGTAGGTCTTCTGGTTCTGCGGCGTGTCCTGCAGGACGATGCCGACCTTCTTGAGTCCCAGCTTGTCGAAGTAGGCGAGGATGAACTGGCACTCGCGCTCCATGCTGGGGCGCCAGAAAATGACGCGCCCGCGCGGCGCCGCAAAGGCGTCGGTCAGCGGCGCGAACAGCACGTGGCGCGAGTCGGCAAAGGCCGGCGCGGCCAGGATGGCCTGGGTCGACTCGGCTCCGATGGCGCCGAGCAGGTAGTTGGCGCGGTCTTGCTGGATCAGCGAGGTGGCCAGCCTGGCCGATTCGGCCGCCACGCCGCGGTCGTCGCGCACGGTGTACACGATCTTCTTGCCGTTGATGCCGCCCTTGACATTGATACTGTCGAAATAGGTGGTGATGCCGGCCACGTAATCGCGGCCGATGCTGCCGTTGGGACCGGACAGGTCGATCGCATGGCCCACCACGATCTGCTCGGCGGCGCCGGCGCGGGTGGCCAGCAGGGTTAAACAGACACTCATTGCCAGCCACAGGGCACGGATACAGGACTTCACGGTCGACTCTCAGGGGTGAAAACCGCGATGGTACGCACGAGGTATGACAGCGTGATGACGTGATGCAACTAAGATTTCATTTTCACTTCAACCATATCAAAGTCACCATGATTCTCAGCGCCCTGCTATAATCCGCGCTCTTCGTTGTATTGGCTGCTGCCTCTGAAGAAACCGCCTTTTCGAAGGTGCGTTTTTCTTCGTCCCCTGAAAGCAGCCAAAAATGAGCACTACCGTATCGGCCAAACGCCTGGCCAAAGCCCTTGCCTCCCACAATATCTTCGCCGAACGCGAAGGCAATATCCTGCGTGTGCAGTCGACCTTGCGGTCCGACGTGCGCGCCGAAATCCTGCTGCCCGACAGCCTGCCGCTGGAAGCGAAAGCGGTCAGCCAGCTGCTGGCGTTCGCCGGCATGCGCCATCCGCACGGCGGGCATGTCTGCCGTGCCTGCGCCACGCCCGACTTCCATCCCGGCGCGCCGGTACCGGTGGGCAGCATCCTCGTCACCAACCACGACTTCGTGGTGCCCGAATCGATCGGGCGCGACATCAACTGCGGCATGCGCCTGCACGTGCTCGATGTACCGCTCGAACGATTTCTGGCACACAAGGAGCGCCTGGTCGCCCTGCTCAAGGGCGATCTGCTGGAGGCTGCGCGCAACGTGCCGACCACGCCGGCGGCCATGACGGCGCTGTTTTCCGACGGCCTGGGCGCTTTCTGGCGCGCCATGCGCAATACGCGCGAGGGCCTGTTCGCGCACGTCGACCTCGCCCAGGTCGAAGCGGAAACGGCGCGCCTGTTCGCGGCCTCGCACATCGCCGGCAACGCGCAGTATGCGCCCGAAGCGCTGCAGGATACCCGCCGCGGGCTGCTGCGCGATCCGGGCCTGGCCACGCTCGGCGCCGGTAATCACTTCTGCGAGTTTCAATATGTGTCGCAAGTGCTGGACCGCCACCGCGCCTTTGAACTGGGCGTGCGGCCCGGCCAGCTGGCGCTGATGGTGCACAGCGGCTCGCGCGATGTGGGTTCATACATCGGCACGCGCTGGATGGACCGTGCCAGGGCCGAGTGGCCATCGGGCGTAAAGCATCCGGAGTCCGGCCTGTATGGCCTGTGCGGGCCGCTGGCGGCCGAATACCTGACGGCGATGCACGCCGCCGCCCATTATGCCGACGCCAACCGGGCGCTGATCGTGGAACTGGTGCGCCAGCGCATCCGCCAGGTATTCGGCGACCAGTCGATGCCGCTGGTGTGCGACGTGCCGCACAATATCGTGCTCAGTGAAGCGGGCGGCAATGTGCACCGCAAGGGCGCCACGCCCGCGCATGCCGGGCAGCCGCTGCTCATTCCCGGTTCGATGGGCGACGACTCGTACCTGCTCGACGGCCTCGGTCACGAACGCTGGGCCAGTTCGGCCAGCCATGGCGCGGGACGGGCGGTATCGCGCATGGAGATGGCGTGGAAGTCGAAGCACGACGCGGGCGCGGGCACGCAGCGCCAGTTCGAGTGCATCACGCTGCGCGAGGAGCGCCGCATCGAAGAAGCGCCGGGGGCCTACAAGCCGATCGGGCCGGTGATCGAATCGCAGGTGGAAGAAGGACTGGTGCGCCCGATCGCCAAGCTGTCGCCGCTGCTGACCTTCAAGGCGTGACCGTGGCGCCGAACCATTCGCCGCCGCCGCGATCCAAACAGGATCGCCTTGCAGGACTGTCATATGAACGACGCCAGCCACCCTCCTCCCGGCGCCGGTGCCGCCGTCTACACCTGCCCGATGCACCCGCGGATTCGCCAGAGCGGGCCAGGCACCTGCCCGATCTGCGGCATGGCGCTCGAGCCGCTCATGCCGGCGCTCGACGACGACAATCCCGAGCTGCGCGTCATGCAGCGGCGCTTCTGGCTGTCGCTGCCCCTCACCGTGCTGCTGATGGTCGTGGCAATGGGCGGGTACCGGCTGCTGCCGCCCGGATGGCCGCAGCACTGGATCGAACTGGTCCTGAGCACGCCGGTGGTGCTGTGGGCCGGCTGGCCCTTCTTCGTGCGCTGGCGCGACTCGCTGCGCAACCGCAGTCCGAACATGTGGACCCTGATCGGCACCGGCGTGGCGGCCGCCTACGGCTACAGCGTGGCGGCGACGGTCACGCCGGGCATTTTTCCGGCCGCACTGGCGGCCGATGGCATGGCTGGCGTGTATTTCGAGGCGGCGGCGGTCATCGTCTCGCTCACCTTGCTCGGCCAGGTACTCGAACTGCGCGCGCGGGCCCGGACCTCGCTGGCGATCAAGGCGCTGCTGGGGCTTGCCCCCGCCAGCGCGCACCGCCTGCGCGAGGACGGCGCCGAGGACGAAGTGCCGCTGGCCGAGGTGCGGGTGGGCGACCGCCTGCGCGTGCGTCCCGGCGATAAAATACCGGTCGACGGCGTGGTGCTCGAAGGCGAGAGCGCCGTCGACGAATCGATGCTGACGGGCGAACCGGTCCCGGCCAGCAAGCGCCCGGGCGAGAAGCTGATCGGCGCCACCATCAATACCAGCGGCAGCCTGGTGATGCGGGCCGACCAGGTCGGCGCGCACACCGTGCTGGCGCGCATCGTCGAGCTGGTGGCCAGCGCCCAGCGCTCGCGCGCACCGCTGCAACGGCTGGCCGACGTGGTGGCGGGGTATTTCGTGCTGGCGGTCGCCGCCATCGCCCTGCTCACGCTGCTCGGCTGGGGATGGTTCGGGCCGCAGCCCGGCTGGGCCTACGGCTTTCTGAATGCGGTGGCGGTGCTGATCATCGCCTGTCCGTGCGCGCTCGGGCTCGCCACGCCCATGTCGGTGATGGCGGCAACCGGGCGCGCCGCCACGCAGGGCATCCTGTTTCGGGACGCGGCCGCCATCGAAGCGCTGCGCAAGGTCGATACCCTGATCGTCGACAAGACCGGCACCCTGACCGAAGGCAAGCCGGCCTTCGAGCGGGTAATCGCGGTACCGGGCGCGAGCGAGCAGGACGTACTGCGGCTGGCCGCCAGCCTGGACCAGGGGAGCGAACACCCGCTGGCCCAAGCGATCGTGCGCGAAGCGCGCCGGCGCGGCCTGCCACTGGCCACGCCCGAGAGGTTTGAATCGGCCAGCGGCATCGGCGTGCGCGGCAGCATGGCGGGCCGCCGTCTGGCGCTTGGCAACACGCGGCTGATGGAACAGGAACAGGTCGACTGGCTTGGCCTGGCGGCGCCGGCCGAAACGCTGCGCCAGCAAGGCGCCAGCGTCGTTTTCCTGGCAGTCGACGCACGCCTGGCCGGCCTGGTGGCGCTGGCCGATCCGCTCAAGGCCGGCACGCCGGAAGCCATGCGCGCTCTGCGCGATGCCGGCCTGCGCGTCATCATGGCCACCGGCGACGGCATGACCACGGCCAGGCACGTGGCGAACCAATTGGGCATCGGCGAGGTCATCGGCGAAGCACGGCCGGACACCAAGCTCGATCTGGTGGAACGGCTGCAGCAATCGGGCAAGGTGGTGGCGATGGCGGGCGACGGCATCAACGACGCGCCAGCGCTGGCCAGGGCAGATGTCGGCATCGCGATGGGTAGCGGCACCGATGTGGCCATCAACAGCGCCCACGTGACGCTAATCAAAGGCGACCTGCGCGCGATTGCGCGGGCGCGCCAGCTGTCGGTCGAGACGGTGCGCAATATGCGCCAGAACCTGGCCTTTGCCTTCCTCTACAACGCGCTGGGCATTCCGCTGGCGGCCGGCGCGCTGTATCCGTTCACGGGGCAATTGCTGTCGCCCATGGTGGCGGCGCTGGCAATGAGCCTGAGTTCAGTGTCGGTGATCGTCAACGCGCTGCGTCTGCGTGCGCGGCGCGCATGACAGCGTCAGACGTGCAAGACGCGCGTGCGGCGAGCGGCAGGCCCGCAGGCCGTCAGCGGCATTTACTGGACGGTCAATTGCTTGCCGCCGCCGCCCGGCTTCTTGGGCAGGGTCAGTTCGAGCACACCATCACGGCAGGTGGCGGTCGCCTTCTCTTCGTCCACCTGCTGGGGCAGCGTGAAGCTGCGGTATTGCTGGCCGCGGAAGCGCTCGCGCCACACGCTGCTGCCCTCCTTGTGCTCCTGCTCCTGGCTGACATCGGCGCTGATGGTGACTTCGTTGCCGTCGATGGCGACCTTGACGTCTTCCTTCTTGACGCCCGGCATGTCGGCCCGGACCACGAAGGCCTGATCGGTCTCGCTGACGTCCATGCGGATGCGCTCGGTGTCGAACGCGCGCAGGGGGCGCATCAGGTCGAAGGCGTTGAAAAGACTGTCGAAACTGCGGAAAGGGTCCATCCGGCTGATCGGGCCCACGGGGTCGAAACGGGTGAGATGACTGGCCATCGCGTTCTCCTTCAGTTGGGTTGTTCGGATTGGGGATTGTGGATCGGCGGCGGCTGAGGCTTGTGCCTTGTGCCGCACCCACGCCACTTCAGGTATCCGATCATAGACGCTCAATCGCCGCGTTATCTGAGCCAGCTCAAACGCGTGCCACTTTGTTGCGCTAAGCACTTATGCCCGCGCAAAGAGGGGATTCCCGCAGTTGCATCCCGCGCGTGCCTCACGCGCTTGCATCCCGTGCTTGCGCACGCCCTTACGCTAGCCCATGTATTGCCCACCGTTGATATCGAAGGTGGCGCCTGTGATGAATCCGGCGTCATCGGAAGCGAGGAACGCCGCCGTGCGGCCGATATCGGCCGGGGTTCCCATCCTGCCGACGGGTATTGCGGCAACGATGCTCCGCAGCGTGTCGGGCGCCAGGGCGGCGACCATCGCGGTATCGCAGTAGCCGGGCGCGATGGCATTGACCGTGATATTCCTGGAGGCGTTTTCCAGCGCCAGCGCCCTGGTAAAGCCGAGCACGCCCGCCTTGCTGGCGGCGTAGTTGGCCTGGCCCGCCTGTCCCTTGCGTCCGTTGACCGAGCTGATGTTGATAATGCGGCCGAAGCGCCGCTCGCGCATGCCGCCAACCACCTGGCGCGCCATGTTGAACATCGACCCGAGATTGGTTTGGACCACGTTCCACCACTGCTCGGGCGTCATTTTGTGCAGCATGGCGTCGGCCGTCACGCCAGCGTTGTTAACCAGGATATCGACCGGCCCCAGCTCGTACGCCACCTTCAGCACGCCAAGGCGGCAGGCGTGAAAATCGCCGACGTTCCACTTGTAAGCGGGGATGGAGGTGTCGTCCGTGAAGCGGAGCGCAGCATCGGTGTCGCGCAGGTAGACCACGGCCGGACGGTGCCCGGCGTCACGCAGCGCAAGCGCAATGGCCCTGCCCAGCCCGCGCGTGCCTCCGGTAACGAGGGCGATACGTTGCATGGCGTTGCTCCCGGCGTCAGGCTGCCATGAGCACCGGCAGCGTCATGGACTTGAGGACCGTCCGGGTGGCGCCGCCGAGCAGCAGTTCGCGCAGGCGCGAGTGGCCGTAGCAGCCCATAACCAGCAACTGCGCCCCGCGCTCGCCAGCCAGCGCGAGCAAGGCGCCGCCCGCGTCGCCGGCGCGCTCGCGCTGTATGACCTCGGCCCGTACCCCTTGGCGCGACAGGGCCTGGCCGATGGCCGTGACCGGGCGCAGCTCGCTGCCCGCTTCCAACTCGAGCGCCGCGGTGTCGAAGATCGCCACGTCGACCGCGCTGGCGCGCTGCAACAGCGGCAGCGCGAAGCGCATGGCGCGCGCGGCCTCGCGGCTGCCGTTCCAGCCGAGCAGGATGCGCCGGATAGGCAAGGCCGGTGCCTGCGCGCGCGGCACCATCAGCACGGGCGTTCCGCTGTCCTTGGCAACCTCGGCCGCCAGGCCGGCGCCCTGCGACGCGCTGCCCTGACTGAGGATGCACAGGTCGCAGTAGCGCGCCAGCGCGCTCAGGCCGTGGCCCGGCTCGTCATCGACGGCGCGCCGTTCGCAGCCGGCCAGCGTGAAGCCGGCCGCAGCGCGCTCGAACTGGTCGAGTGCGTGCGCGGCGCGCTCGCGCATGGTGTCGAGATAGGGCGCGATGGATGGGGCGGCGTAATTCATCGCGACCGTCTCGCGCAAAAAACGCGATACGCCGCTGCTGGCCAGGCCGATCAGATGGGCCTGTTCAACCCGCGCCAGCTCGGCCGCGAACGTGTAGCACGCCCCGGCATTGGGTATGTCGTCAACATGCACGACAATTGTTTTATAGCTCATGGTTCCCCCTCGCATCCACGACCGCAAAGGCGCGGTTCTCCGCCCTGCTCCGCTTCCACTGTATGGCGCAGGTCAAGCAAGGATTTGAGGGACATCAAGGTGCGCATCCGAACCAAACGGCGTGCGCGATGACGCACGCCGCCGGTGGGGAGCTTACGGGGCCATCACCTTGTCGGGCGTCATCGGCGTGCTGCGCACGCGGCGGCCGGTGGCGTGATAGATCGCATTGCAGACCGCCGCCGCCACGCCCACCTGGCCGATTTCGCCCACGCCCTTGGCGCCCAAGCGGCTGACGATGCGGTCATCCTCCTGCACGAACACGACGTCGATATCGTGGATGTCGGCGTTGACCGAGACGTGATATTCACCCAGGTTGTGGTTCATGAAGCGGCCGATGCGGTCGTCGGACTGGGTTTCTTCGTGCAGCGCCTGGCCGATGCCCCACACCACCCCGCCGATGATCTGGCTGCGCGCCGCCTTGGCGTTGATGATGCGCCCGGCCGCGACGGCGCTGACCACACGCGTCACGCGCACCGTGCCGAACGCTTCGTCGACGCGCACTTCGACGAACACCGCCGAGTGCGTGGCGCGCAGGTAATTTTGCTGCTTGAGCACATTCGGCAGCATCATGTATTTTTCTTCGAGCCGCCCGGCGCCATCGAACGCCACGATCGCCCCCAGCGGCACCGCCTGCGCCGGCTGCGCGCGCAGGCGCAGGGCGCCCCCTGCGAACTCGGCATCCTCGAAGCGCGCCTTGGCAAACGGCGAATCGGGCATCTTGCGGGCCAGCTTGAACAGGCTCTTTTGCAGCTTCTCGCACACGCCCTGCACCGCCGAGCCGACCGTGGCCACGTGCGAGGAACCGCCTTCGATGGGCGCGACCGGCAGGGTCGAGTCGCCCAGCTGGAAGCGCACCCGTTCGAGCGGCATGCCCATGGCGTCGGCGGCGATGATGCACATCGCCGTGTAGGTGCCGGTGCCGATGTCGGTGGCGGCGCTGCTCACCACCAGGTTGCCGTCGGCGTGCAGCACGGCGCTGGCGCGCGCGAACATCTGCATCGCGTCCCACATGCCGGTCGCCATGCCCCAGCCGATCAACTCGTGGCCTTCGCGCATCGAGCGCACCTCCCCCGGGCGCTGGGCCCAGCCGAAGCGCTGCGCACCCTGCTCGTAGCAGGCGCGCAGTTCCTTGGTCGAATACGGCAGTCCCTCGGTCGGATCGAGGTCGGCGTAGTTTTTCAGGCGCAGCGCCAGCGGGTCCATTTTCAGTTCGTACGACAGTTCGTCCATCGCCACTTCGAGCGCGTGCACGCCGTGCGTCGCACCGGGCGCGCGCATGTCGATGGGGCTGAAGCGGTCCAGCGCCACCAGTTTATAGCCGAGGCGGATATGCTCGCAGGCGTACAGCTGGCCCGACCAGTTGACCACCACTTCCACATAATCCTCGTTGCGCGACGTTTCGGCCAGCGCTTCGTGGATGATGGCCGTGAGCGTGCCGTCCGGGCGCGCACCGAGGCGCACCCGCTGGATGGTTTCGGGACGGTGCCCGAAGCTGAACATCTGCTGGCGCGTGAGCACCACCCGCACCGAGCGTTCCAGCTTGAGCGCGGCCATCACGGCCAGCGCCAGCTGGTACTGCGGGCGCAGGCCGGAACCGAAGGCGCCGCCCACGTACGGATTGCGCACCGTGACCTTGTCCTTGGACAGCCCGAACACGTGCGACACATACCAGCGGCTGTTCTGCGAGCTCTGGGTCTTGTCGTAGATGGTCAGGTGGCCGTCAAGGCCGCGCACCACGGTGGAGGCGAACATTTCGAGCGGGTTGTGGTGCTCGACGCCGCTGTAATACTCGCCTTCCATCCGCACCAGTGCCTTGTCCCAGACTTCGTCGGCAAAGCCCTTCGGTTCGGGCGGCGGCGTGTAGCCGGCCTTGAGACGGCTCGGCTTGTGGCTGCGTTCGACGTGGTCGAGCAGGCAGGTTTCGTGCGCTTCGGTCTCGTACGCGATCTCGACCAGCGAAGAGGCGTAACGGGCCGCCTCGAACGTCTCGGCCACCACCAGCGCGACCGGCTGGCCGCTGCTGTGGATCTTGTCGTCGTACAGCGGGCGGAAAGGCGAGCCGCCGGGTGCCGTCATGTCCTTGTAAAACAGGTCGAAGGAACGCAGGCGCGGACGGTTCTCGTGGGTGATCACCTCGATCACGCCGGGGACGGCGAGCGCCTTGCCGGCATCGATGGAGACGATACGCCCCTTGGTGACGGTGCCGCTGACGACCACGCCGTATAGCAGCCCCTCGGCCGGGTGTTCGGCGGCGTAGCGTGCCTGCCCGGTGACCTTGTCGCGGCCGTCGACGCGCGAGACGGCCATGCCGATGGTGACAGGGCCGGTGCCTTCGTCGGCGACCGGGGTGCGCAGTGCTTCAATCAGGTCGGTCACAGTGGCTCCTTGGCGGCGCTGTCGGCCGGTGCATGCATGTTGTCGATGGTACCGGCGGCGGCCTGTTCGAGCGCGCGCACCACGGCGCGGCGCGCCATCGGAATCTTGAAATCGTTTTGTCCCTGGCCACGCGCGCCCGCCAGCAGCAGATCGGCACAGGCCTCGAAGGTGGCGCCGCCGGCCTGCCGGCCAACCAGCAGCTCCTCGGCGGCCTGCACGCGCCACGGTTTGTGGGCCACGCTGCCCAGGGCCACGCGCGCGGCGCGCACGGCGCCGTCCGGGCCGATGTCGAGGGCGGCTGCGACGGACACCAGTGCAAAGGCGTACGAAGCGCGGTCGCGGAACTTGAGGTAGGCCGAATGGGCCGCGAACTGCCCGGCCGGCGGCAGTTCGATGGCGTTGATCAGCTCACCGGGCAGCAGCGTGTTATCGCGCTCGGGATTGGCCCCGGGCAGGCGGTGGAAATCGGCGAAATCGATACGCCGTTCGCCCTGCTCCGAGCTGACGTGGACCACGGCGTCCAGCGCCGCCAGCGCCACGCACATGTCCGACGGATGGGTCGCGATGCAATGCTCGCTCGCGCCCAGGATCGCGTGCTGGCGCGTCAGCCCGCCGATGGCCGAACAGCCGCTGCCCGGTGCGCGCTTGTTGCAGGGCACGGCGATATCGTAAAAATAGTGGCAGCGCGTGCGTTGCAGCAGGTTGCCGCCATCAGTGGCCATGTTGCGGATCTGGGGCGAGGCGCCGGCCAGAATCGCCGCCGACAGCAGCGGGTAGCGGCTGCGCACCAGCGGGTGGTACGCGGTGTCGGCGTTGCGCGCGGTGGCGCCGAGCAGCAGGCCGCCTTGTGCCGTCGTGTCGATGGCGTCGAGCGGCAGGTTGTTGATATCGACCAGCGCTGCGGGGCGCATGACGCCCTCTTTCATCAGGTCGATCAGATTGGTGCCGCCGGCGATGAAGGCGGCGTTGCCGCCGGCGGCCTGGCGCAGCGCCTCGGCGCTGGCCTGCGGCGCATGGAAAGTGATCGGGTTCATGCCGGCACCGTGCCGGGAATATAAGGGCGGTCCGGATTGTCCTTGTGTTCGGCCAGGCCCATCACCTGCGTAACGGCGGCGACGATCTGCGGATAGGCGCCGCAGCGGCAGACGTTGCCGCTCATCAGTTCGCGCACTTCGGCTACCGTGCGCGCTTCACCTTCCTTCATCAAGCCAATGGCCGAACACAGCTGGCCGGGCGTGCAGTAGCCGCACTGGAAAGCATCGTGATCGATGAAGGCTTGTTGCAGCGGATGAAGCCGGTCGCCATCGGCCAAGCCTTCCACCGTGACGATGTCCTTGCCATTTTGCATGACCGCCAGGGTCAGGCAGGAATTGATGCGCTTGCCGCCAACGAGCACGGTGCAGGCACCGCACTGCCCGTGGTCGCAGCCCTTCTTGGTGCCGGTCATGCTCAGGCGCTCGCGCAGCAGGTCAAGCAGGGTGACCCAGGCTTCCACCTCGACTTGCCGCTGTTCGCCATTAATGCGCAGACTGATGGGATAGGTAGCGGCGGCGGGCGTGCGCGCGGCGTTGGTGTGTGCGTCCATGGGATAGTCAACTCAGCTTGTGCGGGAGTTAACTTTATCCAGAATGCACTGTTTTATCTGTTAGCGAACGAACGTTCGTAAATTACGGTCAATAATTTTTGCGTCGTATCGTTCACAATTTTGGGAGAGACGCGCGGCTGGCTCAGCCGCAAGTTCCCTTGACGCTGTCGTGGAAATGAAACTGCTCCCAATCGGTGAGGCGGCGCGTCGCCGCGCCCAGGAGCACCCGCTCGGCCACGGCGACGGGCACTTCCGACGCGCGGAAATACGCAAGCGCCACCTGGCGGCTGAGAGTGCGGTCGTACGTGACGCCAAGGTCGACCAGTAAGGACAAGCCGCTGTTGTCGCATCGGCGGCGATCGGGAGCATTCAAGTGTCAGCCTTTCTGGTCGGGTTTCACTACCCTTTTTTTACGATAACCGAGATTTATCGCATTCACAAATAGTGCTTTGCTATTGATGATTTCCTAACTTGAAAATGTACAACAATTTCCTGACGCCATTGGTTCTGTTGAACCCACCCCTGTTGCTTAACTGTGTTGGCGTGCTTCATAAAGCAGTGTTAAATTGTCTACTTTTGGTAACTGAGGAGGCGCGATGGAACGCTATGAACGCCACTTCGTATCTCAGCGAATTGGCAGAGCGGTTGGTGCGGTGAAGTTTGATGGCGGTGGGTTGGGCGTGGTGGAAATCAGGGCAACGGATACGCCGGCGCGGATGTCGTTTTCGTTCACCCTGGCAGGCAGCACGGATGAGCAGCAGGCAACGCCGGTCCTGGCCGAAGTGCTGTTGAGGACAGCGATATCCCAGGTTCACAAGGAGCTCCTCAAGCCCCAGCCAATCGGGACGGACGGGCACCGCTGCCTGTCGAATGCGTGTGCTCCCTGGATCGGCGACCTGGAGGTGGCGCCGTACGGCGGTGCGACGTCCGGCTATGCCTCCCAGGCGGAGCGCGCGGGAGGTTAGCGCAGGCGGTGCGTCAAGACGGCGAGTCGGGACAGGATGCTCGTATCAGTGGCGAGCGTCGCGGCCGCCGCCGTGACTGTGACTGAGTGTTTCCACCGGTGCGCTGGCGCCGTTCACGCCTTCAAAAAAGAAGGGCTTGCGTGCTTTCGGGGTGGCGCCGACCTCGTTCATCGTCGCCGTCTCGTACACGCGGCCCCCGATCATCACGTGCGTGAGCCGGTCCGAGCTGCGAATATCCTTTACCACATCGCCGTCGATGATCGCCAGGTCGGCCAGCTTGCCCACTTCGAGCGATCCGACATCCTTGTCCAGCCCCAGGTAACGGGCGCCGTTGAGGGTGGCGGCGCGGATCGCTTCGAGCGGGGTCATGCCGCCGTTAACGAGCGACCACATCTCCCAGTGCGCACCCAGTCCTTCGCGCTGGCCGTGCGCGCCGATGTTGACCGGTACGCCCACCCGCTGCAAGGCTGTGGCCGTGCGCGCCACGCGGTGCACATTGAAGTCTTCTTCCGGCGCCGTCTCGCGCCGGATGCTGCGCGGCTCCAGCACCGCACGCGGCACGTAGCGCGACAGGATCGGATGGCGCCACACATCGGTGCGCGCGTACCAGTAATGCTCGCCATCGAGGCCGCCGTAGGACACCACCAGCGTCGGCGTGTAGCCTACCTTTGTCTGCGACCACAGCTGCTTGACGTCGTCATAGGCGTTTTCCACCGGCAGCGAGTGCTCGACGCCGGTGTGGCCGTCCACCACCATCGTCATATTGTGCTGGAACAGCGAGCCGCCTTCGGGCACCACCATCATGCCCGTCTGGCGCGCCGCTTCCAGGATTTGCTGGCGCTGCTCGCGGCGCGGCTGGTTGTAGCTCTTGACACTGATCGCCCCACCCTCCTTGAGGCGGCGCACATGGGTCAGCGCATCGTCCAGGCTGTCGACGGGCGCGCTGAAATTGCCCTTGGCGCCGTACAGGATCGTGCCGGTCGAATAGATGCGCGGCGCCACGATCTGGCCGCTGCGCTGCAGCTCGCTGTGGGTGAAGATGGTGCCGGTGTCGTTGGACGGGTCGTGCACGGTGGTCACGCCGAAGGCCAGGCCGGCGTAATCGACCCAGCTTTGCTGCGGCACGATGCCGTCCTCGCCCATCGCGCCGTGCCAGTGCGCGTCGACCAGCCCCGGAATGATGCTCTTGCCGGTGGCGTCGATGCGGGTCGCACCAGGCGGCACGGCAACGTCGGCCGCCTTGCCGATGGCGGCGATGCGCTTGTCGCGGATGACGATGCGCCCGTTCTCGATGACTTCGTCGCCCTTCATCGTCACGATGCGCGCGCCATCGATGACGACGGTGGCGCGCGGCGAGCTAGAAGGCGCGCGAAAGCCGATTTTCACGCCAGGCTGGGCCGCCAGCGCGATCATGCGCAGCTTTTCCTTCTTGGCGTCCGGGTCGCTCGGTGCAAAGGCGTTTTTGAGCTCGCGCGTAAACAGCTGCTCGCCCAGCGAATAATGCAGCGCGCTGCTGTCGCCCGACCAGTGCAGGTAGTCGCCGGCGTCGGCGTCGAGCTGGCGCACCGGCAAGGCTTCGGTCTTTTCGCCGATGGTGATGACCTTGCCGGCCAGCGGCAGCGGCGCCACCCAGGTGTGGAAACGCTCGCCGTAAGCGAGCCAGGCGCCGTCCGGCGACAGGCTGAAATTGGTCACGAACTCGCCCTTGGCGATGGCGTGCTCTTCATGTTTGTCGAGGCGGATGCGCACCAGCGAGGTCATCGCATCGACTTCGCCCGTGCTGGCCGTGCGCGTGACGTACACATGGTTGCCGTCGGCGGCGTATTGGGGCGCGCGGCCATCGTCGGTCACCAGCACCGGTTTGCCCTTGCCGTCGCTGGCGACCTTGTAGACGCCCGTGTCGAGCCCATGCCACGGGCTGAGCAGGAAGCGGCCCTGGCTCTTGACGTAGACCACGTCCTTGCCGTCGGGCGAGAACGCCGGCTCCAGGTATTTGCCGGGCGCCGTGGTCAGGGTGGTTTCCTTGCCGCTTTTCAGATCGAGCGTGCGGATCGAGCCCAGTTTTTCGTCATCCCAGGTGGCGAAGACGATGCGCTGGCCGTCGCGCGAGAACTTGGGGAAGTATTCAAAGTGGTCGCCCTGGCGCGTCAGGCGCCGCGGCTCGCCGTTGGGCAAGTCGCGCACATACAGATGACCTAGCGCGGAGTAGACGACTTTATTGCCCTGTGGCGCAACGTTGACCCAGCGCAGCTGGCGCACGTCGAACTGGTCCGGTGCGACGGCGTGGGTAAAGCGCAGCGCCTCGCGCACCTCGCGCGTGTCCTTGACGTGGAATGGAATTTCCCTGGCCGACTTCGCAAACGGATCGACGCGCCAGATCTTGCCCTTGGCCCAGACCACGATCTCCTTACTGCCCGGCATCCAGCTAAACGCCGGATACACGCCATGGACGGCCCAGGCTTCCTGCAGATCACGTTCCAGCCCATCCCAGACGGGCGTTTCGATGCCGCTGGCAAGATCCTTCAGGAACAGGGTCGACTGATTGCGTACCCGGCGCACGAAGGCCAGGTAGTTGCCGTCCGGCGACGGGGTCGGCCGCACGGCGCCGCCCGGGCCGCTGACGAAGGGCTTGGTTTTTTCTTCTTTCAAGTCGCGCCGGAAGATCTGGTAGATCTGCGCGTTGGAATTCTTGTTGTACTCGAACACCGTGCCGGCGGTCGTGTCCTGCGAGTAGTAGACGTAGCGTCCGTCCGGCGAAAACGCGGGCTCGCCCAGGTCCTTCTGCCAGTTCGGCTTTTCGTTGAGCTGCACCCCGCCGCCTTGGGTATGGAACATCCAGATTTCGCCGGAACCGAGCGAGCGCGTGCCGGAATAATGCTTGCGCGCGGCGATGAACTTGCCGTTCGGATGCCATACCGGGTTGTTCAACAGGCGAAATTTCTCCTTGCTCACTTCGCGCGCGCCGCTGCCGTCGACATTCATGATCCAGACATTGTCGCCGCCGGCCGCGTCCGACATGTAAGCGAGCTGCTTGCCGTCCGGCGAAAAGCGCGCCTGCATTTCCCAGGCCACCGAATGGGTCAGCGGTTTCGCTTCGCCGCCGGCAACCGGCAACAGATACAGGTCGCCGAGCAGGTCGAACACGATGTGCTTGCCGTCGGGGCTGACGTCGACGCTCATCCAGGTGCCGCTGGCGGTATCGATCTTGACGATGCTGGCCGTGCCGGGGGGATTGTTGACGTCCCACTTTTTCTTGTCGGCGTCGTCATCGGCGCTGGCGCCTGAGGCGAAGGAGGCCAGGATGGCGGCCAGGACGGTTGCGCGAAGTGGGTGCATGCGGCTCTGAGTGGAATGGGTTGACGGTGCGGCGGCGCGCTCGGGCGCTGCCTGGGAGCCACCGATTCTACGATGAGGAAGACGCGCCCGGCAAACCTTCGCGCGCCCCGGCGCCGTGTAAAGACGCACGGATGCGACAATGTGCCGCTAACGCATGCGCGCCAGGTAGTACACGGTCAAAGCAGGCGCAATTCGCGCGCCCGCGCAATCGCGGCGGTGCGGCTGCCGACTTGCAGCTTCTGGTAGATATTTCTCAAATACCATTTGGCCGTCCCTTCCGAAATGCCCATCTGCACGGCCACGCGCCGGTTATCCAAACCGCATTGCACCAGTTTCAAAATCTCGACTTCGCGCGCGCTGATCACCGCCGCGCCGAGTGCGGCGCCGAAGGCGCGCGTGCTGGCCACGGCAAAATTGCACGCGCTGAGCAGGCTGCCCAAGCCATCCTGCGCCGCCAACGGCGTGCGCCGGCGCAGTTCCTCCAGCACGGCCCGCACTTCCGGCCCCTCGTCCACGATCGAGCGGCACAAGCCGCCGGCGCTGGCCAGTCCGACCGCCGTGTCGAGCACGGCGCAGGCGTCGTCCATCCTGCCGGTCTGCTGCAGCAGCACGCTTTTCAGCGCCAGCAGGCGCACCGTCAGGCGCACGCGCTGCTGTTTGCGCGTCTGCATCAGCAAGTCGTCGATCGCCAGGCCCAGTCCCTGCAGGCGCCCGGTGGCCAGCCGCAGGCGCAGTTCGATCAGCACCAGATCGGACGAGCGCGCCAGCGCGCCCGCCTCGCCCGGCTGCGCCAGATCGATCCCGGCGCCGCGCCCGACCTTGAGCGCGTCGTCGATGCGGCCCTGCTGCAGGTAGACGCGCACGCGCTCGGCCTGCAAGGCCACGGTCAGGCGCGGCAGGCTGCGCTCGCGGCCGAGCGCCAGGCCCTCCGACAGACAGGCATCGGCCGCCTCGCCTTGCTGATCGAAGCGCAGCACGCGCGACGAGGTCAAAAAGGCAGCGATAAAATTGGTCACCAGGCCGTACTTGGACGACATGCCGAAGGCGCTGGCCAGCACCTTGCGCGCAAGGTCGACCTGGCCGCGCTCATACGCGGCATCGGCCAGTTGAATGCCGGTGTTGGCGGCAATGATCGAATAGCGCCCCAGCTCGCGGCAGTTTTCCTCGTACAGGGCGCTCAGGCCCCGTTCGGCCTCGCGCGCCTGGCCGCGTTCGAGCGCGATCACGTAGCGCATGCGGCGGCAGCCGGCCACGCCCGCATAATAATCGCAGCGTTCGTAAAACGCCTGCGCGCTCTGGCCCAGCGCCACGGCCTCGCGATAATCGTGTTCGATAAAGGCGAAGCACGCCGCCGCCAGCTTGACGCGCGCGATGTCGATCGGATTGCCGGTGCGCTCCCATTGCGCGCCCCAGGTCCGTTTGCTTTCGCGCACGCGCTCGACCCGGTTGCTGAACACATGAAACATATACCAGCAGATCTGCAGGTCGCCCAGGATGGCCGCATCGATCGCGTCCTTGCCGTCGTAGACGCTGACCGCATAGCGCAGCGCCAGGTCCGACTCGATCGCCAGCAGCGCGCTTTGCGCTTCGCGCAGGCGCCCGCTCCACATCACCGAGCGCACATACGACAGGCGCAGGGTGATGCGGTCGAACAGCGTCTCCTCCGGCAGGCGCTGATACCAGCGGATCACCTGATCGTGCTCGCCGCGGCGCTGCGTGACATCCTCGACGCAGCGCTCGATCAGGTCCGCCGCCAGATTCACGTCGCCGCTCTGGAAGGCGCAGCGGATCGCCTCGTCGCGCAACCCTTCGCGCGCGAACCAGGCGCTGGCCGCGCGGTTGGCCAGGCACACCTGGTCGGGCGCGCCGGCGGCGGTGGCGCCGCGCAGATAGTCGGACAACAGATGATGGTAGCGATACCACTGCCCGCCATCGTCGAGCACAATCAAAAACAGATTGTGGGCGCGAATCCACGCCATCGTCGCGCTAGCATCGTGCTGCCCCAGCGCCTCGCTGCACAGCGCCAGCGAAAAGCGGTCGAACAAGGCCGTCAGGCTCAGAAAGCGCATGACGGTCGGCGGCACCTGCGACAGCACCGCTTCGAGCAGATAGGCGCTCACGTCGCAGTCGGCGCCGGAAAATTCGTCGATGAAGGCGCCGCCGCGGCCGTCGGCCTGCAGCGCCATCGCCACCAGCTGCAAGCCGGCGGCCCAGCCCTCCGTGCGCTCGAACAAGGTGCGCACCTGGTCGGCGTCCAGCGCCGGCAGCTGCGCCGCGTGCAGGAAGCACGCGGTTTCGTCCAGGGTCAGACTCAGTTCGGCGGTGCCGATGTCGGCCAGCACCTGCTGGCGGCGCAGGTCGTCCATGGTGGACGGCAGCCGGTAGCGGCTGGCGATCAGCACGCGCAGGCAGTCCGGGCTCACGCTCAGCAGCCACGCCAGCACCGCGTGGATGGCTGGATTGTCGATCAGGTGATAATCGTCGAGGAACAGCGCCAGCGGCGTGGCGCGCGCGGCCAGGTCCTCGCACACCGAACGCAGAATCGCCTTGAGCGCGTCGACGTTAGCCTCGCACACGTCGGCCAGCCGGTACTCGCCGATGCCGGGCAGCGCGCGCTGGGCCGCTTCGATCACATACTGCAAGAAGCGCGCCGTCTCGTTGTCTTCCGGGTCCAGGTTCACCCAGCAGGTGGGGCAGCCGTCGGCGTCGAGCGCGCGGGCCAGTTTCAGCAGCGAGGTGGTCTTGCCGAAACCGGCCGGCGCGCTCAGGCACACCACGCGCCGCTCCAGGGCCGCCGCCAGCGCGCGGTCGAGCCGCGCCAGCGCCACCAGTTCACCCGCCACCGACGGCCGGCGGAACTTGGTTTCGATGAAGCGCCCTTCCGGGCGCGGCGCGCGCGGCATCGTCACGGCTGGATCGGGTGTGGCCATCTGGTCACAGCAGGTTCAGGCTGCGTGCGCGCGCGACGGCGCTGCTGCGGTTGCGCACCGCCAGCTTGGCGAAGATATTATGCAGATGCCACTTGACCGTCCCTTCCGAGACGAACAGCTGCGCGGCCAGCTCGCGGTTGGCCAGCCCGCGTTCGGCCAGTCTGAGCACCTGCACCTCGCGCGGCGACAGGGCATGCGCCTCCGGCGCCGCGGCCGGTGCCACCTCGTCCGCCGCGGCGTCGGCCGCCGTGCCGCAAGCAGCCAGCACCTGTGCCAGGTAGTCCGGCGTCACCAGGCGCGCATCGCGCCGGTGCGACTGCGACTGCCACGCACCGTGACCGGCGACGATGGCGCGCACGTGCGGCGCCTCGTCGGCGATCGAGCGGCACAAGCCACCCTCGTCGCCGATCAGCAGCGCCTCATGGATCGCCGCTCCCGCTTCTTCGTGCTCGGCCCGTCCGCCGTGGTAGCGCGCCTGCAGGCACAGGAGCTTGACCAGCATGCGCATGCGCCCCTGGAGTCGCGCGCGAGCGATCAGTTCCTGGAGCCGGGCGGCGATGGCATCGGCATCGGTCGCGCCCTGCTCCAGGCGCAGCCGGATGCGCGCGATGCCGACCGCGACTTCCTCGGCCTCGCCACGGCCTTGGACGGCCGGTCCGGCCGCCGCATCGATGGCATCGAGCGCGCTTTCGTGGCTGGCCGCCAGCGCCACATCGTCGCGCAGCAGCGCCAGCCGGATGCGCTCGGCCATCAGGATGCGCGCCAGGCGCAGCTGCTTGCACTGGAGGGCGCCGGCCACGCCGTTCGACAGCACCGCGTCGGCGGCGCCGGCCTGGCCCTGCACGCACAGCAGGCGCGCGCGGGTCAGGTAAGCGGCCATGTAGTCTTCGAGCAGTCCGAAACCGTTGGGAAGCGCGCTGCCCTCCCCGTCCGCCGGCAGGACCGGATCGGTCGGAATCGTCAGCGCGCTGTCGAGCGCCGCGTCGGCCGCATCGATCTTGTTCAGTTCATAGGCCGCCTGCGCCAGATGCACGCCGGTGTGCGAGGCCACCATCGAATCGGCGCCGAGCCGGGCGCGGTTGGTCAGGTACAGCGCCGCCAGTACCCGCTCGGCCTCGCGCGCCTGGCCTTGTTCGAGCCGGATGATGCTGATGAAACGCTCGGTCCACACCACGCCGGAATAGAAATCGGCGGCGGCGTAAAAGGTCTCGGCGCTCTGGTAAGACTGTTCGGCGACGGCGTAATCGTGCGCCACGAAGGCGCTGTAGCCGATCGCGATATGCGCACGCGCGATATCGGACGGCGGCGCCGACGGACCCCAGCGCTCCAGCCACGCGCGGCTGCGGCTGGCCGCCAGCGCGGTCTTGTCCTGGAACGCATACAGCAGGCACCACAGCATCTCCATGCTGCACAGGGCGGCAGCGGCACCGGGCACGGGAGGGCCGCTCCCCAGGTCGTATTCCAGCTCGGCCAGCGCGTTTTCGGCCTGCTCGAAGCGGTTGTTCCAGATGCTTGAGCGGATGAAGGTCAGGCGCAGCTGCACGCGCTGGGTCAGCAACCGGTACGGGACGGCGGACATCCAGCGCAGCAGGGTGTCGAAACCGGCGCGGCCACGGATAAGCTCATCGACACAGCCCGCGATCAGGTCGATCGCGCGCGTGCTCTCGTCGCCGGCCAGGGCATAGCGGATCGCTTCATCGTTGGCGCCGGCGCGCTCGCACCAATGGCTGGCGGCGCGGTAGTCGGCGCGCGCCGCGTCGGCGTCCGTGTCCAGGTAGCGCTTGCGCAGGTGGTCGCTCAGCAGATGGTGATAGCGAAACCACTGGCCGCGCCGGTCGAGCGGGATCAAGAACAGGTTGTGCGCGCCGATCCAGTCGATCAGTTCCGGCGCGTCGCGCAGCGCCAGCGCATCCTGGCACAAGCTGCTCGAAAAACGGTCGAACAAGGCCGTGCGCGACATGAACTGGTCGACGTGGGGCGGCAGGCGCGCCAGCACCGCGTTCATCAGATACGACGCGATATCGTGCGCGCTGCCCGAAAAATCGCGGATAAAACGTTCCCGGTCGCTGGCATTTTGCAGCGCGATGGCGGCCAGCTGCAGCCCCGCCGCCCAGCCTTCGGTGCGTTCGTACAGCACGCCGCCGTGAGCGGCGTCGAGCGCGCCCGCGCCCACCACGCCCATGAAGGCGCACGCTTCGTCGCGCGTCAGGCTCAAGTCGGCCGCGCCAAGGTCGGCCACGCCGCCGCACAGGCGCAGGCGGCTCAGTTTCAGGGGAATCCGGCTGCGCGATCCGATATACAGGGTCAGCTGGACCGGGCTGACCGCCAGCACCCAGTCCATCAGCTCGTGCACGGCCGGATTGGTGATGACATGGTAGTCGTCGAAAAACAGCGCCACGTCGCAGCTCTGGTGCGCCAGGCGGTTGCACATGGCCAGCAGTTGCGCGCGGCCCGTGGCGTGCGCCGTGGCGCTGGCCACCGGGGCGTGCGCGGCGGCCAGCGCGGCCGTCATGTGGTCCAGGAAGCACTCGACATCGTTGTCGGCCTCGTCGAGATTGATCCAGCAGGTGCCCACCGCGCGCGTTGCCAGCGCGGCCAGCTGCTGCGCCATGGTCGTGCTCTTGCCGAAACCGGCCGGGGCGGTCAGGCACACGATGCGGGCGGCCGCCACCGCCGCGATGCGCTCATGCAGGCGCGGAACGGGGAAAAACCTGGCCGGCAATGCCGGCGGATGAAATTTCGATTCGTTTTGCATGGGTCGGGCGAGCGAAAACACAGAACTGGCGGCTGCATATGCCACCGCCAAATCGTGAACCATGGCGGTTAGATTTGTGACAATTGCATTACATCTTAACCGAAAAGCATCTAACGAAAAGAGTGAATTGTTACTTTTTCACCGCACCGGCCTGCACGGCATGCACAATTGCCCAACAGAATAGTTCATGACGGATATACAAATTTGCAGGAGGAATTTAGTTGAATAAGCAGGGAAGCGAACCTAACTTTCGATAGGTAGCCATTGCGGCGCTTCATGCTCTGATGTACTCACGGGCGCCTTTCGCGACCGGCCCAGCGGCCAAGAGACTGCCGCCGTATCAAAAACAATCATAAGGATAATCTATGCGCGCACATATTTATGTTGGCGGAAAGCAATTGCATGAAAGCTGCATGGCAAACATTCGTGAGTTTCGCTCCGCTGGCGCTTGCAATGAACTGCTCGCCTTCACCGAACTCGACGTCTCGGTGCTCAATGTGCACGGCGGCAGTGCCGACTTCCTGTGCGACGCCAGCCTGGCCAATATCCTGCTGGTCGACAGCCGCGAATACCATCTGCTCGACGCCATCGCCCCGGCCCAGCGCATGGCGCGCGGCCTGGCCGGCCAGGGCCTCTGTCCCGCGCCCCTGATCCTGGCGGTCGATGCCCATCAGCCTCCGCCCGGCGCCACCGACAGCCTGGTACGGGCGGCCGACTGGGTATTCGCGCCGGTCAGCCCGACCGACCTGCTGCGCCGCGCATCGCTGCTGCTGCGCCGTATGCAAACGCTGTACCAGGGCACGCTCGACGCGGTCCAGCCGCGAGCGGCATTCCCGTCCGCGCCATCGCTGACGCTGCATGCCGCGTCGCTCTCGGTGGCCTACCAGGACCGCACCATCCGCCTGAGCCGCGCCGAATTCATGCTGGTCGATCTGTTTCTCAGCCGCACGGGCGGCGTGGTCTCGTTCGGCGAACTGTCCGAATTCTTCCAGACGCAGGGCAAGGCCGACACGCGCAGCAATATTCGCGTCGGCATCTTCGAGCTGCGCCTCAAGCTCGAACAACTGAGCGGTTGCGCGCTGGGCCTGGTCAGCATTTACCGCCAGGGCTATGCCTTGCGCCACACCAGCGGCCGCAGCCCGCGGCAGTGCGGCGACTACCTCACAAGCGGGTCAGGCAGCGACTGGCCTCGGCAATCTCGCGCTGAAACGGGTTGTTGACACTGCTGGCCTTCAGTTCATACCTGAAGACCACCTCGTCGACGTCGAAACTGAGCGCAAAGCGGTCCGCTTGCGCGGTTTCTTGCGGGCGCCCCAGGTCGAGCATGTGCAGCCAGGCCCAGGCCCCCTCGGTATGCAAGGCTGCGCCGGCGGCGGACCCGGGCAGCCGCCGCACTTGCTCGCTGCCTTTGCTGTCAGGCACCTGGAAGCGCGTCGCGGCGCTTGCCCCGGCGGCCCCATGGCTGAGAAGCTGGCCCTCGATATCGGGCACTGCCCTGGCCTCGGCCAGGTCGAGCAGCGTGACGGGATGCGATTCGGGTACAGCGACGCGGTGGTCGAGCTGGTGACGCTGCGTTGTACCGAGAGCGGGCCGGGCGGCCGGATGATCGATGCAATCCTGACCAACTCGATGCTGCCCGATTTCAGCCCCAGTTCCTCACCGGCGGAATATAATCTGCCGGAACCGCACGCTGCGTCGAATTCCCGCCGCCCGCCGAATGTGTGCCGGATGCACTTTCAGGCCCAAGGATGGGTAAGCGATTTTTGCAGACTTTGAAAAGTTCTACTGATGAAAATTTACGAATGGGAGCGGGAAATCGCTCGGGTTTTTTCGGCAGAAAAAGTTACCGCTGATTTTTATGCTTATGCAGAATTTGATGGCATGAACAGCGGCACCAATATTGTTTGCACGATTGATGACGTCACATATGAGGTTCCCATCGGCACGCCGCTTGAGATTGTAGCCAGAGTTATCCAGTTTAATTCTTGCCCATCATTTGCGGAGATACGAGTGGTAGCGGCAGTCGGCGGCGTTCTTGATGAGGAACAGCGTTTCGTACCGCACGCAAAGTATTTTTTCGCCAAGCTCTACTACAACGAAGACTTTAAAGTGTACAGCGCGGATGTGGAGAGGTTTCAATAGTCAGTTGATTTTCTTTCAAGGAGGCTAGAACTGGCGCTCAGCGACTGTCCCGCGCCAACACGTAAAAAAGCCCGCTGCATGGCGGGCCTGATTATCTGGTCGCGCACTGTTGCCGCCTACCAGAGAGCAACAGGGCGCAGCGCCAGCATAAGCTATCAGAAATCGAACGCCGCCGACAAACGCACAGCACGCGGCGCACCCAGATTCACACGCCCCGCTCCCCACGCGCTTTCAAAGTACTCCTTGTCGGCCACGTTGGTCACGTAGGCACGCAGCACCACCGGCATCGCGCCGAAGCGCGTCGCGTAACGCGCGCCAAGATCCAGGGTCGTCCACGAATCGAGCTTCAGGGTGATGTCCTGCGACAGCCACTGCGAACCGGTGTAGTTCACGCGCGAGCTCAGTTCCAGCCCCGGCACCGCAGCAATCGCGTGATCGACGCCGATGTTGGCCGTCAGGCGCGGAATACCGAACTGCGCCTTGCCCTGATTGAGACCCTTGGCGGTCTTGGTCTGCTCGGCCTTGGTGTATGCCATGCCACCGAGCAAGGTGATGTCCTTGCCGGCTTTGCCGAATACATTCCACTCCACGCCACGGTTGCGCTGCTCGCCGTCGGTCGTCATGCGGTTGTTCGACTCGATCAGCGCCGGTTTGCTGATCTGGAACAGGCTCAAGGTCTGCGTCAAGGTATTCATCGCCCATTTCACGCCAACCTCGGCCTGCTTCGACTTGTACGGCTTGAACGTTTCGCCTTCGTTCGCATACGGCGCCTTGACGGTGGTGCCGGCGCTCAGGCCTTCCACGTAGTTGGCATACAGCGAGACGTTTTCGCCCCACGGTTTGACCACCACGCCAGCGAGCGGCGTGACGGCGGTTTCTTCGTAGTTGCTCAGCTTCTGGTGCACCTTTTGCGCGCGCACGCCGATGGTGACCTGCAGCTTGCCGTCGGCAAACCACATCGAATCGGCGGCGCTGACCGCGGTCATCACGTCGTCGTTGAACTGGCTGTAGGTCGATGCATCCTTCCCGGCCGGCATGATGATCGGGGTCGGGTTGTAGATGTTGCTGTTGATGGCCAAGGTGCCGTTGCCGCGGCTGCCGCCCTCGTAATTCATCACATTGGCCGCCACGGTGACCTTGTGCGCAATGGCGCCGGTGGCGAACTGGCCACGCACGCCCGTTTCAAAGGTGGTGGTGTCGTACTCGCCCCACGAGTTGTAGGCGGTGCCGGTGGCCTTGCCGCTGTCGCCGCCCGACACCGGCAGTACCGGACGGGTGCCGAAGATGAAACCGTCATACGAATGCTTGGCCGTGCCGGCCGAGGCGAAGGCGCTCCAGCCGGCACCGAGCCCGACCTGGCCGCGCACGATCAGGCCCTGGGTTTCGGTGTTGCCGTACACATCTTCGCCGTAGAAGAAGTTGGTGGAGCCGTGCGGCGCCTTCGGCACGCGGGTCCAGCCGGTGAGGACAGGCTGCATCGGCGCGCCCTTGCATACCTTGTTGGTCAGCGAGTAGGCGTCCATTTCCACGTTCCAGCCCTTGCCTTGATAGTCGACGGCCACGTGGCCGATCTCGCGCCGCTTGGTCTGGTGGTCCAGCCAGGTTTTGCCGCCGGACAGCACGCCGTTGACGCGTACGCCCAGGCTCTGGTCCGCGCCGAAGCGGCGCGCCACATCGGCGTGCACGCCGACGTTCGATTTGGTCGCAACCGAGGTCGTCACGCGGGTCAGCGGGGTGGCGCCGGCGCGCTTGGGCACCAGGTTGACCGCGCCGCCCACGTCGCCCGCCGGCGGCAGGCCCATCATCATCGCGCCGGGACCCTTGAGTACTTCGACGCGCTCGAACATGTCGGTCGGGGTGTTTTGCTCAGGGGCCAGGCCGTAGGCACCATTGATCGCCATCGATCCCGAACTCACGCCAAAACCGCGAATATTGAAGTTCTCGACGAGGTGGCCTTCGTTGGTGGTGGTACGCACCGACGGATCATTCTTGAGCACGGCGCCAATGGTCTGGGCCTGCTGGTCGGCGATGGTTTGGGTCGTGTAGGCGGTGATGTTGAACGGCGTGTCCATCACGCTCACGTTGCCGAGCACGCCGAGACGGGCGCCCTTGGCCACTTTGCCGCCGGGCGCGGCCGCCGGAAGGCTGTCCGCCGTTTCAGCAGCGGCCTTGACGGTGATTTCTTTCATGGTCTCGACGGGCGCCTGGGCCATTGCCGGCAGGGCCACGGTGGCGATCATGGTCATACAGGCCATGGGAATAGCACGGAAAGCACACACAGGGACAACTCGCATTACATTTGCTCCATTCGGTTAGAAGTTATTTGGCTGGAATTGGTGTCAGGGGACGGCGCAAGCGGCTCCGGCTCGCGCCAGACGCTGTGCCGCTCGCCGCAGCGGCCGCGCCGGCGCACGCGCGCCGCCATCCACAGCAGCGCCAGGCCGCCAAGCAGCGACAGGCCGTCGATCCACAGGTAATCGGTTACGTACGGTTTGGCGATCGGCATGCCGGGGAACACGCTGGCCAGCAAGCTGGTCGCCGGAACCAGCAAGGTCGCCAGCGCCGCGGCGAGCGTCAGCCGGTAACCGGCCCAGGCCGCGCCCTTCACCAGCGCCGCCAGCAGGCCCACGCCGAGCGCGGTGTTAAAGACGGACAGGCCGATGCCGGCCATGTCCAGGCCCAGGCTGGCTTCCCAGCGCAATGCCACCAGGCCCAGCGGCAGGCCGATGACGGCGCCCAGGCACAGCCCGACCGTCAGCGCGGCGACCCAGCGCACGTGGCGCGGCTGTTCGAGGGGAACGGCAAGCTGGCGGTTCTTGCGCAGGCGCGATTCGATCCACAGCAGGTTGCCGGTGTAGAACAGGATCGCGCCGAGCACGCCCATCACGGCGTACGCCACGCGTACCGGTACCCCGCCAAAGCTGCCGAAGTGCAGCGCGAAGATGGCCGACAGGGTCGCTTCCCAGTTGGTCTGCTGGTGCGGCAGCAGGCTGATGCCCTTGTTGAGCTGGCCGGTGACGGGGTTGAAATTCATGAACCCGGCGCGCGGCGCGCGCATGTGGCCGCTCCAGTCTTCGCCGCCCATGTTCACTTGCGGTTTGGGGCTGTTCAGGCCGCGGTAGGTCAGTTCGGTCGGCGTGAAACTGGCGGAGCGCGCCCGGGCGCTGGCCAGCATGGCCGACGGCGCTGCCCAGGCTGCGCTGGCGCCGGGGCCGGCCTTGCCCTTGGCGCGCGGCGCCGCGTCGGCCTGTTTGCCGATGGCGTGAATGGTGGCGTCCTGCGTTTCGTAGACCCAGTCGTGCAGGCAGAAGCCGGCCGTGGTCAGGGCAATGGCCAGGTGGAACGGCAGGCTGGTGATGCCGATCAGGTTGTGCGCGTCGAGCCAGAAACGCTTGACGTTGGCGGTGATGCGCAGCAGCAGCAAATCCTTGACCAGCGACGGCAGCAGGATCACCACGCCGGAAATGAGCGCCAGCGCGTACAGCAGGGCCACGAAGCCGATGATCGGCTCGGCCACGGCACCGGCCAGCGGCAAGCCGCCGTTGCGGTGCACTTCGTCGACGAAATCGCCGGCCGGTCCGGTTTGCGCGGAGTCCGTTTGCAGCTGGCCGGCTGCGTCCAGGGTCACCTGCCAGCTGGCACCCTGCTTGTCGGCATAGCGCATGCGGCCGAAACCTGGCCGTTTGCGGTCCAGCACCAGCACGGCGCTGCCGATAGCGTCGTCGCGCGTGGCGAAAAATGCCCGGGCCAGCGCATCGACCGGCGAACTGGCGGCCTGCTGCGCGCTGGGGACCGCCTCGGCCCAGCGGCCGATTTCCGGCTTGAACATGGTGAACGCGCCGGCGTAAAAGGCGATGAACAGCATCACGCCGCCGAGAATGCCGACCCAGGTATGCACCGCTTTATAGGTGCGCACGATCTCCGGCTTCATGCGGCGCTCCCGCCGGCCTGCATCAGGAGGTAGCAGGCGGCAGCGGCCAGCGCGTTGGCCAGGGCCAGCCAGGTCCAGCAGGCGCGCTTGCTGCGCACCAGGAAAATCAGGGCGATCACGCTCACCCACAGCGGATACACGACCCACATCGTCAGTTGCCCGACGATCGGGCCGGCGTCCAGCCATCGCATCACCTGGTGCAGCACGCCGCTCAGGGCAATCGCCAGCGGGTAGCCCAATACCAGGGCGACGACGCCGTTATGCAGCAAGACCCGGTCGCGGTGCGCGGTATCCTTAGCCATGCGCCCTCCCCGCGTGCGCGCGGCGCACCGCACGCAGCACGCCGACAAGCGGCAGGGCGATCATCCAGATGGCCAGCACAGTCAGGATGGCAGTGAAGGTGCTCGCGCGCGCGGCGAGGATGACGACGGCCAGCAGCAGCGGCACCGCCCCCAGCGCCCAGCGCAGCGCGGGCGGCAAACGTGGTTCGGCCCTGGGTGTGCTGAAATTGCAGCACACGGCGGAGAGCAGCGTCAGGATCAGGGCAAGGGCGAACAACATACTGGCTTTCAACTCGCCCGTGGGACTGGGGAGACGGCCGCATCTTACCCCAAATGTAAATGATTCTCAATACGATGGTTGAGTAAAAGATATCTTTCAGAAGAAATTGCGTTCCGCACGGAAATTTTGTATAGTAATCGAACCCGATTTCCGGGTAGGACCAAGGCCCCAGCGCCGCCTGCGCGTCCACGCAATCACCGAATTCCCTCCGGCCATGCTCCCGCCGATCCTTTGCACTGTTGCAAAATGCTGACGCTGCGCGTCACTGACCGGGCTGGACCATGGACATCGACCTCGCTTTTTCCGACGACACCTGGCGCGTGCGCGCGCCCTGCATGCCCGACAGCGGGCAGGAAGAACGCTTCGACCGCCTGACCCGCCTGACCGCCATCGCCATGGCAGTGCCGATTGCGCTGGTGTCGCTGGTCGATGAAGAGCGCCAGTGGTTCAAGTCGCGCGTTGGACTGGACGCGACCGAAACGGCGCGTTCCATCGCTTTCTGCAGCCACGCGGTGGCCGAGCGCGAGATGCTGGTGGTCGAGGACGCGCTGCAAGACCCGCGCTTTCACGCCGATCCCCTGGTAACCGGCGCCCTGGCAATCCGCTTCTACGCCGGCCAGCCCGTGTTTTCGCACGATGGCGAAGCGGTCGGCACGCTGTGCATCATCGATACCGTGCCGCGCCAGTTCGACGACGCGGCGCGCCAAAGCCTGCGCGACTTCGCCAGCCTGGTCGAGGATGAACTGAACAAGGGCACGCTGATCGCCGCGCGCGTGAGTGCCGAAGGGGCGCTGCAGGCGCTCAACATCGAACTGGAAAAACGCATCGACGAGCGCACCGCCTCCCTGAGCGACGCCAACGACACGCTCAAGCGCGAGATCCGCCAGCGCCTCAGCGCCGAAGCGACCCTGCGCGCCAACGAGGAGCGCATCCGCACCATCATCAGTTCCTCATTCAGCGCATTCATCAGCACCGATGCGAATGGCATGGTGGTGGACTGGAACCCGTCGGCCGAGCGCACCTTCGGCTGGACGCGCGAGGAAGCGCTGGGCCGGGAACTGGCCACGCTGATCGTCCCGGAAAGCTACCGCGCGGCGCACCGCGCCGGCATGCAGCGCTTCACCCGCCATGGCGCGGGCAGCATGGTCAACACGCACATCGAAATGCCGGCCTGCACCCGCGACCATGGCGACATCACGGTCGAAATGACGATCAACGCCTTCGAGGCCGGCGGCGAGACCTTCTTCGGCGCTTTCCTGCACGATGTCTCCGGGCGCATCAAGGCCAAGCTGGCCTTGATGCAGAAGCAGCAACTGCTCGACTCCGTGCTCGAAACGCTCGATGTCGGCGTGGTGGCCTGCTCGGCCGACGGCGAGCTGACCCTGTTCAACCGCGCCGCGCGCGAATTCCATGGCTTGCCGCCGCAGGCGCTGCCAAGCGGCGACTGGGCCTCGCATTACAGCCTGTTTTCGGCCGATGGCACGCGCCTGCTGGAAGAGCGCGACGTGCCGCTGGTGCGCGCGCTGAACGGCGAAACGGTCAGGGATTGCGCCATGCTGATCGCGCCCAAGGGCCTGCACCAGCGCTGCGTGCTGGCCAGCGGGCGGCGCATGATCGGCCCGAATGGCGAGGCCCTGGGCGCGGTGGTGGCAATGAAGGACATCACGGAACTGAGCGAATCGCAGCGCAAGCTCAAACTGAACGAGCAGCGCCTGCGGGCGATTACCGAAAACCTGCCGGCGCTGGTTGGCCAGGTCGACAAGGCCGGCAATTTCACCTTCCTCAATTCGCAGGCGCTGCGTTTTTACGGACGCGAGAACGCCCAGCTGATCGGCCAACCGGTGCGCCAGGCATACAGCGCGCCGGAATTCGAGAAAGTCGAGCAGTTCATCAAGCTGGCGATGCAGGGCAAGCGCGTCTCGTTCGAGGATGAAATCACGGTCGAGGGGCGGCGCTCGTATTACCACGCCTCGTATATCCCCGACATCGACGCCGGCGGCTCGGTCAACGGCTTTTACGCGATGGCCTTCGACATCACCGCGCGCAAGCGCAGCGAGATCCGCCAGCACGACAGCGAGGAGCGCCTGCGCACCGTCACCGACAACCTGCCGGCGCTCATTTCGTACCTCGACATCGACCTGCGCTACCGCTTCGCCAATGCCATGTACAAACAGTGGTACGGCGTCGATCCGGCCGACATGGTGGGAAAATCCATCACCGACGTCTTCCCCGCGCAGTTCCGCGGCCAGCGCGAACAGCAACTGCGGCGCTGCCTCGAAGGCCACACCGTGCAGCTGGAACTGGAAGTCGAACACGGGGGTGAAAGCCGCATCCTTCACTCGGTGTACATCCCGCACATGCGCGATGGCGTGGTGCTGGGCGCCTACCTGCTCTCGACCGACGTGACGGCGGCGCGCCGGCACGAGGCCAACCTGAAGGCGCTGGCCAATACCGATACGCTGACCGGGTTGCCGAACCGCCGCAGTTACGAAGCCGAGCTGGAAGCGGCGCTGGCCCGCAGTGTGCGCAACGGCACCGGCATCGCCCTGATGTACCTCGACATCGACCGCTTCAAACAGATCAACGATACGCTCGGTCACGCGTGGGGCGACGAAGTGCTCAGGGAATTCGCCAGGCGCTTGCTGGGCGCGGTCAGGACGACCGATACGGTATCGCGCCTGGCCGGCGACGAATTCACCATCATCCTCGAAAGCGTGCACTCGTCCGAGGAGTGCGCGAAAGTCGGCGCCAAGATCGTGGAGACCATGCGCCCGCTGTTTTCAGTCGGCGCCATGGCGCGCCAGGTGTCGGCCAGCATCGGCATCGCCTGGACCGGCAGCGCCCAACCCGACGCGCGTGAACTGGCCAGGGAGGCCGACGCGGCGCTGTACCAGGCCAAGGCCGCGGGATGCAATCAATATTGTCTGGGAACGAAGCAAGCGTGATAGCGGGACGCCGGCGTGACCGCGCATATATAATGTCGCGACCTCTTGCCGGCTCCCGGCCCGCACTGCCGGCGCACAAGCATCCGGGCACGCGGCACCCGGATGCGTGCGCCTACCTGCTTGCGCCGGCCTGCCCCTGCGTCGCCACGGCCACGCCATCGCCGGCCCGCCAGCCGCCGCCGAGCACCTTGTAGAGGGTGACCCGGCTGGTCTGCTCGGCCAGCCTGACCGAAATCAGGCCTTGCTGCGCCGCATACAGCGCCCGTTGCGCGATCAGCGCATTCTGGAAGGTATCAGCGCCGTTCTTGTAGCGCGCCTCGTAAATCCGATAGCTCTTGTCGGACGCTTCCACCAGTTGCCGCTGCGCGTTCAGGCGTTCGTCCACCGTGCCGCGCTGCGCCAGGGCGTCGGCCACTTCGCGAAACGCGGCCTGGATGGTCTTCTCGTACTGCGCCACGCCGATATCGCGGTTGACCTTGGCCACCTCCAGATTGGCACGGTTGGCGCCGCCGTCAAAAATCGGCAAGCTGATCGACGGCGCGAAACTCCACACGCCCGAGCCACCGTCAAACAGGCCAGACAGACTGGAACTGGCCGTGCCGGCCTGCCCGGTAAGCGTGATGCGCGGGAAAAAGGCCGCGCGCGCCGCGCCGATGTTGGCGCTGCTTGCTTGTAGCGTGCGCTCGGCCGCGAGCACGTCCGGCCGGCGGTACAGCAGGTCCGACGGCAAACCGGCGCTGACCGCGGTGAGCGCGGTCACGTCCGCCAGGCCGGCATTCGGCAGCAGTTCGGCTGGTACGGCGGCGCCGGCCAGCAGGGTCAGCGCATTCTGGCCCTGCGCCACCTGGGCGGTGTAGGCGGCGGCATCGGCACGCGCCGATTCCACGGTGGTGCGGTCCTGGTACAGGTCCAGCCCGGCCGCCGCGCCGGCCTTGACACGGCTCTCGCTCAGTTCCAAAGAGCGCTGCTGGCTGGCCAGGGTCTGGCGCGCGAGCAGCAGGCGTTCCTGGTCGGCCATCAGGGTCAGATAGGCGTTGGCCACTTCGGCCACCAGAGAAATCTGCACGCTGGCGCGCGCTTCCTCGGTGCCCAGATAGGTTTGCAGCGCCGCTTCCGACAGGCTGCGCACGCGGCCGAACAGGTCTGCCTCCCAGGCGGCCACGCCAAGGTCCACGCCGTACTGCCGATTCACGGCGCCCTGCCCGCCCGCGCTCATCTTGTCGGCCGTGCGCTGGCCGCTCTGGCTGGCGCCGGCCGCCACCGACGGCAACTGCGCCGCGCGCTCGATGCGGTACTGGGCGCGCGCCTTGTCGATGTTCAGTGCCGAGACGCGCAGGTCGCGGTTGTTGGCCAGGGCTAGCGCAATAAGCTTCTTCAGGCGCTCATCGGCGAAGTAATCGCGCCAGGCGATGTCGGCGGCCGCTGCGGCGCCCGCGGCGGCGGGCGCCGGGTACGCCGTGCCGGTAGGCCAAGCCGCAGCGACCGGGCTGACCGGCTGCTGGTACTTGGGCATCATTGTGCAGCCGCTGATCACGGCTGCGAGTACGGTCAGTTTCAAGGTCGGACTAATTGAGCTATTCATTTCAATGCCCCTCCACGGAAGCGATGGCGGGCACAGGCGCCACCTTGTTTTTGCGGATCACGACAGCGCGGACCACCACGAAGAACACCGGCACAAAGAAGATGCTCAGGAAAGTCGAGGTCAGCATGCCGCCCAGCACGCCGATACCGATGGCATTCTGGCTGGCCGAGCCCGCCCCGCTGCTGATCGCCAGCGGCAACACGCCGAGGCCGAAAGCAATCGAGGTCATCAAAATCGGACGCAGGCGCAGGTGCACCGCTTCCAGGGTCGCTTTCCTCACATCCATGCCGCCATCTTCCAGTTCCTTGGCAAACTCGACGATCAGGATGGCGTTCTTGGCAGCCAGGCCCACCACCGTCAGCAGCGCCACCTGGAAGTACACATCGTTCGACAGGCCGAACAGCATGGTGCCGAGCACGGTACCGAGCACGCCCAGCGGCACCACCAGCAGCACCGAGAACGGAATCGACCAGCTTTCATACAACGCGGCCAGGCACAGGAACACGACCAGCAGCGACATGGCATACAGCATGGTGGTTTGCGCACCGGCGGCGCGCTCTTCGATCGACACCCCGCTCCACTCGAAGCCGATGCCTGGCTGCAGCTTGGCGACCAGCTTTTCCATTTCCAGCATGGCATCGCCGGAGCTGAAACCCGGTGCGGCCACGCCCTGGATGTTGAGCGATGGCGTGCCGTTGTAGCGCTCCAGGCGCGGCGAGGCGTAGATCCATTTGCCGGTGGCAAAGGTCGAGAACGACACCATCTCGCCGCTGGCATTGCGGGCGTACCACTTGCCGATGTCTTCCGGCGCCATGCGCGCATCCGAGGCGCCCTGCATGTACACCTTCTTGACGCGGCCGCGGTCGACGAAGTCATTCACGTACGCGCCGCCCCACGAGGTGGACAGCACGTTGTTGATGTCGGCCAGCGACAGGCCGAGTGCGCTGGCTTTTTGCTGGTCCACTTCCAGCTTGTACTGGGGCGAATCTTCCTGGCCGTTGGGACGGACCTGCACCAGCATCTTGCTTTGCGCGGCCATGCCGAGCAGCTGGTTACGCGCGCCCATCAGCGCTTCGTGGCCGAGGCCGCCTTCATCCTTGAGCATCAGGTCGAAGCCGTTGGCGTTACCGAGTTCCATCACCGCGGGCGGGGCGATGGCGAACACCATCGCATCCTTGATCTGGATGAAGCGGCCCATGGCCTTGCCGACGATGGCCGGGGCGCGCAAGAGCTCGCTGCCGCGTTCCTCGACATCCTTGAGCTTGACGAACGCCATGGCCGCGTTCTGGCCGTTACCGGCAAAGCTGAAGCCGGCCACCGAGAACACCGAGGCCACCGCATCCTTCTGGTCGTTCAGGTAATGCTGCTCGACCTGCTCGACCACCTTGAGCGTGCGCTCCTGGGTGGCGCCGACCGGCAGTTGCACCAGGGTGTACAGGATGCCCTGGTCTTCCGCCGGCAGGAACGAGGTCGGCAAGCGCAGGAAACCGACGGCCATCAGCAGCGCCAGCAAGGCGTACACCACCATGGTGCGGCCGGTGCGGGCGATCAGGGTACCGACCCAGCCTTGGTAGCGCCGGCTGCTCTTGTCGAAACTGCGGTTGAACCAGCCGAAAAAGCCCGTGGTGCCGGCCTTGTGGCCTAGTTCGACCGGTTTGAGCAAGGTGGCGCACAGCGCCGGCGTGAATACCATGGCCACCAGGACCGACAGCACCATCGCGGAGACAATCGTGATCGAGAACTGGCGATAGATCACGCCGGTCGAGCCGCTGAAAAACGCCATCGGCACGAACACGGCGGAGAGCACCAGCGCGATACCGACCAGCGCGCCGGTGATCTGGGTCATCGATTTTTTGGTCGCTTCTTTCGGCGACAAGCCTTCTTCGCTCATGATGCGTTCGACGTTTTCGACCACGACGATGGCGTCATCGACCAAGAGGCCAATCGCCAGCACCATGGCGAACATGGTCAGGGTATTGATCGAGTAACCGAGAATGCTGAGCACGGCGAAGGTGCCGAGCAGCACGACCGGCACGGCCATGGTCGGAATCAGAGTGGCGCGGAAATTCTGCAGGAACAGGTACATCACCAGGAACACCAGCACGATGGCTTCGATGAGGGTCTTGACCACTTCCTCGATCGATAGCTTGACGAAGGGCGAGGTATCGAAGGCGACCACGGCTTTCATTCCAGCCGGGAAATTCTTCTGCATTTCCTCGACCTTGGCCTTGACGTTTTTGGCCGTGTCGAGCGCGTTGCCGCCGGTGGCGAGCTTGATCGCCACGCCGGCGGCCGGCTTGCCGTTGAAACGGGCCACGATGTTGTAGCTTTCGCTGCCCAGTTCCATGGTCGCCACGTCGCTCAGGCGCACAACGGCGCCGTCGGCACCGGTCTTGAGCAAGATCGCGCCGAACTGTTCCCGGGTTTGCAGGCGGCTCTGGGCCGACACGGTGGCATTGAGTTGCTGGCCGGGACGCGCTGGCGCGCCGCCCAGTTCGCCCGCCGACACTTCCGCATTCTGGGCGCGGATGGCTGCGCTCACGTCGGCCGGGGTCAGCTGGTAGTTGAGCAGCTTGGCCGGATCGAGCCAGATCCGCATCGCGTATTGCGAGCCGAACTGGGTCACATCGCCCACGCCTTCCACGCGGCTGAGCGAATCGACCACGCTGGAAGCGACGTAATCGCCCAGGTCGGCCTGCTGCATGCTGCCGTTTTCCGAGACGAAACCGAGCACCATCAGGAAATTCTTGGTGGACTTGCTCACCACCAGGCCCTGCTGGGTGACGGCGGCCGGCAGCAGCGGCGTGGCCAGTTGCAGCTTGTTCTGCACCTGCACTTGCGCGATGTCCGGATCGGTACCGTTGCTGAACGTCAGCGTGATGCCGACCGAACCGCTCGAATCGCTGCTCGACGACATGTATTGCAAACCATCGATCCCCTTCATCTTTTGTTCGATGACCTGGGTGACAGCGTCTTCCACCGTCTTGGCGGAAGCGCCCGGATAGCTGCCGCTGATCGAAATCGATGGCGGCGCAATGCTCGGATACTGCGAAATCGGTAGGCCCAGAATGGCCAGCACGCCGCCGAGCATGATTACCAGCGCGATAACCCACGCAAAGATCGGACGGTCAATAAAGAAGCGGGCCATGGTTATGCTCCCGCCGGGGCCGCGCGGCCGGCAGCGGGACCGCCTGCCACGCCCGGGGCGCCTGCGGCGTTTGGTACTGCGACGGTGGCCGGGACAGCCACGGCCGGTGCGCCGGGACGCACTTTCTGCACCCCTTCGACGATCACGCGCTCGCCCGGAACCAGGCCGGCGTTGACCACCCACTGGTCGCCCACGGCCGCGCCGGTGCTCAGCACGCGTTGCTCGACCTTGTTTTCCTTGGTTAATACCAGTGCGGTCGCTTCGCCGCGCTGGTTGCGCGTGACGCCGACCTGCGGCACGGTGATGGCCTTGTCGTCCAGGCCGCTGCCGAGCACGGCGCGCACATACATGCCGGGCATCAGTTCGCCCTTCGGGTTCGGGAACAGTGCGCGCAGGGTGACGTTGCCGGTGCCGGCATCGACGCTCACATCGACGAACTGCAGCTTGCCGGGCGCGCTGTACTTGCTGCCGTCGGCCAGCAGCAGGCTGACCGTGGCCTGGCCGCCCTCTGCCTGTTTCAGCTTGCCGCTCTCGAAGCGGCGTCGCAGCGCCAGCAGTTCGGTGCTGGACTGCGTCACGTCGACATAAATCGGATCGAGCTGCTGCACGGTGGTCAGCGCACCGGCCTGGCCGGCGGTCACGAGGGCGCCGGCGCTCACGTTCGAGCGGCTGATGTGGCCCCCGATCGGCGCGTACACATTGGTGTACTTCAGATTGATATTGGCGACGTCGAGCGCAGCCTGGGCCGATGCGACGTCGGCGCGGGCCTGGGCTGCGCTGGCGAGCGCGTCTTCGCTATCCTGCTTGCTGACGCCTTCGATGGCCAGCAGTTCCTGGTAGCGCTTCGCTTTCGGCTCGGCCGCCAGCAATTTGGCCCTGGCGCTGGCCAGGGTGGCCTTGGCCGAGTTGACCGACGCAACGAAGCTGGCCGGATCGATCTGGTACAGCGCCGTGCCGGCCTTGACGGTGGAGCCCTCGACGAACAGGCGCTTGAGGATCAGGCCGCCAACCTGAGGCCGCACTTCAGCCACCTGGTAAGCGGACGTGCGCCCGGCCAGCTCGGTAGTAACGGTCATCGGCTGGGCCGCGACCGTGTGCACCACGACTTGCGGCGGGCCGGACGGCGGCGGTGCGGGTGGCGCTTTGTTGCTGCAGGCGGCGAGCAGGACGGCGGCGCCAAGGGCCAGCAGGACGGGAGCGCCGGCGGCCGGCTTGCCGGAGCGGGGAAAGAGGGTCGATTGCATGCTGGCTTTCGTTAGTTGAACGGTTGGTGCCTGTCGCGGCAAGCCTGGACTTGCCTTCAAGGCGCCAAACAAGCGTTTCAAACACGCGTTTAATACAACTGTATCAAACGGCTGTTTAGTTGTCAACGAGAAATTGTGAGTTGATAATGTGGCATTGCCCGCATTGCCGCCGCCGGACAATGGAAACGCATGGACAAGGCAGGGGCTGATATGTACAATTCAAAAACCAGAAATTAAACACACGTTTAATTCGCGAAAACCAGGAGTGTCTTGAAGATGAAAGCTGACGACAACGATGTCCGCAACCGCATCATTACCGCGGCCACGGAGTGCTTCGCCGAGAACGGTTTCAAGGCGACATCGGTGCGCAAGATCTGCGAGCGCGCCGGTGCCAACCTGGCGATGGTCAACTATTATTTTGGGAGCAAGGACGGGCTGTACCTGGCGATCATCGACCGCGAGGGCGGCAGCGCCGAGATGGACGAACTGACCGTGCCGGCGCGCGACGCGTCGGTACCGGCCACGCTGCGCCTGGCGCATCTGATCGAACGCCTGCTGGTCGACATGATGACCAGCGGTCCGCATTCACTGATCTCGCGGCTGATCAGCTGGGAACTGGTGGAGCCAACCGCCGCCCTGCGCCATATCGTCGACACGCTGATTGAGCCGCTTCAGGAAGTGATGCAGGAACTGGTGCGCGACATCGCCCCGCCGGGCACGAGCGAGGTCGAGATCCGCAACAATCTGTTCAGCATCCTGGGCCAGATGCTGTATTACAGCCACTCTAAGCCGGTCAATGAAATGATGGCACCGGACATCGTCTACGACGAAGCCGGCATCCGCGAGATCGCGCGCCATGTGACCGCGTTTTCGCTGCGCGCACTGGGCGTGGCCGATGGGGATCAAGGAACACGTTGATGCCGGCGGCCCGCCGGCGCCCACTGCGGCCCACCTCCGTCCGATTGAACGAGGCCGCATTGGCCGACACAGCCAATTGTCATGGCAAGGAAACGACGATAAAAGCGGTGAGGCGCAGGTCGCCTTACTGCGAAAACCATAAAATCAAACGCATCTCTTCCAGTTTGCCCAGGCCGGCAATTTGTTCGAGCAAGCGACGTGCTTCTTTGTCGTCGTGGGGCAAGGCCGCTACCGCGTCCCGGAATTCGGTACAAGGCAAGCAATGCTCGTCAAATGCTTCCGTGCCAAACGAGATGAAATGATTCTTGATTTCGGTACAACAAACGGCCGGCAAGCCGCGCAGCCCGGACGGAAAACGGCCAGCCACCCCGAACAGCTCCCACAACGGCGGGTTGTATTCGCTGTAGACGTCTTGGGGATAAAACCCGGTGAGATACGTCGTGTCGTTGAGCCAGTCTTGACGCGGGTTCTCATCATCAAAACCGATGGTCTTGATCATTGGCAGAACCAGTTGCCAGCGCCCGTCCCAACGCTCTTCAAGATAGACCTGGATATCGCTAGGCATACGATGCCCTCCGACGCAACGTTCCGGATCGCCCGGAAGAATTGGGTGACGCCGCTTTACGACGTTCAGACATGCATTGCCCGATATTCATCGATCATTCTCCGCTCGGCCAAGCGCCATGCTACCGCCCTTGCGTGAAACCAGCAAAGGCGGTGCCGCGCGGCGGGAGAAGTTCGCTTAGTTCAGCAGAATGGCCTTGCGGTACGGTGCCGTTGGGGGACGCGGGAACTGTACGCCGGCATACGCGTTGCGGAAGCAGCTTGCCTTGGCGTTCTCGACATCGGTCATGGTTTTGGTGACTTTGCCTTCCGCATCGAGGATCAGCACGATCGTGATCGGATATTTCGACTTGCCGTGGCAATTGCCTTTCTGGTCGAGCTTGCGCTCGTTATTGAAGGCGATCGATTCGTTCTCGTATTGGGTGGCTTTCGCGTTCGGAAACTGGGCATTGAACTTGGACATTTCGCCGGCGAAGTCCGGATTTTTTGGCGACGGTGCTTCGACGGCATTCGGGTCGGCCTGCTTCGTCCCGGTGGTTTCGCAACCTGCCATCAGTACCGCGGCGCACAGCATTGAAATTTTGATTAAGTGTTTACGCAAGTTATTCTCCGGTGATCATAGTGGGGCCAACAGGGCTGGACCCAGCCGCATGTTGTCGAATCGCTATTGTAGCGGGAAGTAACCTTCCTTTCATTTTGATTCCCGCACGGAAACTATCTCAGGCGCGCGGCCTTTGCCCCCCTGCGATGCGGCCAGCCGCGAGCGCATTGCCGCCGTCGTGTGCACCTTGCCCTGCGCATCGATCAGCATCACCTCGTCCAGGCCCATCCGCGCGGCCATCGCTTCCCAACCGGCCGGGCCGGTGATGAACAAGGGTTTCGAGTTGCCGTCCGACCGCAACCCGGCATCCCGCCCCCCCGACGTGACGATCGTGACCGACGCCACCAGGTCGATCGGATAACCGCTGCGCGGGTCGATGATGTGCGGGTGGCGCCTGCCATCCTTGAGAAAATAGCGCTGGTAATCGCCGCTGGTGCCCATTGCCTCGTTGTCGCGCAGGGTCACGTGCGCCACGGCGCCGGCCGCGCGCGGGTCCTGGATGCCCACCCGCCACGGGCGCTCCCCCGGCTGGCCGATGGCGATCACATTGCCGCCCACGTTCACCAGCGCCGCCTTGGCCCCGCCCTGGCGCAAGATCTGCGCCGCGCGGTCCAGCGCGTAGCCTTTGGCGTAGCCGCCCAGGTCGATCATCACCGCCTTGTTGGTGCTCGAAATCGTGTTGCCCTGGTAGCGCAGGTCCGACATGCGCGGGCGCGCGTCGAGCCAGCGCCGGATCTCCTGCGCCGGCGGCGCCTGGGGCGCGATGTCGCTGCTCTGGAAACCCCACAGCCGGATCAGGCGCCCGATGGCCGGGTTGAACAGGTTGCCGGATCGGTCGGCCACCACCGTCGCCGATTGCAGCAGCGCGGCCATCTCTGCATCGGCGGTGAACGGTTCGCCGCGCGCGATGGCTTCGTTGAGCGAGGTGAGCATGCTCGGCTGCCAGGAGTGGTATTTGTGGTGCAGCCGGTCGAATTCGTTCAGCACGGCGCCGCTGAGCGCATCGGCGCGTTCGGGCGAGCCGCCGTGGATGCTGATCTCGACCGCGGTGCCGAACACGTGCCCGCGGGTGCGATGGACCGTGTCTGCGCGCTGGCAGCCCGCCAGCGCCAGCAGGCACAGCGCCGCCGCGATCAGTGTTGCTTGAAATGCGCGCATGGTGTTCTCCCCTGGACAGGGCGGCAGCACCGCCCTGTTCGCGTCAGCGTCCCTTGCTGACCATGAAGTCGACCACCGACTTGATTTCCTCATCCTTGAGGGCCGCATTGCCGCCGCGCGGCGGCATCAGGTTCAAGCCATTCGTGGCGTTGGCATACAGGACGTCGATGCCCTTGGCGATGCGCGGCGTCCAGGACGGCTTGTCGCCCAGTTTCGGCGCACCCATGACCGCGGCGCCGTGGCAGGAAACGCAGGAAGCCGCATAGATCTTTTCGCCGGCGGCCAGGTCCGCCGGACTGGCCGCGGCAGGAGCGGACGCGGCGGCTACAGCGGCCGCAACAGGAGCCGGCACCGCTGCCGGCGCTGGCGCGTTCGTAGTCGGGCCGGACCCAGCGGCATCGGAAGGGGGCGCCTTGTCGCCGCAGGCCGCCAGGGCCGCAACGATCAACAGGGATAGCAAGGTAGTGGTTTTCATGATGTACTTCCAGTCGTTAAAAAAAACGGACAATCAATGGCGCATGTCGCCGGCGGCGTGGCCCGTGTCGAGCATCGCCACCGTGATCTGGCTGTAGGGCAGCACCTTGCCGCCCTCGGCTTTGGCAAACGCGGCCGCCTGGGCGGCATCCGAGAAGGAGCCGAAGGCCGGCCCCATGGAACCCTGCTTTTTGCTGCCGACCACATATAGCGCATCCTTGGCGGCGATCCAGTGCCCGCTCGGCTTGTCCCAGGCCGCCTTGCCCATGTCCTGCACGAACACGCCGGCGATGCGCCGCTTGTGCTCGGGCGCGAGCATCACCGTGAACAGTTCCATGAGGTCGCAGTAATAGTCGGCCTTGCCTTCGGCGTAGTGGATCTGCGCCTTGGGGCCGGGGAAATCGAGCAGCACCATGCCGTCGAGCGCGCAGGCGGTGTCACTGCCCGGCTCCTGGGCGGCGACGCTCAAGGCTTGCTCGCTGCAGGCGGCCAGCAAGCCGGCGGCGGCGAGCGCCGCCAGCAGGCGGTTTATCTTGAAGGACATTTGAAACTCCAGTTGGCAAGTAAGAAGGGAATGACGACCCACGCGGCCATGATGGCCAGCAGCACTACCGGATCGGTCAGGCCGCCGGGCATCACGGTAGCGAGGCCATACATGCTTTGCGCCTGCTCCGAGCTGAAGATGTTGAGCAGCCGGAACACATCGGCGGGGTTGAGCATGAGCAGTGCCGCGAAAGTGTCGCTGCCCAGGCGGCCCTGGCTCAGTACCAGTGCTCCCATCAGGAGCAGGTCGAAAATCAGCACGAAAAAGAACCACAGGCCGATTGCCACCCCGCTGGCGCGCACGCGGTCGAGCGCGAGCACCGATACCAGCATCGAGATGCTCAGGAAAGCCATGCCCATCAGGATGGCGCTGCCGACAAAGCCGGCGTAGTGGTAACCGTCGCGCACCGTCAGCTCGGCCGCCAGCGGCAGCAGGCCGGCCCCGAAACCGAGCACGGTGGAGCTGGCCAGGGCGGCGGCCAGGCCGCAATACTTGCCCAGCAAAATCTCGAAGCGAGTGATCGGCATCGACAGCATCAGTTCGAGCGAGCCGCGTTCGCGCTCGCCGACGATGGCGTCGTAGCCGAGAATGAGCGCGATCAGCGGCACCAGGTAGATCACCAGGCTGACCAGGCTGGCCACCGTCACATCGATGCTGCGAAAGCCGACCTCGCCCTGCTGCGACGCGCCAAAATAGGCAATCGCCAGCGCGAACAGGGCGAAAATGAGAGCCACCGCCACCACCCAGCGGTTGCGGATGCGGTCGCGAAATTCCTTGGCGGCGATCACGCGCACCTGGCCCCACTCAATGCGCGCTTGCATGATGGCCTCCATAGCCAAGGAACAGGTCTTCCAGCGAGGGTTCGCGGATCGTCACGTCGAGCAGCATCGGCGCCAGCGCGGCCAGCACCGGCGCCTTTTGCGCGGCCGCGCAGGCGATGCCGGCCCGGTCGCCATCGAGCCTGAGCGTTAGGCCCGGCAAGTGCGCCAGCGCCGCTTCCACCCCGCCCCCGCAGCCGGGCCGCAGCAGCACCTCGATATGCGACGGCAGCACCTGGCGCGAGCGCAACTCGGCCAGGGTGCCGAGCGCGGCGACCCGTCCCGCGTCGAGGATGACGAGGCGGTCGACCCGGTCCTGGATGTCGGCCAGGATGTGCGACGTAATCACGATGGTGGCGCCGCGCCCCTGCGCTTCGCGCAGGATGCTGTAGAAATCGGCAATGCCTTCCGGATCGAGCCCGTTGGTCGGTTCGTCGAGAAAGATCAGCGTCGGGTCGCCCAGCAGCACTTGAGCAAAACCGAGCCGCTGGCGCATCCCTTTCGAGTAGGTATGCAGGCGCCGCCCGGAGGCATCGGCCAGGCCGACCCGGCGCAGCACGCGGGCGCATTCGGCGCGCGCCACCTGCTTGAGGTCGGCGAACAGATGCAGCACTTCCAGGCCGGAGAGGTTGTCGTAGCTCACAAAACTCTCCGGCAGATAGCCGATGCGGCGCCGCACCTGGCGGAACCGCGCGCTGGAAGTGGCCACGCCGGCGACGCGCACAGCCCCGGCGCTGGCCGGCAGCAGGCCGAGCATCAGCTTGAACAGGGTGCTCTTGCCGGCGCCGTTATGCCCGATCAGGCCGAACATCTCGCCCTGCCCGATGTTGAGGGACACATTGCGGATCGCCTCGACCGCGCCGAAGGATTTGCTCACCGCGTCAAGTTCAATGGACATGTTTGTCATTCCAGCGCTGCCAGTGAGGATTGTTGGGCCGCATGCGCGGATGCCGGTCGACCACGCTGGGTGAACGCAGCACCGGGAACTGGCGCGCCACGAAACGCAAGGTGCTCACCGACGGGCTGGTCAGCAGCAGCTTGACCAGCGGGTATTGCCAGTTGAGGCGGTCGACCAGGTCGCTCGCTTCGTAGGCCACGTCGCCGGCGCCGTCGCCGCCCTGGTCCCAGCCGTTGTAGCCGCTCCAGTAGTTGCCGCGCGTGCGGCCCCATGCGACATCGCGCGAAGCGACGAACTTGACCGCTTCCTCATTGCCGATGAAGTCGTTGCCGTCCACCTCATTGTTCGAGGAACCGGCCGACAGGTGCACGCCGGTGCGGTTGTTGATGACCACGTTATTGCGCAGCACGTTGTACTCGGCGTCGTAGATGAAGAAACCGCGCCCATTGGCCGCCACCACATTGTTTTCGATCACGGAATCCTGGATGGTGCGCAGCATGATGCCGTGATCCTCGTTACCCCAGGCCACGTTGTTGCGCACCACCAGGTTGCGCACTTCCATCAGCGCCAGCCCGCCGCGGTTCTGGTAGGACTCGTTGTTTTCCCACGTGCTGTGATTGGTGTTCATGTAGTGCGTGCCGTAGCGCAGATGGTGGATTTTGTTGCCGCGAAACAGAGCGTGGCGCGAGAGGTCCACGTAGATGCCATCGCGCGCATAGCTGATGTTGTTGTCGATGACTTCCACGTGGGCGCTGTTGAAGACCTGGATGCCGTTGCCGCGCGCGGCCGACTGCAGATCGCGCTTGCCGGTGATGGTGTTGCCGGTCAGGGTGGAATGGTCCGATTTATCCAGGAATACGCCGAACAGGGCGTAGCTGACCACGCAGTTGCGCAGCACGAAACGGTGGGCCCCGGATACCACGTACACACCCGCATTCTGGCGGTCGAGGTCGGCGCCGCTGTCGCTGATGATGAGGCCGTCGATGGTCACATCGCTGCTTGTTACCCGGATCACGTCGCCGCTGTTCTGGCCGCTGATGGTCGGACGTTCCTGGCCGCGCAGGGTGAGCGGCTTGTCGATCAGCAGCCGTTCGTTGTAATGGCCGCGCGCGACCAGCACCGTGTCGCCCGCGCTTGCGGCGCGCACGGCGGCACCGATCGATTCTCCCGCGCGCACGTGCAGCACGGCGGCGCTCGCTGCGCCGGCGTACAGGGCCAGCATCAAGGCAAGGCTGGCGGCGCGGACAGTCACGGCTTTTCCCCGGCTGACGAAGTCGCCTTGGCCTTGAGCACGCCGCGCACCGAATCGAGGGCGATGAAGTAGCCGCCGGCATTGATGGGCGTGAGCGCCTGGCCATGCTTTTCGCGCAGCTTGCGTTCCTTGACCAGCGGCGGACAGGCATGGTCATCGTAGTAAAGAATCATGCAGTCGAGGCACAGCATGCACTCCATCTGGTCGATGCGGCCGGCGCTGTCGATCGCATGCGAGCCGCACCCGGCCGCGCAGGCATGGCAGGTCTGGCACTCGGCCTTGCGCTTGAGTCCGAACAGGCGGAACTTGCCCGGAATCGCCAGTCCGGCGCCGAGCGGGCACAGGTACTTGCAATAGGGCCGCTCGCTCAGGAACGACCAGCCCAGGATGGCGCCGATAAACACCCAGAACGGCCACGTACAGTTCCAAACGCCGACGATGAAGGTGGTCTTGAATGGTTCGACCTCGGCCAGCTGCTCCGCCGTTTCCATGGAATAGAACGACACTCCCAGCAGAACGGCGAAAATGAGGTACTTGAGCCACCTGAGCTTGTCGTGCAGCGGCTTGGGCAGCAGTTTCTGGAAGCGTCCCAGCCGGACCGCCTTGCCGATGCTGAGCGCCAGCTGCTGCAGCGATCCGAACGGACACAGCCAGCCGCAAAAGACGCCCCTGCCCCACACCAGCACGCTGACGATGATGAACCACCAGAACAGGAAAATGAACGGATCGGACAGGAACAGTTCCCACTTCCACTGGTGCAGCAGCGAATGGAACCAGGTCAGCACCTGGGTGATGCTGGGCTGGGCCTTGAGGTAAAAACCGAGGAACACCACGCTGACCAGCCACAGCACATGGCGCGGGCGCTCGATCCACGGCTTGTGCTTGCGTTTGGATGCGCGCACCAGCCGGTCGCGCTGCGAATACATGACGGCCGTAAAGGCCAGCACCAGCAGGAATAGTCCGATCTGGACAATCTTGCCCTTCCAGATGGCGCGCCAGCTCGCCTCGGGCTGGACGATGTGCGGGCGCCCGCCCTCGAGGTAGCGCGCCGGCAGCCAGTAAGGTGCGTTGAAGTGGACAAAGGTCTTGGCGCCGCTCTGCGCATCGGCCTTGTTGGCGAGGAAAGTGAGCTGCCATGGCCAGGCGGGATTGAAGTTGGCCGAGCGCACGATGAACACGGCCGACTCGGTAAACGCCGGCGCGCCGGGCGCATGCAGGCCGTACAGGTTCAGGTAATCGGTATCGCGGAAGGTGAAGCTTTGCGGGTCCTGGCGCACCTGGACGCGGTCGTAGATGCCGCCGCGCACAAACCCCGAACCCTTGAACGAGGCTTCGCCGTTGGCAATGATGAAAATGGCTTGCTCGTCCGGCTCGAGGTCGGCCATCAGGCGCCGGTACACCGGCTCGCCCAGCACGCTGATGCCCACCGTGGGCACGTTCAGGTGGCCAAAATACATGTCGATGTAGGTGGCGCCGCCCGCCAGGCCCACATCCTTGCGCTGCAGCTGGAAGCGCGCCACGCTGCCTTCATCCAGCAGTTGCTGCCAGCTCAGGCGCTCGTTGAGGGCAGTGTAGCGCGGCGCAGGACGCACCTCGGTCTTGAAGATGCCGACCTGGCGCCCGATGTCATAGGCGCTGCGCGAAATGACCTGGTTCTCGGCAATCACGGTGACGGTGGCGCCGCTGATGGCGTCCAGCCCGACAGTGCCGCTGGCCTCGTCGCCATGGCCGATTTCCAGCTTGGCGTCGCCGGATTTGCCGATGTACTGATGGATAAATTTGAGCAGGGTCGATTCGTCGATCCCCGCCAGCAGAATAGGTTCGGAGTGCTTCAGCACGCGCACCCCGGTAATGATGCCGCGCGTATCCATGCCGATCAGGGTGATGATGGGCTTGCCCGAATACGCGGGAATGTCGACCACGTCGGTCGACAGGAACACATAGCCGACCACGCGCTCGGCCTTGTCCGGCCCCACGGCGATGGCCTCGACATAACTCGGCCGGCCCTTACGCAGGGAAAACTTGTTCGCCTGAGGCATGACATCGCGGCAAGGCGCCTCGGTGCACAGGTCGGGGCCATGCAGCAGTTGCCGGGACAGCTCGGCCGAATAGACCGATGCGCGCGCCGGGCCCGCCGCCAGCAATAGCAGCAGGGCGAACAGGCGCAGGAGGACGTTCACGGCGCGCATCGGTGACCAGGCTTACGCTTCGACCAGCAGGCGGCTGCGCATTTCGAGGTGCAGCGCGTGGCAGAAGTGGGTGCAATAGATCCAGTAGGCACCGGCACGGTCGGCCTTGAACGTCACCGATTTGGTTTCCTGCGGGTTGACGATAAAGTTGATGTTATGCGTAGGAATGGCGCAGCCGTGCGTCAAATCTTCCACTTTGTCGTAGTTGGTCAGCGTCAGCGTGACCTCGTCGCCCACCTTGACTTTGATAACCGGCATGCTGAACGATGGCGCCTGCGACATCATGCGCACCTGCACCTTGTTGCCTTTGCGCTCGATGCCCGCGGTTTCCGGCGTGACCGCGTTAGGGAAGTCGGCCATGGTATGGATCTGGCGCGTCTTGACCACGTCGCGGCGCACGATGATGCCGTCGTGCGGTTCCGGATAGGCGGTATGGTCGGCCATCAGGCTCATCTTGGCGCCGCTGATGTCGATCAGCTGTTCGGTTTCGCAGTGCAGCGGGCCGACCGGCAGGAAACGGTCTTTCGAGAACTTGTTACCCGAGTTGAAATACTTGCCGTCCGCTTCCTTGGTCTCGCCCATCGATGCGTAGCCGTGGCCGGGCTGGTAATGCACGTCGATGCGGTCGAGCACGACCTTGGCCGCCTTGTCGCCCTTGAACTGGGCAATCGACGCATCCACGTTCCATTTCACGACCTGGCTGTCGAGGAACAGCGAGGTGAAGGCATTGCCCTTGCCGTCGAACGCGGTGTGCAGCGGTCCCAGGCCCAGTTCCGGCTCGGCCACCACGCAATCGCGCGGCTGCTTGACTTCGCCGCCGAACCAGCCGAGGACCTTGGTCAGTTCGATCACGGTCGCGGTTGGCGACAGCTTGCCGGCGCAAACGAAATATTTTCCGTCCGGGCTGGCGTTGACGCCGTGCGGGTTCTTACCGACCGGCACGTAGCAGGTCAGCGCGGTGGCAGGGTCGGCGTTGGCGGCCTTGCGACCGTCGACCACCGGCACCTTGGAGCCACCGATGGTGGTCGACTTGCCATCCTTGATGGCCGCTTCGATACGGGCCACGTTGAAGAACACGCAGGCATCGCGCTCGGCCGACATCATGCCGGCCAGGTCGGCGCCACCCTCGGTGTTGTACTGGGTGGCGGCGGCCAGCTTGCCGTCGTAGGACGACGCGACCAGCTCCATGTTGCCGTCGATGCGGCACTGCCAGCGCACTTCCATGCTGGCCGCGTCGACGCAGGTAAACAGGCAGCCCCACTTGCTCGGATCGTCCAGGTCGCGCCCGTCGTTCGGCAGCGGCATGTGGAATTCGGTGCCGCAGAACACGCGCGTGGTGTAGTTGATGGCGGCGTCGACCGGGTCGCGCTTGTCCGGGAAAATACCGTGGAAGCCCATCACGTTCGGCAGGCTGGTGATCTTGTCGCACTCCATCGTATCCATGCGGATGCGGGCCAGGCGCGCGTTGATCTTGTCGTTGACGAACAGCCAGCGGCTGTCGTACGTGCCGTCCTTGTAGCTGCCGTGCACGTGGTGGGTGTCGCCCGTGGTGTACTGCAGGCTGCCATCGGGCTTGGTGCCCATGATCGCCTTCGATTCGTTGGTGATGCCCCAGCCGACCATGCAATCGGTATTGAACACGGGGATGCGCTTGAGGGTACGGCCCGACGGCAGGCCGAGCACGCGCACTTCGCCGCCGTGGCCGGCGCTAATAAAAGCGTAATAGGCATCGAGCTGGCCGGGTTTGATGTGCTCGCCGGTGTCGGCGGCCTTGGCGGGTGCGGCCGCCTTGCCTGGCGCGGCCTCTTCCTTGCATCCCGTCAGTCCGATGGTGGCGCCTGCGGTGGCCAGGCCGGCCAGGGCGCTCTTGCCGAGAAAATTGCGGCGGCTGCCGGCAATGGCGGGACTGGGCGTTGCTGGACTGTTCTTCTTCATGATTTCACTCTCCGGTTCTGGGCAAGGGGGAACGCTCCCCCATATCGCTGATTCGCGTCGACCTTGGGGAAACGTATGCCGACTGGATAAGTGTAAGGACCGGACCCGGCATTGCCTATGCGCATGACGGTTGTGCGGGGAAGGAAAAAGGTGTAGGCACGGTACGCCGGAATGCGTATGGCGCTCATTACCGGGCAGGCGTAGGGACGAAAAAAAGCCCGCCGGGAACCTCTCCGGCGGGCTTTTGCGGGAACGATGGCTTACATGTTGATTGTCAGCGCCTTGCCCTCATAACTGACTTCCTTGTCGGCCTGATCGAAGTTATCCGAACTCGATACGCCGGCCTTAATGAAGCGCACCTTGAACTGGCGCTTGGCGACCATGCCCTTGTACTGGCCGGTGCGCTCGCCGATGGTCACTGTTTTGGTCTTGTCGTCATAACTGAGCGGAATGCGGGTAAATTCACCCCGGGTGTAGGCATTGGTGACGCCGTCATCCTCGTACAGGCTGAATTTGCCGTCGGCGCCGGTGTAGATATTGAGCGTGATCGGCGCGTCCGGTTTTTCATCGACATACTGCGTCACGGGTCCCATCGGCAGGATCGCGCCAGCCTTGACCAGCAGCGGCATGCGCGCGACCGGGGCCTGCATGGTTACCGTCTTGCCCCCCTGGTGCAGCGCGCCCGTGTAGAAGTCGTACCATGCAGCCCCTTTCGGCATATACACCGTGCGCTCGCGCGCCCCGTACACATGCACCGGCGCCACCATCAGATCGCGTCCGAACAGGTACTGGTCCTTGATATCCTTGACCTGGTCATCCTTGGGGAAATCCATCACCAGCCCGCGCATCACGGTGCCCGAGTGGTAATAGATATCCGAAGCCGAGGCGTAAATGTACGGCATCAGGCGATAGCGCAGTTTCAGGTACCACACCATCGAGTCCTGCGTCTCCGACTTGTCCGGCGCGATGTTGTAGATCTCGCGTTTGACCACTTCGCCGTGTGAGCGGAACAGCGGCGTAAAGGCGCCGAACTGGAACCAGCGCAGATTCAGTTCCTGCCACTCCTTCAGGTCTTCCGGCTTGACCGGGACGGTGCTGGTGGTGCGGTTTTCCTGGGCCGAGCCCACGTCGTCGCCCTGGAAGCGCACTTCCTGGGCGTAGCCGCCGATATCGTGGGTCCAGTTGGGAATGCCCGACATCGAGAAGTTCACGCCGGCCGAAATCTGGTCGTACAGGTTATTCCAGCGCCCCACCGTATCGCCACTCCACACCGCCACCGCGTTGCGCTGGATGCCGGCGAAACCGGAGCGCGACAGGATTAGCTGGCGCGTGTCGGGCTGGTCGCGCTTGAGGCCCTCGATCAGCGCCTGCGTGTGCGGCATGCTGTAGGTGTTGTAGGTGATTTCGCCAGCGCCGTACACGGTCGGCCCGATCAGCTTCTTGAAGTCCTCGGGGCGGGTATTCGACAGCACGTCCGGCTCGCTGTTATCCATCCACCACGAATCGAACCCGAGGCCACCGAGCTTGGTCTTGACCTGGCGATAATAGATATCGCGCGCTTCCTGCGTGTACGGATCGTAGTGGGCGTTTTTATAGCCCGGCCCGACCCAGTCAAGGTCGCCGTTTTCGACGTTCCTGGTCCACATGTGGCCCTTGGACGCAAATTCCTTGTAGTTATCCGTATCGGCGTAGAACTTGCCCCAGATCGACAGCATCACGCGCACATTGTTCTTGTGGATTTCATCGACCATGCCTTTCGGGTCGGGGAAGCGGGACTTGTCGAAATCGTGCGAGCCCCAGCCGTTTTCCGGCCAGTACAACCAGTCCTGCACGATGTTATCCAACGGCCAGCCGCGCTTGCGGTATTCGCGCACCGCGCCGAGGATCTGGTCCTGTGTTTCGTAGCGCTGGCGCGACTGCCAGAAGCCGTAGGCCCACTTGGGCATCATCGGCGCCTGTCCGGTCAGGTGGCGGTAGCCGGCGATCACGCTGTCCATGTTGTCGGCATTGATGACGTAATAATTGATGGCCTGGGCGATCTCGGACGAAAACGTCAGCGAATGGCGCTCCGCCGGCGGCAGCGGATCGTTGTGCGTGATCGCGATCATGCCGCCGGTCGGCTTCCATTCCAGGTGCAGCTTGACCGGCTTGTTGGCCACAAACTTCACCTCGAAATTGTGGTACCACGGGTTCCAGCCCTGGCGCCAGACGTCGAGCACCTGCTTGCCGTCGAGCGTCAACGTCGCGTAATCGGACGAATACAGCTGCATCTTGTGCACGCCGGCCCTGGCCGAACTGAGGGTGGCGTCCCACACCACCTTGACGTCCTTCAGGTCTTTCAGCGGGCCGAGTTCCTTCGGCCAGTTCTCGGCTACATCCTTGAGGTATTTGTAGTCGATGTCGGTTTCGTGGCGGGTCAGCACCAGCTTGTCGCCCACGTAGTAGCGCGCGGTCAGGCCGCCGGCCTTGCCGCTGGCGTCGACCAGTTTCAGGTCGCGCTTCATCGGACCGTAGGGTGTCGGGTCGCCGAAGCGCGAGATCGAATTGTTATCCCACAGGACGCCATAGTTTTTGTCGGAGATAACGAACGGCACCGCCACATCCATATTGTGCTGCGCCAGCAGAACGTCTTCGCCGTTCATGTTCATCTGGGCGTTCTGGTGCTGGCCCAGGCCGTAGTACGCATCTTTCAGGCCGGGATTGAAGCCCTGCTTGATCGCCAAAAACGGCTTGCCGTCGACCTTCACCGGCGTGAGACTCTCGGACGACTGGGTGAGGAATACTTCGCCCCTGGCGTTATAGAACTTCACCAGACCGGTTTTCAGCGATACCCTGGCCGAGATCTTGCCGGCGTTAAGCGTCACCACGTCCTTGTCGGCATCGCTGACCGTGAACTGGCACGCGCAAGGTTTGGCCACCGTCATCATCGAAGGCGTGAGCTCCTTGCCCGGCTGGTCGGACTTGACGACGTGGATGATGTTCTCGCTCATTACCTCAAGGCGCACTTCCTTCGCCGCGCCCTGGTCGGGCTTGACGACCACGCCGCTGCCGGTTTTCTCGAAAGTGCCCGCGAGGGCGTGGCCTGAGGCCATCAACGCCAGGCAGGAAGCGGTTCCCACCAGTGATTTAAGACGCATTCTGTTTTCTCCAATAGTTTTTAATACGTACCGATTCTGATTTTCAGGACCACCGGTTTGGCCGGCAGGTTAATGCCGTAATCGACCTGATCGCCATTCCAGTTGCGCTCCATGATCCATTTACCGGAGGGGTCGAAACTGCCCTCCTCCACCCGTGCCAGCATGGTCGGCTTGCCCTCGTTACTGCCGGCGCCGACCAGGCGCAGGCGCACCTGCTGGCCGACGACGATGAATTCGTTGTCGCCGATCTGGGCAATCGACACGCCGCCGCTCGGCTTCTCGGTATTTGCCGGTTCATCCTTGATTTCGGGATTCCATTCCTTTTCGCCGAAGCGCCACTGGCGAAACGACACCGTGGCTTTCCAGTTTTTCATGGCGATCGTTTGCTCGGTGCGCTCGTCGCTTTCGGCCACGCCGTAGGTGCGGCCCTCGAACGCCCATTTGGCCCACTGCCGCTCCATCGGCCGGAACACGGCAAAGATCGACCCGAACGGTTCGACCATCGTCTTGTCGGTCAGCTTGGAGCCGAGCGGGAAATTGCTGTAGTCGGCGTAATCGATGCCGAACGGCGCAAACCCCAGCGCGCCTCGCCCGAGCACCTGGTAGGTGTAGCGCGCGTAGGTGGCCGCGTTACCGAGTTCCGGTACCATCAGCGGATTGTCGGGCCGCTGGAAGCGCTCCAGCGTTCCCGTGAACTTGGCCGACTGCGGCATGTAGATATCCGGCGCGGCGAAATCGATCGCCGGTGCGGCCGCCTTGTAGATGTCGATGACATCATAGGTCGGCCCGCCGCTGGCGAAATTGCCCTTCCACGGCGCCATCGGTTCCAACGGGTCGCGCAGGGCGTTATTGACGTACATCGGCAGGTTGTAGACGGCACGCCCGGCCTTGGCGATATCGCCGATATAGCTGGCGATGGCATAGGTATGGAAATACTGCTCGGCGTAGTCGCCATACACCTCGGACCACGTGCCCTTGGCCGCCAGCTTCACCGGCGACTTCTGGCGCTCCAGCACCGACTGCGGAACCGCCTGCGCAAACGCCGCCTGCGCCTTCGCTCCATAATCGCGCACCAGGCTATACGTGCCGACTTCGTTCTGCACCTGCATCATGATGACCGTGCGATGCGCCTCATCGATCTTCTTGATGTGGGCCATCAGCGCGACAAAGGCTTTTTTATCGGCCTTGAGCGTCTCTTCGCCGAACGGCGACATGCAGTAATTGACCTTGCCGTCCTTGTCGACCATGCGCGGGAAGCGCTGGTTGTCGAACTTGACCCATTCCGGGCTGTATTGCGGATTGGTGTTCTTCCAGGTGGCGAACCACAGCAGCACGAGACGCACCTTGTTCTTGCGCGCCTCGGCCACCAGCGTATCGACATAGCTGAAATCGAACTTGCCTTCGACCGGCTCGATCTGTTCCCACGCCACGGGAATTTCAAGCGTATTGGCGTGCATGTCCATGATCGCCGGCCACACCTTTTTCAGCGCGGCCGGATAATTGCTCGAATTATGGGCCTGGGCGCCCAGCATCACGAACGGCGCGCCATCGACCATGAGCGCGTGGCGCCCATCCTTTTGCACCAGCTGCGGCAGCGGTGGGGCCGCCGCCGCGCTGGTGGCCGCCACGGCAAGCGCCGCGACGAGCAAGCGGTTCACGTGGCGCGCCATCAGAAGCTGTAGCGCATCTGCGCCGTGTAGCGTGGGCCCGTGACGAACCAGGCGCGCCCCTTGGTGCCGATTTCCTGGTCCATCTCCTGTTTGAACTTCGCATCGTTGATGTTCTGCGCTTCCAGGCCGAACGACAGGCGCTCGGTGATCTTGTAGAAAATCGATGCATCGAGCTGGCCGTAAGCCGCCGCCCAGGTAGGCAAACCGTAGCTCACATTGTGAGCGCCGGCCGTCGGACTGGCCGGATTGGTGTCGGTACCATCGTCGCCGCGGGTGCCGTTCACATTGACTCCCTGCAGGCTGCGCGAACGCCAGTTGTACGCCAGGCGTGACGACAAGGGGCCTTTGTCGTACATCAGCGCCAGGTTGTACGAACGGCGCGACTGGTTGTACAGCGGCAGATTGCCGAAGGCGCGGCCGTTGGTGTCGCAGCCGTTCATGTTCAGGTTCAGGTTGGCCGCGTTATTGCCGGCGCCACCGGTGCAGTATTCCTGGAACACCGACGAATACATGGTCTTCTTGCCGTCGACGAAGGTGAAGTTGGCCTGCACGCCCAGGCCCGACAGCCATTGCGGCAGATTGTCGAAGTACTGCTGGTATGCGACCTCGAAACCGCGCGCCCTGCCCTTGGCGCCGTTGATCGGTGCGGTCACCGTGAAGTCGTTCATCACGCCATTCACGTCAGGCAGCTGGAAATTGTAGCTCTGGTCGACGATGATGTCCTTGAGCTGCTTGTTAAACACCGCAACGGTCAGCGAGCCGGCCGGTGCGAAATACCATTCGGCCGTCAGGTCGACCTGGCGCGACGTGACCGGCTTGAGCGCCGGATTGCCGGAGCCTTCACCAGTCAAGGCCACGCTGTTCACGCGCACGATGGCGGCAGCGTCGTTGGAGGTGGTGTTCACTTTCTGCGACAGCGTCGTATAGCCCTGCAATTGCGAAAAATCCGGGCGCGACAGGGCCGAGGCGACAGCAAAGCGGAATTGCAGTTTATCGCTGGCCTTCATGCGCAGGTTCAGGCTTGGCAGCACATTGCTGTACGAGTTGCTGTAATCCTGCGGGCGCACGAACGCCGGAATGTTCGGGATGGCGGGACCGATGGTCTGGTAGCCTTCCGGAATGGTCGGGCGGGTGTAGCTGAACACCGTGTAGCCGCTCGCCTTCATGTCGGTCTTCACGTAGCGCAGGCCGATATTGCCATCGATCGGCATCGGCAGGTCGTCGAAACCAAAGCGCGCCTGCGTGTAGAAGGCGCCGGTCTTTTCGGTCTGCTCGTTCGAGCCGGCCGGCTCGGTGCCGTAGGATGCGGCTTTCCATGGCGCGCACTCGGGCGTGACGCCTTTGGCCGCGGCGTTTTCGTTACACAGGATGTCGTGGTATTTGTGTAGCCCCGCGTAGCTGTCGGGGTAACCCGTGGCCAGCGAGGTATTGGGCACCACCAGCGATGGCACCGACACTTTGCCGCCGAAGAAATTGTTAAAGTTGTGCACGCGCGTATTGCCGGCAAAGCGCGGATCGCTCATCGACGCCAGTTTTCCGATATTCCAACCCAGTTGCCACGGCTGCGAAACGGCGACCCAGTTATAGTCCGGGTTGGTTTTCTCGGTGACCGCGTCACGCTTGGTCAGGCGTACGCCGAAGCGGATATCGCGCAGCACCTTGTGATCGACATCGTACTGGGCATCGCCCTTCCACGCGGTTCCCTTGGCCTTGCTGCGGTCCGCGTGCTCCTGGGTGAAGGCCCAGTAATAGTTATTCGGATTGGCCAGGTAGGCCAGGTCGTCGCTGTCGAAAATCAGGTCCGGCCTGCCGCCGCCCAGGTCCAGCTGCTGCTTGGGCATCTGCACGCCGGTGGCCACCGTCGAATCGAGATTGGCGGTCTTGGCGCGGATGCTTTGCAGGTCCGACTTGAAGGTCCAGCTGCTGCTCGGGCGCCATACCAGGTTCCACGACACGTCCGTGGTATCGGACTTGCGGTTCGCAATGCGCGTGTCGCCCCCGTAGTTGATCCCCTTGTCGGCCGGGTCGGTCAGGGTGCCGCTCACGAAAGCGCCCTTGCCATCGTAGGTGGCGCCGGGGCTGACCAGGATATTGTAGGGGTTGGAGGCGGCAAAGATGGCCTGCTCGTCCCAGTCCATTTTGTAACGCGACTTGAAGTACGTCAGCGATGTGTTCAGGTCACGGTTCGGGCGCCATTGCAGGGCGCCGTATGCGCCTTCGCGCTGGCGCTCGAAATTGAGCGTGCGCCAGGAAGCGCCCTTGGGAATCCAGACGGTTTTGCCAGGGACGACATCGGCGCGCGGAAAGTACGGATCGACCTGCAAGGCATCGGTGCGGGTCGCGCTTTCTGAATAGGCCAGGTCGAACAGCGCGCCGACTTCGCCGATGCCGGTCTTCCAGCGGTTCGAGAACAGCATCGAGGCCGACGGCGAACTTCTGCCCTTTTTCAGCTCGGAGTACGTCGTCTGCCCCGACAGCGCCACCTTCATGTCCTTGTAATCGAACGGCTTGGCGGTGCGCAGATTCACCAGGCCGCCGATGGCGCCCTCGGTCTGCTCGGCGGACGGATTTTTGTAAATGTCGACACCTGCCATCAGTTCGGGTGGCACGTCCTCGAAATTGAGCGAGCGGCCGCCATTGGCCGAAAACGAATCGCGGCCGTTCAGTTCCGAGCGCACGTAGTTCAAGCCGCGGATCGACACGCCCGAGCCTTCCACCGAAAAGTGTTCCGGATCGGCCTTGCTCATGGTGCGGTCGATCGTCACACCCACCACGCGCTGCAGTACTTCCGTCACGGAGCGGTCGGGCAGCTTGCCGATATCGTCGGCGACAATCGAATCGACGATTTCGTCGGAATTCTGTTTGACTTTCTGCGCCGAGTTCAATGCCGCGCGCTGGCCGCTGACCACCACCACGGCGGCATCGCTGGTAGCGGATTCCCTGGACGGTGCGGCCTGGGCCATCACCACGTTGCTCGACATCAGTGCGATCTGGGCGACGGCCACTGCAATCGCTGTTTTCTTATGGTTTTTCAATTTCTCTCCTCTGTTTCCGATCGAATTTCGGCTGCATTTATGTTTGTGCTGACGGTGCTGCAAGATGTCGTTCATCGATAAAGGCAAGCCCCCACGACTCGATTGCCGGAATGAGCGGGGGCGGAGGGAGAGAAGGCCGCGCGGGCCTGCGGTTGATCATCATCGGTAGCGTCTCGTATTGGTTTTTATATGCGTCTACTGGTGCCGGGGTGGCCCGCAGCCGCGCTAATTTATGATTGTATTTTCCGAGCTACGCGCACCCACTGCAATTGCGAAAATGACCAAGATACGGAACGATATTAAGGAAACAAGGTCCGTTCGGCGGACGGCCATGCGCACCTGTCGCCATCGCGGCGCAAATACGTCAAAGCCGGCATACCTGCTTACTGTTTCTGGACCGCGAGCATGCTGCCCAGACGCGCGGAAGCGCCGGGTTTCAGGTTGAGCGCAACCACCTTATCGCCATAGCGAACCGTCGCGCCGCCCTGCCCCGCCACCGAGCGGATGGTCGCGCCGGTCAGCTTGCCGTCGGCCCAGGCGATATCGACCTCGAAGCCGCCACGGGCACGCAAGCCTTTCACCGCACCGTCGGGCCACGACGATGGCAGCGCCGGCAGCAGATGCAGCTCGCCCGTGTGCGACTGCAGCAGCATTTCGCAGATGGCCGCGGTGGCGCCCAGGTTGCCGTCGATCTGGAATGGCGGATGGGCGTCGAACATGTTGGCGTAGGTGCCGCCTGCATGTTGGTTTCAGTACCGGGGCCGGCCTGCTGGGCGGCGCGCGCCCCCGGCTTGGCCAGTTGCCCGCGCAGCATTTTGTAAGCGTGGTCGCCATCGAGCAGGCGTGCCCAGAAGGCGGTCTTCCACGCCATCGACCAGCCGGTTCCGGCGTCGCCGCGCCCTTCGAGCGACTTGCGCGCGGCGGCGGCCAGCGCCGGGGTTTTGGTCGGCGAAATCTGCCGCCCCGGGAACAGGCCGAACAGGTGCGATACGTGACGGTGCGTGTCGCCCGGGGTGTCGAGCACCGGGTCCTTTTTCTCTTCCATCCATTCGAGCAGCTGGCCCCAGCTGCCGATGCGCGGGCCAGCCAGTTGGTCGCGCATGGCCGCGATCTGGTCGCGGAAGGCCCTGTCGGTGCCGAGGACATCCGCCGCTTCCACGGTGTTGTTGAACAGGTCCCAGATGATCTGCTGGTCGTAGCTCACGCCATCTTCGATCGGCCCGTGCTCGGGCGACCAGCCGTTCGGCGCCACCAGCCGCCCATCGGGCAGGCGCTTCAGATGGTCCTGCCAGAACGCGCACACTTCCTTCATCATCGGGTAGGCCACCGTGCGCAGGAACGCACGGTCCTGGGTGAAGGCGTAGTGTTCCCAGAAGTGCTGCGCATACCAGGCGTTGCCGGTCTTGTTCCAGATGTAGGTCGTCGCCCCGAAAGGATTCGATTCCGTGCGCAGCGCCCAGCCACGTGCCGGCTTGTTCGCGGCGCCGAGGAAGCTTTCCTCGCCCGCCTTGGGCGGCTGTGCCAGCGCGCCGGCGGCGGTGTCGAGAATCAGCTGCCGGTACACGGGCGCCACGCCGGTGACAAAGTCGAAGAACGGCATAGCCGATTCGGCCAGGTTGGCCGGTTCGGCGGGCCAGTAATTCATCTGGATGTTGATGTTGGTGTGGTAGTCCGAATTCCACGGCGGCGTGAGACTGTTGTTCCACAATCCCTGCAGGTTGGCCGGCAGCGAATCGCGCGAACTCGAAATGAGCAGGTAGCGGCCGAACTGGAAGAACTGCGCTTCAAGGCCCGGGTCCTTGCCTTCGGCGGTGTAGGCCTCGATGCGCTGGTCGGTGGGCAGTGCGCGCCGCGTGGCCGATGCCTGGCCGAAGTCGACGCTCACGCGCTCGTAGAGGCGCTTGAAATCGTGCTGGTGCGCGGCGAGCAGCAGCGCCCACGGGCGTGCCGCCGCGGCACTGACCTGGCTCGACACGCGCGGCAAGGGGTGCGCGCCCTGAAATCGCTTGGCGGCGTCATTGACGTAGCTCGTGCCCGCGCCAAGCACCAGTACCAGCGCATCGCAGTTGGTGAAGACGATCCGGTTGCCTTCCACCGACAGGGTGCCGCCCTCGTTGATCACCTGCACCTGGCTGGCGTAATCCATCACGTTCGTCGTTGGTGCCGATGGCGGCGTGGCGGGCAGCACGAAGCCGGCCAGCGAACCTGTAGCGTAAATGCGGTTGCCGGCCACGCTGATGCGCGCGTCGTGCATGTCGGTCAGCTCGATCGAGCCGCTGTACTTGCCCGGCTGGTCGGCGCTCAGGCGCGCCACGATCGCCTGCGCCGGATGGCTGGCGAACATCTCGCGCTTGAACGCCACCCCGGCGTGCCTGTACGTGACGCTGTGCAGGCTGTTGTCCAGATCGAGCTTGCGCGCGTACTGGCTGACCCCGGCGGCGTGCCCCGGCAGGTTGATGAACACGTCGCCGAACGGCTGGTAGGCGCCCAGCGTCTTGTCGTCGCCGCTCCACAAGGTGATGTCGTTGAACTGGATGCGCTCGCGCGCCACCTGCCCGAAAATCATCGCGCCGATGCGGCCATTTCCGATGGGGAGCGCCTCGCGTTCCCAGCCCTCCGGCGTGTCCGGTGCCGGGCGGGCGTAACGCAAGGTGCGGTCGCTGGCACTGGCGTCATGCATGACGGCCGCGAACAGCAGCGCGCGGCACAGTGACGTTTTCATGGATTACTCCCCCATCAGGCGCTGCAGGGCCGGAGCCATCGCCTTTGCCCACGCTTCGTAGCTTTGTTCGTTCAGGTGCAGCAAATCGGGCATGACCTCGCGCGACAAGGTACCGTCGGCGTTGAGGAAGGTCTGGTTGATGTTCAGGAAAAAGATCCGCTTGCCGTCGTCGAAGCCCGCCAGGATCTTGTTGACCTCATCGTTGATGCGGCGCAGCTGGCTGTCCGGCTTGGCATCGCGCGGGAAGATCGCCAGCAGCAGGATTCTGGCGTTCGGCAGGCGCTGTCGCACCTCCTCGATATTGCGACGGATTCCAGCGGCCGTAGTCACCGGATTTTCGCGCCGGTCGCCGGTGTTGTTGGTACCGGCCATCAGCACCACGACTTTCGGGTCGAGTCCTTCGAGCGCGCCGTGCTGCAGGCGCCACAAGACGTTCTCGGTATGGTCGCCGCCAAAGCCCAGTCCCAATGCATTGTATCTGGCGTAGTAGCGCTGCCAGATCGGCGCGCCGGTTTTCTCCCAGCCCTCGGTGATCGAGTCGCCGATGAAGACAATGCCAGTTTTTTCGCCGGCGGCATTGCGGCGCTCGACTTCCGCTTTTTTTGCCTCGTGGCGCGGCAGCCAGTTGTTGACCGACCAGGATTGATTGAGCATCTCGGGCGTGACCGACTGCGTCTTGTAATCCGGGCACACCGCATTCGGCGTACCGGTTTTGAGGAAGCGGATATGCGCGATTCCCACCCTGCCGCTGCCGCTGCCTTCCAGCGCGAACGGCACGGTCACGGCGCGGAAGTCGTCGCCGTCGCGCGCAAAGCAGCGCATCGAAAACACCAATGGCTGCCAACCCTTGCCCGCCATGGCGCGCGCCGGCACCAGATAAGGCACCTGGCGTTCGCACTCCTTTCCACAACTGACCTTGAAGGACACCCCGCCCTGCGCCAGTTCCTCGACATTCAGCTCAAAAGCCACCACGCCCTCGGGAACATACGCATGCAGGTCGAGCGGCGCATCGCTTTCCACGCGCAAGTTGGCATACCAGGCATCCTTGAAGTGCAGCGTCATCGCATTGTCGCCGACATCGACCCCGACCCGGCTTTGCGCGACCTTGGGTACGGCCGGTTTAGGGACGAGGACGGAAGCGCCATCAACCCGCTGCATCGCTTCGAAATCGGCGACGAACACGTGCGATCCGGCGCGCGGGCCGGCCGAGTAAATCGTCAGTTCAGCGCTCTTCTTCGCGGCCGTGGCGCAGGCGCCGACGGCCAGCAGCGCCGGCAACACGAGCGACAGGCGCAGGGGCTTGGCTATACGTTTCATCATCGCGTCCCTGTGCTTGATCAGCGGCGCGCGGAGCGCGTGACCACGTCGACCCACACCGCCAGGGTGAGAATGGCGCCCTTGACGATCATCTGCCAATAGCTGTCGACGTCCAGCATCGACATGCCGTTATCCAGGCTGGCCATGACCAGCGCGCCGATCAGGGCGCCGTACACCGTGCCCGAGCCGCCGCGCATCGAGGTGCCGCCGATGAAGCAGGCCGCGATCACATCGAGTTCGCCCGAGGTACCGGCCGACGGCGAACCGGCCGCCAGGCGCGCGGTGTTGATCAGCCCCGCCAGCGCGCACATCAATCCCATCAGGCCGAAGATCCACAGTTTGACGGCGCGCACGTTCACGCCGGACAGGCGGGTCGCTTCCATATTGCTGCCGACCGCGTAGATGCGGCGGCCGAACACGGTTTGCGTGGCCACGTAGCTGAATACCGCGAGCAGGACCAGGAGCAGCAGCACCGGCAGCGGAATGCCTTCGTAGCTGTGCAGGGTACGTACCACCGAATAGAGCACCGCGCCAATCGCCAGCAGGCGCACGCCATCGCGCAGGGCGGTCGGCACCGGCAAGCCGTGGTGCGCCAGGCTGGCGCGCTGGCGCCAGGTCAGCACCGCGGCAAGCACGAACAGCAGCACGCCAAGACCGATGCTCAGGTCGGGCGACAGGTAGCCCTGCCCCAGATACACCATCTCGGGCGACACCGGCGCCACCGTCGTCCCGTCGGTCACGCCGAGCACGATGCCGCGATAGGCCAGCATCCCGCCCAGTCCCACAATGAAGGAGGGTATGCCCGCATACGCCACCAGGTAGCCGTTGAAGATGCCCAGCACCAGCCCGCACGCCAGCACCAGCAGCACGATCAGCGGCAGCGGCAGGTGATGGCTCACGTCGAGCACCGCCGCCACGCCGCCCAAAAGCCCGAGCAGGGAGCCGACCGACAGGTCGATCTCGCCGGCGATGATGACGAACACCATGCCGCAGGCCAGGATGCCGGTAATGGCCATCTGGCGCATCAGGTTCGACAGGTTGCGCGCCGAGGTGAAGCCGCCATCGGTTTTCCAGCTGAAGAACAGCCAGATGAGGGCTATCGCGGCCAGCAGGGCCAGGATTTTGTACTGCGTGAAGATTTGTTTGAATTTGATCGGGTTCATGTGTTCTATCGCGAAGGTAGCGCCGTTCAGTGCGCGGCTGGAGCGTGGTCGAGGGCGGCGGCGAGCAGGATTTCCTGAGTCAGGTTCTCATTGACGAAGTCGCCGCGCAGCTGGCCCTCGCCCATCACCAGCACACGGTCGGAAATGCCCAGTACCTCGGCCAGTTCGGAGGACACCATGATGATCGACATGCCGGCGCTGGCCAGCTCGAACATCAGCTTGTAGATTTCGTATTTGGCGCCCACGTCGACGCCGCGCGTGGGCTCGTCGAGGATCAGCACCTGCGGCTTTGTCAGCAGCATTTTGGACAGCACCGCCTTTTGCTGGTTACCGCCCGACAGGCTGGTAATGGGCAGGAACGGACTGGCGGTTTTCAGCCCGAGGCGGTTGATCTGCTCCTGCACGGTTTTCAGTTCGGCTTCGCGGTCGATGCGGGTCAGGCGCGAAAACGAATCGAGCACGGAGAGGGTGATGTTCTGGCCGACGTCGAGGTCGCGCACGATGCCGTGCTGCTTGCGGTCTTCCGGCACCAGCGCGAAGCCGGCGCGGATGGCCTTGAGCGGCGTGCCGGTATCGACCACGGCGCCATGCAGGCGCACCTCGGCCTGGCTGGCACCCGGATAGGCGCCGAACAGCGCCGATACCAGCTCGGTGCGCCCTGCCCCGACCAGGCCGGCGATGCCGAGGATTTCGCCCTTGCGCAGAGTGAACGAGACCTTGTCGACGCGTTTGCGTTCCGGCTTGTCGATGTCGTAGCAGGTGACGTTGCGCGCCTCGAAGATCACCTCGCCCAGCGCGCGCTCCTGCTTGGGATAAAGCTGGTTCATCTCGCGCCCGACCATCTGCGCGATGATGCGGTTCACATCCAGTTCGGCCATCGGCGTGGTGGCGATGTGCTTGCCGTCGCGGATGACGGCGATGGTGTCGCAAATCGCAGCCACTTCATCGAGCTTGTGGGAGATGTAGACGCAGGCGACGCCCTTGGCCTTGAGCTTGCGGATGATCTCCAGCAGGATCCTGATTTCGGCGGCAGTGAGCGACGCTGACGGTTCGTCGAGGATCAGCAGCTTGGCGTCCTTGTTGAGGGCCTTGGCGATTTCGATCAGTTGCTGGTGGCCGCCGCCATAGTTCATCACCGGCAGCACCACGTTCACGTCGCTTAGATTCAGGTCGGCCAGCAACTGCTCGGCGCGCCGGTTCATGGCGGGGTAATTCATGCGCCCGCCAAATCCGGTGATTTCGTTACCGAGGAACAGGTTCTCGGTCACAGACAGTTCCGGCACCAGCATCAGTTCCTGATGGATGATGATGATGCCGGCCGCCTCGGTTTCGCGGATGGAAGCGGCGCGCAAGGGTTTGCCTTCGAACAGGATGTCGCCGTCCCAGGTGCCGTGCGGATACACGGCCGAGAGCACCTTCATCAAGGTCGACTTGCCGGCGCCATTCTCGCCGCACAGGCCGATGCATTCGCCGGGACGAATCTGAAGATCGATGCCATCGAGCGCACGGACGCCGTCGAATTGTTTGACGATGCCCTTCATTTCAAGCAAATAGTCGGACATACTGGCTCTCGTTTTTTGAAAACGTTTTCACATCACAGGCCGTAATGAGCAATGGATTACGCTCCGTCATCCCCGCGCCAAGGCGGCCCTCGGCGCGGATCCAAGTATTTCGTGTCGGGGCCACAGGCGGCATGACGAACTTGGGTTCCGGCCGAGTGCCGCCGTGGCGCGGGAACGACGGTTTTAAGGCGTCAGGTCACAAGATGCTTTACTTGCCCGCGATCTGGGCCTGGGTATAAAAGCCGTCGGTCACGAGCAGATTGATATTTTCCTTGGTCAGCGCCGTCGGCTTGAGCAGGATCGTGCTCACCTTCTTGAAGCCGTTGTCATATTGACCGTTATAAGCGGGCTTCTCATTGCGCACCAGTTGCACCGCCAGCTTGGCCGCCTCGCCCGCCAGCAGCTTGAGCGGCTTGTACACCGTCATCGCCTGCGACCCGGCGATCACCCGGCGCACCGCCGCGATATCGGAATCCTGCCCCGACACCGGCACCTTGCCATCGAGCTTTTGCGAGGCCAGCGCCTGGATCGCGCCCCCCGCCGTAGCGTCGTTCGATGCCACGATCCCGTCGATCTTGTTGTTATTGGCGGTCAGTGCATTTTCGACAATGGACAGCGCTTCCGACGGGCTCCAGTCCTTGACCCACTGCTTGCCGACGATCTTGATATCGCCCTTGTCCACCAGCGGCTGCAGCACGGCCATCTGGCCTTCGCGCAGCATCTTGGCGTTGTTGTCGGTCGGCGCACCGCCCAGCAGGTAGTAATTGCCTTTCGGACGGACCTTCACCACGCCGGCAGCCTGCATCTCGCCCACGGCCTTGTTGTCGAAGGAAATATACGCATCCACATCGGCATTAAGTACCAGCCGGTCGTACGAAATGACCTTGATATTGGCCTTCTTGGCTTCCTTGATCGCGTTATTGAGCACGGTGGCGTTGTAAGGCACGATCACCAGCGCGTCGACCCCGCGCGAAATCAGGTTCTCGATCTGCGCGATCTGCTTTTGCTCGCTGGCGTCGGCCGACTGCACGAACACCTTGGCGCCCAGCTTGTCGGCGGCAGCCACGAAATAATCGCGGTCGCGCGCCCAGCGCTCAAGGCGCAGATCGTCGATCGAAAAGCCGATCTTCGGGTTTTTGGCATCGGCGCTGGCCTGGCCGCAGGTCAATATCATCATGGCCGATACGACCGCTACGCTCAGAATTTTTTTCATCTTGTTTGTCTCCATTATTGTTATACGACTTGGATGCTACCCGGCACGGCGCCGTGTTTTTGGCAACAGAATAACGGATTGCCGTAGCGGCCCTCCGCCATTCATTGCCATATCTACATTTATCTCGTCACGGATGTCATCACCGATGTCATCAGTGGTTATGCCTCGGCAAATCATGGCCGACGCCGCGGTACGGCAGCGCCATTTCCATGCAGCCGCCCTGCTCCAGCTGGCCCACGGTGGCGCGGTACAGCTCCTGCCACGGAGTCTGGCTCGGCGGCGTGGGCGGGATCGGTTCCTTCCTGCGTTCGGCCAGGATGGCATTGTCGACCAGCATGTCGCAGCGGCCCGTGTTCAGGTCGACACGGATGATGTCGCCGCTGCGCACGTAAGCCAGCCCGCCGCCGGCCGCGCTTTCGGGCGAGGCGTTCAAAATCGAGGGACTGTCCGAGGTACCCGACTGGCGCCCGTCGCCCAAGGTCGGCAGGTTGAGAATGCCGCGCCGGATCAGCGCGTCCGGCGGCTGCATGTTGACCACTTCGGCCGAGCCCGGCCAGCCGATGGGACCGGCGCCGCGAATGACCAGCATGCAGCTTTCGTCGATATCGAGCGCCGGATCGTTGATGCGCGCGTGGTAGTCGCCCGAGCCGTCGAACACCACGGCGCGGCATTCGAACACATTTTCGTGGCCGGGGCGGCACAGGTAGCGTGTGCGGAAGTCGGCCGAAATCACGCTCGTCTTCATGATGGCGAAGTCGAACAGGTTCCCTTTGAGCACGAAGAAGCCGGCCTTGGTTTTCAGCGGCGCGTCGTACGGATAAATCACTTCGCGGTCGACGCTGGCGCGCTCTTGCAGGTTGACCGCCATGGTGGTACCGGTGACGGTCAGGCGCTCGGCGCGCAGCTTGCCGGCCTGCTGCAACTCCCACATGATGGCCGGAACGCCGCCGGCGCGATGAAACCGTTCGCCGAGGAACTTGCCGGCCGGCTGCATGTTAAGCAGCAGCGGCACGTCGTGGCCGAATTCCATCCACGCGCTCGATTCGATCTCGACCCCGGCCTGGCGCGCCATGGCCATGATGTGCGGCTGGGCATTGGTGGAACCGCCGATGGCGGCGTTGACCACGATGGCGTCCAGAAACGCGTCTTTGGTGAGGATGTGCGACGGCCGGACATCCTGGCGCGCCAGTTCGACGATGCGCCGGCCCGTTTCATAGGCCATCTGGCCGCGTTCGCGGTACGGCGCCGGAATGGCCGAGCAGCCGGTGAGCGACATACCGAGCGCTTCGGCCAGCGCATTCATGGTCGAGGCGGTGCCCATGGTGTTGCAGTGCCCGGCGGAGGGCGCCGAGGCCGCTGCGATCTGCAGGAATTTTTCGTTGTCGATTTCACCGGCAGCCAGACGACGGCGGCCGTGCCAGATGGCGGTGCCGGAACCGGCCAGTTCGCCCTCGAACCAGCCGTCGAGCATCGGCCCGCCGGAGAGCACGATGGCGGGAATGTCGACCGTCGAGGCGGCCATGATCTGGGCCGGCGTGGTCTTGTCGCAACCGGTGGTGAGCACCACCGCGTCGATCGGGTAGCCGTGCAGGATTTCGACCAGGCCCAGGTAGGCCAGGTTGCGGTCGATGGATGCGGTCGGGCGGCGGCAATTTTCAAAAATCGGGTGCAGCGGGAATTCCATGGCAATGCCGCCGGCGTCGCGGATACCGTCGCGCACGCGCTTGGCCAGTTCCAGGTGGATGCGGTTGCACGGGCTGATGTCGCTGCCGCTCTGGACAATGCCGATGATGGGCCGGCCGGCGCGCAGTTCGTCGGCGGTGATGCCGTAGTTCATGAAGCGCTCCAGGTAAAGCGCGGTCATGTCGATGTGGTCGGGATTGTCGAACCAGTCCTGCGAGCGGTAGCGGCGTGGCGGAGTTGGGTGGGTGCTCAAGCGATATCCTGTAGCGAAATGGTGTGCTGGGCCAGGCCCGGCGTGTCGGTGCGGAAAGTAAACAGACCGCCGGCCAGCGGTTCGCCCGTGCGCTCTTCCACGCTCAAGCCCTTCCAGGCGGTGCTGACGAAGGCGGTGCGCAGGTCGGCGCCGCCGAAGGCTAATTTTGTGATGTTAGAGACGGGAAAGGCGATCGTGGCGACCAGTTCGCCGGCCGGGTTGTAGCGGTCGATGCGGGCGCCGCGGAACATGGCGACCCAGATGCCGCCGTCGGCGTCCACGGCCATGCCGTCCGGGTGGCCGGGGGCCTGCGTCGCGATGAACAGGCGCTTGCGCGTGGCCGTGCCGTCGGGCAGGACGTCGAAAGCGTAGATCTTCTTGCCCAGGGTGTCGGTGTGGTACAGGGTCTTGCCGTCCGGGCTCATGGCCGGGCCGTTGGTGATGATGTAGCCGCTGTCGACGGTGGTAAGGCGACCGCCGGGGTGCAGGCTGTAGAGCGAGCCGGTGGGGTCGGTTTCGCCGGCGTCCATCGAGCCGAACCAGAGCGAGCCGTCGGCGGCGGCAAAGCCGTCGTTGAAGCGGTTGCGGGGCAGGTCGGCTTCGATGTGGCGCAGTGGGGAGAACTGGCCGGTTTGTTCGTTGAAGTGGTAAAGGCCGTCGTCGAGGCCGATGATGAAGCCGGTGGTGCCGGTACGAACTTGGGCCCCCGCCGAGGGCCGCCTTGGCGCGGGGGCGACGGATCGTAAGGTAACGGCCTCAACGATATCCTCGTCGTTCCCGCGCCAAGGCGGCCCTCGGCGGGAACCCAAGTTTTTTGTACCGCCGCTATCGGTCGCCCCAACCGCCGGCACAATAAACCCCGGCCTCCCCGGCGCACTCCACGACTGCCGCCGCGTTCCATCCGCCGCGCAGCGATGCACCTGGCGCCCGCGGATATCCACAAAATATACAGACTTACTGGCAGCATGCCAGATCGGGCCCTCGCCCAGCTCGGCACCCACCGGCCATAGACAAACAGGCTGTTCCATGCTCATGCTCCGTACCATCCGGCGTCGACGAAATAATCGCGTCCGGTGCAGCGCCCCGCGTTACCCGAGGACAAAAACAGCGCCAGCGCCGCCACATCCTGCACTTCCACCCGCTCGCGCAGGCATTGTCCGGCCAGGATCCTGACCTCTTCATCCGGCGTGTGCCACAGCTGCTCCTGGCGCGGCGTGCGCACCGCTCCCGGAATGATGCAGTTGACGCGAATGCCATCGACACCCAGATCGCGCGCCAGCCCCCGCGTCAAGCCTTCGATGGCGGCCTTGGCCGTCATGTACAGGCTCAGGTTCGGCAAGGCCAGGTGCCACGAAATCGACCCCATGTTCAGGATCACGCCCGCGCCCTTGACGCGCATGCTTTCGGCCGCGGCCTGAGCGCAAAAGAACTGGTGGCGCAGGTTGACCGCCATGCGCTGGTCCCAATAGGCCGGGGTGACGTCCTTGACGCCGTGGCGGTCATCGTTGGCAGCGTTGTTGATCAGGATATCGACCGCCCAGCCGCCCAGCCCGATCCGGGCAAACACGGCAGCGAGCGCGTCCAGGTCGGTCAGGTCGCAAGGCAGGAATACAGGCGGATGAACGGCATCGGCGAGCGAATGCGCCAGTTCCCGCGACGCTTGCTCGGCAATGTCGACGAAAAACACGCGCGCGCCCTGGCGTGCAAAGGCGCTCACCATTTCCGCGCCGATACCGCTGCCGCCACCGGTGACCAGCACGGTTTTACCGGCCAGATCGGGGTAAATCGCGTAAGTTAGCTTGCTCTGTTCGCTCATTGGGTCATTCTCGGCAGGCCGCGGCGGGCCAGGTTGTCGAACAGCGCGCGCACGCCGAAGGTCCACGGCGCCACCTGGTCGCTGCGCTGGACTTCATTGACGAGCGTGCCGAGCGAGGGCGTGGAAATGCTGACGCGGTCACCCAGGTGATGGGTAAAGCCGGCGCCGGCGGCGTCACGGTCCTTGATCGGCGAGAACATGGTTCCCAGAAACAGCATGAAGCCGTCCGGATATTGATGGTGCTTGCCGCACACCTGGCCCACCAGGTCGAGCGGGTCGCGGCTGATTTCGCGCATGCGGCTCGCGCCTGACAGGTGAAAATCGTCATCGGCGCCTTCGATCAGCATGCTGACCTCGGCATTGCGGATGGTATCGATCGTAAAGTGCTCGTCGAACAGGCGGATGAACGGGCCGATCGCGCAGGAGGCGTTGTTGTCCTTGGCTTTACCGAGCAGCAAGGCGCTGCGGCCTTCGACATCGCGCAGGTTGACGTCGTTGCCCAGGCTGGCGCCGCGCACTTCGCCGCGGCTGTTGACGGCCAAGACGATTTCCGGCTCAGGGTTGTTCCACCTGGAATCGGGATGCAGGCCGACATCGGCGCCAAAACCCACGGCCGACATCGGCTGCGACTTGGTAAATACTTCGGCGTCGGGGCCGATGCCCACTTCCATGTAGGGCGACCACAGGCCGCGCGCGATCAGGTCTTGCTTGAGCTTGTCCGCCGCGGGCGAGCCGGGCTTGATGGCCGAGAGGTCGTCGCCGATGCATTCCTGCATGGCCGCGCGCAGCTCGCCGGCGCGGGCCGGGTCGCCCTTGGCCTGCTCCTCGATCACGCGTTCGAGCAGGCTGACGGCGAAGGTGACGCCGCACGCCTTGATCGCCTGCAGGTCGTTGGGCGCCAGCAGGCGGGTGCGGTCGGTTTCGGCCCCGGTCCCCGCCTTGGCCTTGGCCAGCAGCTCGTCCAGCGTGCCGAGCGCGACGCCGGGAGCGTTACGGGCAATTTCCGGGGCGTCGGCGCATTCGAGCAGCTCGGCCATGGTGGCGGCGTGCGCGCTGATGTCGATGAGCTGGCCGCGGCGCAGCACCACGACCGAAGGACCGGCGCCGCCGCGCCAGACGCGCCCGACCAGCAAAGCCCGTTCCGCGTCGACCGGCAACATCGATGTAACTGAATCTGTCATGTCTCTCTTCCCGATTGGTATCCATGCCGGCCTGGGATATCCCCTTGCCAGCATCACGGGATAGATGGTGCCCTGTGTGTTGGTTTTTTTCTATTATGAAATCCACCAAGGCTGATCATGATTATCAGCAGCGATTTCCACAGCCTGACGCGCCCGCCGGCGGTCCCCCAAGCCGGCGACTGTTGCTTCTTGGTCAGAATGGTGTCGCGACGTTTGACAAAAGTTGCCTACAGGCATAATCTTCCCGAACTCCAGTGCCGGACCGAAGGATGACCTTTAAGGAGGCCCGCACGCGGCGGCGGCACCCCACATCAGCAGCCCAAACACCCCAGAGGTTCCCCTTGAAAGACTATTTCCGCTCAAGCCAGTCGCGCTTCATCCTGCTATTTTCGGCCATCTTCATTGCCTTGCTGCTCATTACGCTCGGGGCCATCACGCAATTCATCACCCCGAAGTTGAAAAGCGCCGAAGGTCAACTGATCGGCAATGATGTCAACAACATTGCCGTCAAGATCACCGAGCAGCTCAAGCAGGTGGAAGCGCAGCAGCGCGCCATTACCCAGACCGTGGCGCTGATGGACAGCGCCGCGATCGATACCCTGCTGCCCGGCCTGGTGGACCAGTACGGCGACGTCAACGTGTTCGGCGGCGGTATCTGGCCAGTGCCGAAAAAACGCGATCCGGAAAAGGAAAAGTTCAGCACCTTTTATGCGCGCGACGCGGCCGGCAAGCTGCAGGTGAACACCCACTGGAACTCGCCCGAGTCGCTCAAGTATTTCGAGCAGCCGTGGTGGCAGGGCGGCGCCAAGGCGCCCAAAGGCCAGTGCGCCTGGGCCAAGGCCTACAAGGATGACGCCAGCGCGCAGCCGCGCACCAACTGCGCCATGGCGATCTACAAGGACAATGAGCTGTTCGGCGTCTCGACCGTCGACGTGACCCTGGGGTTCTTTAACCAGCTGGTGGCCGGCATGGAGGCCGCCGTGCACGGGCAGATCCTGATTCTCGAACACAACGGCAAGGTTGTCAGCAACAGCAGCTATATCAAGAGCGAGATCGTGCTCAAGAACATCACGGACCTGGCCGCCAGCTCGCCCATGGCCGCACAACTGGCCAAGGTGCTGCCGGAACTCGGTGACAAGCCCAGGCTGGAATCGGCTTACCGCAGCGACGGCAAGGACCATACCCTGTTCATCGCCACCATCGCGGGTAGCCCGTGGATCCTGGCCACCGGCTTGCCGAACAATCTGCTGAGCCAGCAGAGCGACCGCATCCTGCACACGCTGGGCATGGTGCAGATTCCGATCGCCATCGCCATGCTGGTGCTGATCGTCCTGGGGATCCGCATGATGATGCGCCGCCTGGCCGTCTTGAAGGGCAATATCGACGACCTCTCGACCGGCGACGCCGACCTGACGCGCCGCCTGCCGCCCGGCGGCGGCATGGAGTTCGACGCTGTCTCGAGCAGCTTCAACGCCTTCATCGAGCGTCTGCAAAGCATGCTTCAGCAAATCGGCATGAGCACCCAGTCGATCGCGCTGGCCTCGCGCGAGATCGCGGCCGGCAACCAGGACCTGTCCTCGCGCACCGAGGCGCAGGCCAGTTCGTTGGAAGAGACGGCGGCCTCGATGGAGGAACTCACCAGTACCGTCAAGAACAACGAAGACAACGCCAATCAGGCCAACCGGCTGGCGCGCGAGGCGTCCAGCGTGGCCGCGCAGGGCGGCGACATCGTCTCCAGCGTGGTGACGACCATGGGCTCGATCGAACTATCGTCGCGCAAGATTGTCGACATCATCAGCGTGATCGACGGCATCGCTTTCCAGACCAACATCCTGGCGCTGAACGCAGCCGTGGAGGCGGCGCGCGCCGGCGAGCAGGGACGCGGCTTTGCCGTGGTTGCCGCCGAGGTGCGCAACCTGGCGCAGCGCTCGGCGGCGGCGGCCAAGGAAATCAACGCGCTGATCAATGAGTCAGTGCTCAGCGTCGACAAGGGCGCCGCGCTGGTCACCGAAGCCGGCGCCACGATGCAGAAAATCGTTGCCAGCACCGACAAGGTGGCCGGCATCATCGGCGCCATCATGGGTGCCAGCGCGGAGCAGAACCTGGGCATCGGCCAGGTCAACCAGGCGATTACCGAACTGGACGACACCACCCAGCAGAACGCCGCCCTGGTCGAACAGGCGGCGGCGGCAGCGCAGTCACTGCAGCAGCAGGCGGCCAACCTGGAACAGATCGTCGGCGGCTTCAAGCTCTACGAAGGGCGCTGAACTGGTGGCGTTCAAGATTGGCGGCGGCGCGCCAGGCATGCCAGAGCGGAACGGCTCGCTGCGCGTTGATCGCGCCCGGGCTAACGTTGAAGGCGCGCCTGCTCGGCGGCGCTCAAGTCCGCAAACACGTGCTGCAATGGACGCGTTTCGGGCAGGATATAGACGATGCCGTTGGTGTTCTTGAAGGCCGGTGTCACGACGTTGTTGAAGAACGCGACCGGCACATTGATGCAGCCATACGAAATACGGTTGTCGAGCGAACTGGGCGTGGCCAGACGTTCGGCGCGCCGCTCTTTCGGATTGCCCGTCACGACCCGGTGCAGCGAAATGGCGGCGCCGTAGTCCACCCACAAAATGTCCTTGCCATGAAGGTTGCGGTCGATCGCCGCCACGAAACGCCCAGCCGGCGTGGTGCGTTCTTGCGGAAGAATGGTCGACAACGCGCGCTCGCCGATGCCGGGCACCGAATCGTCTCCGATCGCTTCGCCGAGCAGCACGGCCGCGGCGCCACGCAATTGGCCGTCGGGATGAAAAACAAAGACCTTGGCATTCTTCTTGTCGATGATCACGAAGGACAAGTTGCGATGATTGCCCGAATTAAGGACCCAGTCCGCCACTTGCACGGCATCGGCCGACGCGCTCTCGTGCTTGAAATTGGCGCGTATCGGTTGCTCGGCCAGATCAGCCGCGCGCGCGCACTGGGGCGCGAAAACAAGACCCAGCGCAGACAGGCACAGGGCGCCGGCAAGGGCCCGGGCAGCGGCGTTGCGCCTGTCCGGCAGCGCGACGCCGCGCGCCGCGCTCTGTCTGGGAACGGCGCAACGCCGTAGCTTGATCGTCATGATCGGGGCCGGTTCCTAGTTGCGGTCCTGTTTCGGTGGCCGGTTGAGCGGAACGTCCAGTTCCGGCGCCGGCTGCTCGACCAACGGCACAACGACGACATCGCGCGGCAGCTGTACCGATGGCAGGACCAGTGACGGCGCCGGCGGCTGTGCCGGCGGGGCCAGGGCGAACAATGGCTGCGTGTCAGCCGGATGCGGACGTACCGTGATGGGCGGCACGGTTGCGCCAGAAGATAGCGGGCGCGGCGGTGGTCCGATCATGTATCGGACGGATACAGGAGGAAGCGTGATGACCGGCGGCGCGACCGCCTCCACTGGCGGGGCCACGACGACGGGTGGCACGACCGCTGGCGGTTCGATAACGGGAGGCACGAGCACCGGCGGTACAACAACCGGGGGCGCCACAACGACTGGCGGACTCACAATGACAGGCGGTGGCGCGACGACCGGCGGCACCACCACTGGCGGCGGCGGTACCACGACCGGCGGTGGCGGTACCACGACCGGCGGTGGCGGTACCACGACCGGCGGTGGCGGTATCACGACCGGCGGCGGTACCACGACCGGCGGTGGCGGTATCACGACCGGCGGTGGCGGTATCACGACCGGCGGCGGTACGACGACCGGCGGTGGAGGCACAACGACCGGCGGCGGCGGCACCACAATCGGCGGTGGCAGCACAACCACTGGTGGTGGCACAACCACCGGCGGCGGTACCACGACAGGTGGCGGTACCACGACAGGAGGCGGCACCACGACCGGCGGCGGCACCACGACCGGCGGCGGTACCACGACCGGCGGCGGCACTACGACCGGTGGCGGCACCACGACCGGCGGCGGCACTACGACCGGTGGCGGCACCACCACCGCGCTGATATTGCCGGTGGTGCTTATCACGACCGTACCGCAACACGATTGCGGCAGGGCGTAGCTGCCGGCATTGGCGCCGCCGAGGCTGTAGCCCACCAGGGTGACTGCCTTGTCCTCTCCGACCTCCGCCGTGTCGAACGTGGCGCTGCTGCCAGGCGCGGCGATCAGGGTCACTCCGTTCGGCGTATCCTTGAGCGACGTCATCGTCGTGGCAGTGCTGCCGTCATAGGTCTTGTCTCCGCCGGCGGCAAATACCAGCATCTGCTGGGTCAGGGCGGCGCCCCCGCTCATTGTGAACATGGGCAGATAGTCGGTCGGCGCGTCATACGAGACCGGGTTGTACTTGATCGTTACCGGCGCATTCGGCCCGGTGATCGCGGACGGCAGGGCCTGGGGCGAAAAAATGAGCGTGCCGGCCCCGCTGCCGTTGGTACCGGCACTTAACACGAGGCCCAGCGGCAGGTCGAGACTCTGACCCGAGATGCTGCTGCCCCTGGTCAGGGTGATGGTCGCACCGATGTTCACGTTATTGCCCGCGCACATCATGACATTGCCGTCGGTGGTGGTCATGGCTGCCGTGCTGTTCAGATTCAGATCGCGGCCCGCCCCCAGCGACACGCTGCCATTGACCGTCGTGATGGCGGCGTTGACATTGATATCGCGTCCGCAACAGGCGACGAAGTTACCATTGGTGCTGGTTATAGCTTGATTGATGTTAATGTCGCGCACCGCGTTCAGGGTCAGCGTCGTCGGGCTGGTGCTGGCCGTCCAGCTGACGGCCTCGTTGACATGGATATCGCCGTTACCCGCGGTGTTGGTATTGAGGTTGCTTACCGGCGGGGTGCCCGCGACCACGGAATCGGGGCCGGCGGCCGTGGTAATGATGACGCTGTTGGTGACCAGCAGGCCCGACAGCGTGGCTCCGGAAATATTGTCGGTGGGGGCGCTGCCGATCGTGAAATCTTCCGGGTCGATCAGCCAGGTTCCCGCATGTCCGTTTGGTGCCGCGGTCGTGACCTTGGCGTCGGGCGCAATCGTCACCCTGGCGGCGGAAGTTTCGATGAAGCCGCCATTGCCGCCATCCGCCGCGCTGGCGTCGAGGCTGCCGCCAACGCTCATCGTACCCGACTGCATGTCACCCATCAGCCTGATGACGCCGCCATGGTTTTCCACCCGTTGGGCCCGGATCACGCCGGTATTGTTGACGGCGGTATGCAGCAGGTCGCCCGCCGCCTGCGTGGTCAGCAGCACGGCTCCGCCGTCGGCCTGGATCAGGCCACCGTTTTGCACCAGCGCGTTGAGCGCGCCCTGGTCGACCGTCACGCCGAGCAGCTGGTCGCCCAGGACGTCGAGCGTCATGCCATTGCCGGCCGCCAGGGCAACCATCCCATGGTTGGCCGAGATGCGTCCCTCGTTGCTCACGCTCGCCCCGAGCAGGGCCACGTAGCCGCCATCGGCCGCGTTCAGCGTGCCCTCGTTGCGCACCGCGCCGGGGCCGCCGCCGGAAAACGTGTAGTCGCCAGCCATGAAGTGCGCATCGGTGATATGCCGGCTCGAGGCCACCAGCGAGCCGACGTTGACCGATGCGCCCTTGCCGAACATGACGCCGTTCGGATTGACAAGGAATACCTTGCCGTTGGCGCTCACGTTGCCCAAAATGCTGGACGCATTCGACCCGACGACCCGGTTCAGCGCGACCGCGCTGGCGTTCGGCTGCACGAAGCGCACCGTTTCGCCCGCTCCGACGTTGAAACTCTGCCAGTTGATCGCCACGTTCTGGGTCGACTGCTGGATCGTCGTGCCGGCCCCCGCGCTGCTGATGCTGGCGCTGCCGGCGCTGACCACGCCGCCCGTTGGCTGCTGCGCCAGGGCGTCAGCACCGACCATCGCCAGCGATAGTGCGAGCATGTTCATGGCGCACAGCGCCCCGCCGGCAACCCCGGTCGCCGTTGCGCTGGCACGGGACGAAGTCCTTTTTCCTGCGCTCCTGGTGTGTTCGGACACGGCGACAAAGGTGCCGGTTTGGGCATTCCAGATCGATTGGAAGATGATGTTCATGGTGATTCCTTTTGCTTTAAGCGAAGGGCTTAGGGCGCGTTTGCTCGCGTCCGCCGCACTTAGAAATATTTCACTGCCTGGATCCAGAAGCGGCCCGATCTGTCGGGCGAGGAACTTGCTTTTTCACTCCCGAGCTTGCCGGCGTAGTAAGCCGTGATGAGGTAATTGTCACGCTCGGTTAAGACGATGCCAAACCCGGCGCCGCTCAGGGTCCGCTTGTTCGGACCGACAGTCCACGGGTTCTTGTCGCGCGTGACCGTCCCGGTGTCGGCAAAACCGACCAGTTGCACTTGCGCGTCAGGCAAGAGCGTCGATGTCGGCAGCCGCAAGCGCGCTTCCATGCTCAGCACATAACCCTGGTCCGCGTACGCTTCGCCTTCCGGATAGGCACGCACCGCGTTCATGCCACCCAGTTCCATTTTTTCCGAGACGTCCAGATTGCCCGATGCGATTTGCCCCTTGATGGAAGCCGACAGCGAGAGCACGTTGCTGATGTACTGCACCCGCTCGGCGCTGTAGGCAAGCTTGCCGTAATGGCCATCGCTGCGCGCTGTCGCCGCATCGACCGCCCGCAGCGCCGGGGTGACGATGTCGAGCTCGCCGGTCGACAAGGTGAGGGAATACATGGTTGCGCCCGCACCGCCCAAGGTGTCACGGGAATCGCCATACATACTGCCCATGATGACCTTGGTATGCTTGTCGCTGACCGAGCCGGTCAGGTCGACCTGGTTGAGGTAACCTGAGTTCTGTGGACACTTCTATTTGATAAACTTGTCAAAGGGAGTGAACTTG